>CAZESH010000145.1:0-10511 GCA_964514665.1 uncultured Caryophanales bacterium
AAAGAACCGCTTGCTTCGGCGATTTCGAAGTCGTTGATCATCGATTGCAGAATCTGCTTGCGCAGTTCCGCATCGTCTGAAGCAATATTAACCGGGTAAGCCGTGTGGGCAATGGAGACGATTGCGTTTTCCCGGCAGAACAGCTTGCACGCTTGCGAATCGCGGAGATCGACAGCTTTCACCGACAGGCTGCGGGGGTTTTTGGGGAAGTACTGAAACGCATTCGCGCCGATTTCCTTGGCCGTTCTCGCCGCTGCCAAATAACCGCCGCGTATGCTGATGTGCCGGCCGATTGCAAGCTGAAGCATCACTGCACCCCTTGGCAGTTCGGACAATAAAACATTTTCCGCCCGGATATTTCTTCACGCTTGATCGGATGGCCGCAGCGCACGCAAGCTTCTCCTTCACGATCGTAAACGCGGCAGCGCGAATCGTAACCGCCAGTCAGCAAATCGCCCTTGTACAGCGGCAAATCCATATAGCCCCCGAATTCGACCGCAATTTCCAGCACCTCCCGCATGGAACGATACAGCCTGCTCCAATGTTCCCCTTGAAGAGCGGCAATTTTCTGGAACGGCACAATCCCCGCGTCAAAGCATATTTCATCCGCATAGCAGTTGCCGATTCCGGCCAGCACGTGCTGATCCGTCAGTACCGTTTTCAATGCGCTTCGGCTTTTCATCAGCAGTCTTTCACGAAAAGCCGTCTCCGATAAAGGCGGATACAATGGATCCGGTCCGATCCGTGATAAGAGTTGATCCAATTCGGGCCTTCTATGAAGATGAAGATAACCCAACCTGAGGCCGATAAAAAACAGCGTGCCGTGCGGAAATTTCATTTCGACCTGAGCACTCCGCTCCGGCTTTTCTTTCTCCGTTCCAAAAAACAGCTTGCCGCCAAGCATTAAATGCAAATTCAGGACATCACCACCGGTCAAATGGATCAGCAAATGCTTGGCCTTGCGGGCGACGGCGGCGACTTTTTGGCCGACAACCCGTTCACGCCATTGATAGATCGGCAAATTAAGCGATTTTTCTCTGGTGACAGTTGTATCCAAAATCGGTCGATGGCTGATGAGCGGCGTCAGCAATCGCTTGTAATTTTCCATTTCAGGCAGTTCCGGCATCCCATCACCCTCTAGCAGATTATTCTACTCTTATAACCGGAACCGCCTGGAAATATACACTTATCGCACTAACTGCGGCAGCAGCTCCAGCAAGCTGTCGCTGACGATGTCGGCCTGCACGCCGGCGAGCTTGATCTGCTGCTGCAGATTGTCCCTTGTCGTAACCCCGCTTAAGATCAGCGCCGTGCGGCAGCCTGTAGCTGCACCTGCGGCAATGTCCGTATGCAGATTATCACCGATCACGAGCGTCTGCCGGGATGAGCTGCCGATTTTATTCAATGCATAATCCATCATGATACGAGACGGTTTGCCGATCACGATCGGTTCCTTTCCCGAGCCGCTGCGAATCGATGCGGCGATGCTGCCTGCTCCGGGAAGAAAGCCCGCTTCGGAAGGCAGCAAAAGATCCGGGTTGGTCAATATGCTTGCTGCCCCGGAACGGATAAAATTCACCGCTTTCGCCAGCTTGCCGTAATCAAAATACCGGTCGATCCCTTGCACGACAGCCTCGGGTGCAGTCTCCACAAGCTCGAGCCCGGCTTCTGTGAGAGCCCGGATCAAGCCCTCCTCGCCAATGCAGTACACGCGCCGGCATTGCAAATGTTCAGCCATATAGTGTGCCGCAGCCTGCGAGGCCGTAACTACTTCCTCCGCTTTCGCTGCAATGCCGAGCGAGCTTAAGTGCTCGGCCACCGCTTCCGGAGTTCTTGAAGAATTGTTGGTCAAAAACAAAAACCGCAATCCCTCCTGCCTTACCCGTTCCATAAACCGGGCCGCATCCGGAATAGCCTGTGTTCCTCTGTACATCGTGCCGTCCAGATCGATCAATAACGATAAGTGCTTTTCCATATAAAAATGACCCTTTCTGCCTTCTAATGAAAAATCCGTCCAAGCAAATTTCTGCAAAAAAGGCAGCCGGCGCTGACCGGCTGCCTGAAAACTGCCTTAACGTTCAACGTTCAATTGGCTTCGGAAAAATCGCACGGCGCTATATTCGCATCGATGCGCGGCCAGAACAGGCTGCGGTAGATTTCCTTTAACGACCTCACCCTGCCTTCCGCATCTTTATAAACCACATGCTGTGGAGCGAAATGCGCCGGCGAATCGATCCCGGCAGCTGCAGCCAGCGTGAACAAACCTTCCCGCATGGTGATCAGGTAATTCATCGTGCGGTACTGCTTTTCCTCGATGACGAGCGCTCTTTGAAATTTCGGATCGGTTGTCGCCACCCCTACCGGACATTGATTCGTATGGCAGCGCTGGGCGCCGATGCAGCCCACGGTAATCATGAAGCCCCTGGCTATATGGATCAAGTCCGCGCCCATCGCCAGCGCCACCGCAATCCGGTCGGGACTGAACAGCTTGCCGGAAGCAATGATCTTCACACGATCTCTGACGCCATATCGGATCAAGGTATGGTTAAGAATCATCAACGCGGATTTGAGCGGCAGACCCACGCTGTCGGCCAGTTCCTGATAGGTTGCGCCGGTTCCGCCTTCGCCGCCGTCTACGGTAATAAAGTCCGGGCTTTTGCCCGTTCGTTTGATCGCCTCCGCCAGCTCATCGGCCGAATCCTCGCCGCCGATCACGATCTTGACCCCGACCGGCTTGCCGGTCGCTTCGCGGATCTTCTCGATGAATGCGATCAAACCGTCGGCATCGGAGAACAAGTTGAAGCGATTCGGGCTGTCGATCGTTTTGTAGGGCTCGACGCCGCGGATCCGGGCAATATCCTCGGTTACTTTGCTGCCTTCGAGATGGCCGCCGCGAGCTTTCGCTCCCTGGGCAAGCTTGATTTCGAAAGCGCGGACCTGGGGAATTTCGCTTTTCTTCTTAAGCTCTTCCCAGGAAAATTCGCCGTCCTTCGTGCGCACTCCGAACAATCCCGGGCCGATCTGCATGATGATGTCCACGCCGCCCTTGAGGTGATGCGGGGACAATCCGCCTTCCCCCGTATTCATCCACGTTCCGCCGGCCATGCCCAGCCCTTGCGAAAGCGCCGTAATCGCATGATCGCCCAGCGCTCCGTAGCTCATCGCCGACATGCCGATCTGGTCTTTGAGCACAAACGGATATCGGCAGTCAGGACCCACAACAATGGCATCCCGATCCGTTAACAGCCAAGGTTCGACATCTGAACGGACAAATTCTTCCTTGCGTTTGAACAAGTTTTCGTCCTGCAGCACATACTTGTTCGTGACGACGCCCTCCGTATTGTCTACCTTCAATTCATCACGCTGTTTCGGGAACATCGCATTTTTAATATAATAGCCAGGCTGCTCGAAATCCCGATTGGAGCCGAATGAGACAATGTTTTTTAAATATTTGGCCGGCAGCACGATATTGAGAAAATCCGTACGCGAGAACGGCTTGCCCTCATGATCGCCGTTAAACAAATATTGGCGCATTTCAGGCCCGATCATTTCGAAAAAATATCTGACCTTGCCGAGAAGCGGATAATTGCGCAGCACCGAATGCTGCTTCTGCTTTGAATCAAATCGGTAAATGTACAATGCAACCAGCAGCGGCAAAATCACTGCGACGAACAAGAGCACCACTGCGGCAATGATCAGAATATGCTCCAACTGACTCAAATCCATCACTCTCCTTCAACTTCCCACTTAACCCATTGTATCAGAACAGGGAAGGAAGTTGGGAGGAACGTTTTCTTTTAAGGCGTTCGATTCTATATTCAATTTCGGACAAGAGCCTTTCCAGCCGCTGCGCAACGCGCGTCAATCCCAATCTGCGTTTGACTGCGGCACGCGCTTGCTCGGCATAATACAGCGCCCGCTCCACATCCCGCTTTTTGTGCTCGTGGTACATCGCCAGCTCGATCAGCGGCTCGACGGGAACAGGCATGGACCCGCTTCCGCCGACGACGCTGCGCTCCCACAATCGAACGGCGGCTTCGATCCTGCCTTTTTTCTTCAAATGAGCGGCCAGCGGCACGATGAAACCGCGCAGCCGCTCGTCCCGCTGCGACAAAAGCTGCTCAATGACGGCCATCGCATCCTGCTCCTTGCCGTACTTTTCCAGCCAGAGCGCGGTTCTGAACCCTTCCGCCGCGGGCAAATCGCGGTGATCCGCAAGCCCTCCCAGCAGCATGCAGAAATGGTTGGCAAGCGCTGCCAAGGAAAGAATGTCGATTTCATTATGGTGAAAAACCCCCTCCAGCAAACGATGGTCTCCGGAAGACAGGTATTGAAAATAATAAACAGGCGCCATTGCACCGGGAACGTCCTCCTGCCTGACAATGCCCAGACGGGTTTCTTCCACCTTGCCAAGCCGGCAAGACTCCATCGTATGCTTCCACAAGCCGCGCGAGGGATACAGCAGATCCAGCTGTCTGATCTCTGTCGACGGGGTCCGCATGCGGTGCAGCACATAGCGATTGCTTAGAATCGGCCAATCGAAGGTGCGGCCGTTGTAGCTGACCACTACCCGGGTGGAGCCGATTTTTTCGTCCAAATAACGCAGCATCGCCGCCTCCTCCGCCGGATTGCGGATCAGCAGCTGCTCCACGACGAAACCGTCTCCGCTGTAGTAGCCGATCCCGATCATGAACGGCACGTTTCCCGCGCCGATCCCGAGCCCGGTCGTCTCCGTATCGAAAAACAGCAGGCTTTCGGCGCTGAAACTTTCACTTCCCGCAAGCAGCGGAGAAAGATGCGCGATATTTTCCGGCAGCTCCCCGAGCTTATAGCGGCCATGGGAAAATTCAAAGGGATAGTCAATTTTTCTGCGAACAAATGAGCCCGTCTCATTGCTCACGATCTGTGCCTGCATCGCGGACCAGGCATCTTGCGCATTCCCTTGCGCTTCCGCAGGTGCAGCCGGTTTGGCTTGAGCGGACGGGCTTTTCATGCGCACAAGCTTGTCTCTTAATCCGCTCACGATACTACCTCCAGCTGCTGCAGCAGCTCCATCGCCTGTTTTTTGCCCAACAGGCCGACCTCTTCGATCGGACCGACGCAAGCCGGACAGCCGCTCATGCAATCGCACGAGGAAATAAGCTGTCTGGCCTGACGGAGCAGCTCGCCGTGCATCTCGTAAAGCCTTTCGCTCAAGCCGACTCCGCCCGGATAGCGGTCATAGAAGAAAATCGTCGGCTTCTTGTTATGTATCGCCTTGACCTGCGGTACCACCCGGATATCGAGGGGATCGCACATCAGGTACAGAGGTGCGATATGCACCAGCACATTGGCCAAGCCGAGCAGGGCGTACTGCAAATCGTTGACGCTTTTTCCTGCGGCGATCTCATCGGCAAAGGAAAACCAGTACGCGCTCGTATGCAGCTCCTCCTCCGGGAGATGAATCGGCCCGGAGCCGATGTTCTCATGCGTGCGCAGCTTGATCTTCTTGAAGATCGTCGGCTTGGCGTTGACCGTCACTTCCCCGTAATAGCGTGACAGACCGAATTCCTCGCGTTCCCGGTCGGTATGCAGCACCTTTAATTGCACCGCCATGCTGGCGTCGGTAAAGTAATCGACATTGACCTCGCGAACGAATGCTTTCTTTTCCTCAAAGTCCAGCTTCTCCACCTGATACTGTACACCCTCGTGAATATAAATCGCTTCTTCATGGATCAGTGTCGGCGCGCTGAAGCGATCCACCTCTCCAATGACGCGATGCCCCTCGCTCATATCGATGATCACAAAATTTTCCTGGGCGGCCGAACGCAAGGAGATATTGTGCGCGGGGAAGGATTGGTCCATCCAATACCATTTGCCGCCGGCATGGTGCACAACCTGCTCTTCTGCCAAAAATTCGAGAATTTCCCGCAAGTTCTCCCCTCCGAAGCTTTCATCTTCATCGAAGGTCAGCTCATAGGCGGCGCACTTGATATGATCGATCAAAATCATCAAATTGTCCGGATGGATCAGCGCCCGTTCGGGCGAACGTTCAAAAAAATAACGGGGATTCTGGATGATGTATTGATCCAGCGGATTGCTGCTCGCCACCATGAAGGTGACGGAGCTTTCCTGCCTGCGTCCGGCGCGTCCCGACTGCTGCCAGGCGCTGGCAACGGTACCCGGATAGCCGTTCATCACACAAGCCTGCAGCTGACCGATATCGATGCCCAGCTCGAGGGCGTTGGTGCTCACCACGCCGCGGATTTCACCTTCTCTTAAGCCCTTCTCGATTTCCCGGCGCAGCTTTGGCAAATAACCGCCGCGGTAGCCGCGGATCGACTTGCTTCCCAGCTCATGCTTGACCTGCTCCTGCAGATAGGTCAGCAAAATCTCCACGCGAACCCGGCTGCGGGCGAACACGATCGTCTGAATGCCCTGCTTTAGCAGCAGCCCTGCGATCTTGCGCGTCTCCAGCACGCTGCTCCTGCGAATGCCGAGCTGCCGGTTGACGACCGGAGGGTTATAGAAAACAAAATGCTTTTCTCCCGCCGGGGCCCCGTTGTTGTCGATCAGCGCCACCGTCTCCCCGATCACGCGCTCCGCATGCTCCCGGGGATTGTCGATCGTCGCCGAAGCGCAGATAAACTGCGGCGAGGAGCCGTAAAAGCGGCAAATCCGCTTCAGCCTGCGGATCACATTGGCCACATGGCTGCCGAATACACCGCGGTAGGAATGGACTTCATCGATGACCACGTATTTTAAATTTTCGAATAATTTGACCCACTTGGTGTGATGCGGCAAAATCGCCGAATGCAGCATATCGGGATTCGTCACCACGATATGTCCGGCATTGCGGATGGCCTGCCGGGCGGTGGGCGGGGTGTCTCCGTCATAGGTATGGGTCTTGATGTCAACCTCGAGTATATCGACGATTTCCTTCAGCTCGGAAACCTGGTCTTGGGCAAGCGCCTTTGTCGGAAACAAATACAAGGCGCGGGCGTTTTCGTCATGCAGAACCTTCTGCAATACGGGAAGGTTGTAGCAAAGCGTCTTGCCGGAGGCAGTCGGCGTAACGGCCACGATATGCCGGCCCTTCTCCACTTCGGCGAAAGCCGCTGCCTGATGCGCGTACAAACGGGCGATGCCCTTATGCTGCAGCGCTTCCTTCAATCCAAGATGCAATGAAGCCGGAAAATCGGCATAAGTCGCCGCTTTTGGGGGGATCGTATGCCAGTAGGTAACCTGCTCCATAATCTCGGGGGATTGTCTGATCATGCGGATCGATTCTTCAATCGAATCCGTCCTGCCTGTCCATCGGTTCATATCCGTTTTCCCCTTATTGCCAGTGTTAATCTTATTGTACAGAATACACGTTCGCATGACAATACTTAACCCTCCAACCGCCTTAACGCATCGGTATTTTAAGATTTTGCTGGACAAGTCCACTAGATTTTGTTACCGTTTTTTCAAAACTAAACCAACTGCGGAATCATACGAATTTGCAGCATGCTGTCCGCGGAAAGGGGATTCATCATGAAGCATCATCACCTCGTTGAACAAACCGTGCAGCACCGCAAACAAAAAAGAAGCGCTCGAGGGAAAACCCCGTATATTTCTTGGTGGCAGCTGTCTTTGATCGGGATCGGTTCGATTGTCGGAGCCGGATTTTTCCTTGGAACCGGAATTTCGATACACTTGGCGGGTCCGGCAATTGTGCTGATCTATCTATTCGGGGGACTGCTGTCCTTTTTCGTTTTCAGCGCGCTTGCTGAAATGTCGGTTAACGATCCCCAGCCCGGATCTTTCCGTACCTACGCCGGAAAAGCCTTCGGACGGCGCATCGGATTTGTCAGCGGTTGGATGTATTGGCTTGCCGGAGTGCTGATCATGTCCAGCGAAATTACGGCTCTTGCCATTTTTACAAAGTACTGGTTTCCTCATGTGGCGTTGTGGGTCTTCGCTATTATGTATTCTTTCTTGGGGATCGGCATTAATCTGTTGGGGGTGAAAAATTTCGGTCAGATCGAATCGTTCTTTGCTGTTGTCAAACTCTCCACCCTGCTGATCTTTATCGGGACAGCCGTTTTGTTTTTGTTCGGATGGATCTCTCCGCAAGAGAGTGAGCCAGGTTCGGCGTTGACGGCTTCCGCCGCCGGCACCTGGTTTCCCCACGGCTTTCGGGGGCTCTGGTCGGCGATGATTTATGTACTGTTTTCTTACGGGGGCATTGCTGTATTAGGGGTAGTTTCCAATGAACTCAATAACAAACGGGAAATCCCCAAAGCCGGAGGAGTGGTCATGGTGGTGCTGACCCTGATTTACTCGCTCTCCCTGTTTTGCATCTTATTGCTTGTCCCGTGGAATCGGATAAATGAAACGGAAAGTCCGTTTGTGTCAGCATTGTCCGCCTTTCAAATCCCGTACCTGGGTACGATCTTTAACACCATTATTATCAGTGCAGCCTTCTCCACCATGGTCGGTGCGCTGTTCTCCATCACATCGGTGATGATCTCGTTGGCCCATGATGGAGATGCGCCCAAAATCCTTGGGGAAACCAATCGCAGAGGAGTGGCCGTCAAAGCATTAAGTCTCAGCACTGCAGGCTTGGCAGTTTCAATCGTGCTGTCCTTCCTGCTGCCCAAGACCGTATACGCATATATGACCACGGCGGCCGGAGTACTGTTGATTTTAAACTGGGGCATCATCTTCGCTTCACAAATCAAAAACCGGCATTCCTATAAGAGCAAACACAACTATTTGATGCCTGGATATCCCTACACTTCTTATGCCGGTATCGGGTTCATTCTGTTCACAATCATCGGCGCTTCATTGAAAACGGATCAGCGAATCGGCGTTTTTGTCAGTCTGGGCATCGTTTTCGTGATATTCCTCTGCGGGCTGCTGTTGATCAAACCGGCAAGATTGTCCGGCCGGAAGGACAGAGAGGATTGGACTAAATAGAAAAAACGCCGAATGCCGCTGCATCCCGCGCTTCTTGATCTTCTTTATCCGAATGTCTTCAGCTCCCGGAGTTATCGTCATAATCATATAGAAAGCCATCCTGCTTATAAAGCTCCAAAGTCGGATCGGTTTGGTTTTTTTCCTCAAGCATCCTTTTCAGCACATCACGATAGGAACGAACGGATTGCTCATCCTCGCTAAGACTGATTGCATCCCTCAACGCGTCCTCTATCAACCGCTTATCCTCGGGGTTCATTTCCGCTTCCTCCTTTAGCTGCAGTCGTGCCTCCTTATTTTATCCCCAATTTCAAAGCTCATACGGCAATCGTGAAACGGAATATGCTTGAGCTTCTTTTACTCGTTAATATACGGCGCCACAACAACTTCGGTATGGCTCTTGACGATCCGTTCCATTTCGTTCGGGTCCGCGGTTTGATCAGTGATGATCAGATCAAGCTCGTCGACAGGCATCATTCGGGCGAACAGCTCGCTGCCGATTTTCGCTTGATCGGCCAAGCATATGGTTGTCCGGGAAATTTCCGCCAGCGTGCGGTGGAAGGCGGCTTCTTCCGGTGTCGGCATACTGACGCCGTAGCCTGCCGTGACTCCGCAGCCGCCAAGAAAATGAACATCGATTTTGATGCTTTTTACAAATGAGGAAGCCATGGAATCGTATACATCTCCAGAAGCCTGAACACGGCCGCAAATCATGTAAGTTTCAATATGATTGATCGTCTTGGCCATTTCCGCCATCAGCAGGTTGTTGGTTACAACCGTCAAAGCTAAATGCTCGGGCAGACAATGAAGCAGAGCGAAATGAATCGGATCGTTCCCGAGAAAAATCGTATCTCCCGAACGGACATAGGAAGCCGCAGCTTTGGCAATGTCTATAAAAGGATGTCCGGATTGTTCCGCAGCCGCGGCATGAGGAAGCGGTTCTGCTTCATCGGACGGGACAGCGCGGGCTGCAGCCGGAGGCTTGATTTGATATTTGGATCTGACGACGGGAATCGCTCCCCCGTAGGTTCTTTTCAACAGCCCCCGGCTTTCCATGATGCTTAAATCCCTGCGGATCGAATCTATCGAAATATGAAATTGCTCGGCCAGATCCTTTACCGACACCCGATGTTTATTCGTTAACAGATCATATATTTTCTCGCGTCGTTCTTCCGTAAACATGCTGAAGCTCACCTGCCGTCCCTTCATCTGTCCTCAAGTTCATTTTAGCTCCGAGACTGGAGAAAATGTCGGTAATGCGTTCATAGCCTCTTTCCACATGCTCGATACCCGTGACGTGCGTTTTGCCTTCCGCCATTAACCCGGCCAAAATCAGGGCAACCCCCGCACGCACATCGGAGGCATGAACCCAGTTCCCTTTTAATCCGCTCTGTCCGCGAATAAATGCACTCGTTCCCCGCAGCTTGATGTCGGCGCCCAAACGATTGAGCTGCTGCACATGATTAAACCTCCGCGGATAAACCTTCTCGGTAATAATGCTTGTGCCAGGAGCTCTCAGCAAAACCGGCGTCAGCGGCTGCTGCAGGTCGGTGGCAAAGCCCGGATACATG
>CAZESH010000146.1:0-10404 GCA_964514665.1 uncultured Caryophanales bacterium
GGCATCAGCAGCACTTTGATCCGTTCCTCGAGCTCCTGCTTGCGCTCCGACAATTCATCAATTTCCAGCTTGACCATGTCCCGCATCTCGTCATCCAGTTTTTCCTGCTGCATCGCCTTTGCATCCTCGAGCTGATGCACGACCGCTTTATATTCGCTGTACGCCTCGTATGGCTCCTGCAGCTCCGACTGCTCCTTGGAATACTGGCGCAGCTTGTCGGAATTGTTGGCAACATCGGGGTCGCATAGCAGTTCGCTGAGCTTTTCGTATCGATCAGCAAGCGATTGAAGTTTATCAAGCATTCTTTCTCACCTCTTTTTTGCCACCGGTTCACCCATAGGTTGAACCTATTTTAGTGGACTCCGCACACTCCTGTCAATGTGACAGTTTTTCCATGCGATAAGCCCCGAACCCATAGAAGGCTAGACGTTGAAGCGGAAGTGCATGACATCCCCGTCCTGCACCACATAATCTTTTCCTTCCAGCCGCAGCCAGCCCTTCTCGCGGGCAGCGGTCATGGACCCCGCCTCGATCAGCGCATCATAGCCGACAACCTCGGCGCGGATAAAGCCCCGTTCAAAATCGGTATGAATCACACCGGCCGCCTGCGGCGCTTTCGTTCCTTTGCGGATCGTCCATGCGCGAACCTCTAGCTCGCCTGCGGTAAAATACGTATACAGACCAAGCAGGCGATAAGCGCCGCGTATCAATCGGGCGAGACCTGACTCGGCAAGTCCAAGCTCCTCCAGAAACAGCTCCTTGTCTTCGCCTTCGAGTTCGGCGATTTCCGATTCGACCTTGGCGCTGATGGAAACCACTTCTGCGCCCTCGGCAGAGGCATATTCAATCACCTTCTGCACATACGGATTGTCATCGCCCACGGCGGCCTCCGCTTCGCTTACATTGGCGGCATATAGAATCGGCTTGATCGTAAGCAGGTGCAAATCGCGCACCAGCAGACGCTCATCGTCGCTCAATTCCACGCTTCTTGCCGGCTTGTCATTATACAGAGCCTGCAAAATACGCTCCATAACCTCGACTTCCTGCACATATTTCTTGTCACCGCTTTTCATATTCTTGCGGGTGCGCTCGATTCGCCGTTCGACCGATTCCACATCGGCCAGGATCAGCTCGAGATTAATCGTCTCGATGTCGCTCAGCGGATCCACGCCGCCGGACACGTGGGTAATATTCTCATCTGCAAAGCAGCGCACGACATGGACGATCGCATCCACCTCGCGAATATGGGCAAGAAATTTGTTGCCCAGCCCTTCGCCCTTGCTCGCGCCCTTGACGAGTCCGGCAATATCGACAAATTCAAAAGCCGTCGGCACAATGCGCTGCGGGTGCACGATTTCCGCCAGCTTCGGCAAGCGCTCATCCGGCACCTCCACAACACCCACGTTCGGATCGATCGTGCAGAACGGATAATTGGCCGATTCCGCGCCTGCTTGCGTGATTGCATTAAATAAAGTGGATTTGCCTACATTGGGCAGTCCCACGATTCCTGCTTTCAAAGCCATATCTATGACATCTCCTTACTTTCATTGACAAAATTCCTTTATCATTATATATGTAAACAGAAAAAAATCCTAGTCCGTCAAGACCAGGATTCTTCAATTAGGTTGTTGGCTGTCCGGACGCTTTGCGCAATTCATTGGCCAATCGATGCGCTTCCTGCGGGTCAAGCCCCGCTTGGTAGATGCCTTGGAGGATTGCGATCAGTTTATCGGCATCTTCCGTGGTTAATGAATATCCGCCAAATGCGGCCATAAGCTCTTCCACACTCCCTTCGTATTCATCCATATCCACGCTGCCGGAAATTCCGGCTACGCTTCCGTCGCTCCTGTACTGCAGAAATGTCCAATTTTTCCAACCGTCGATATCCACCGGAGGCTGCAAGGAATAACTGGCCAACCACAATGGATATTGATCAAGCCCCTGCAGGTACGTATTACCAAACCAGGGGTACGTATAGATCAAAGGCTTGGTTCCTGCCGCCTGCTCCACTCGCTGCAGCCATTCGGCGGCCAACTGGCTCACATTCTCCGGAACCTTCGTTTCCGTATCGTACTCCACATCTAGCGCCGGAGGAATGTCAAGAGCTTGCAATCCGCCGTTTTTATTGATCACACTCATGAAATAGTCGTATTCTTGGAGCGCTTCAGCCTGATTCATGGCCCGAAAGAAGTGATAGGTGCCAACCAGCAGTCCGGCAGCTTTGGCCCCCTGCAAATTTGCAGCAAACATCGGATCGGTTATCGTACTGCCTTCCGTAGCTTTAATGATCGCAAAGCCGATTCCGGCATTCTTGACTTGCGCCCAGTTGATATTTCCTTGATATCTCGATACATCAATGCCGCTTGCGTGAGCGGAGCTTCTTGCCTGCATGCTTTTCACCCCATGACCGATGCCCTTTGATCATTAAGCGAAATGGCTCTTCAGCATCGGAGTTGTTTTTATGTATCCTATTCAGACCGATCGTACAAGTTCACCCTTTTTCTAAAAATCGAAAATGAACAAAGAATCATCCCTATTTGGTGGTATACTATAGATGTATATTTATTTTCGAGGAGGCTTGAAAAATGGCCAGAAGCAAAGCCGAAAAAAGAAGAAGACAAAAGATCAGGGAAGGACGGCTGGATCCCGGAACAACCAGAAGGGAATGGCAGAGGAAGCCGATTACACAAATCGTGATGAACAAAAAAGCGGAGCAGCGAAGATCGTACTGCCGAAACGACGGTGACGACTTGGCTGCTCCTTTTTTCATGTTTTCCACAGCTTAGTGGAAAATCCCTGGACGTTTTTCAACAATCGCCCCCAAAAGAGCTAGAAATCGTCTCCATTCCTTGCTGCGCTTGATAAATTTCATCCGATTCCCTACAATTAATGGACGAATGATAGGAAACAAATTAAGTTATCCACAATTTTATCCACAATATGTTGACAAACGAATGAATGTTCGTTGGATAATTAAAGCGGCGCACATAGGAGGTTCGCAAATTGGAGCATAAACAGCAATCGGAAGAGCACCTGCAGTGGATGCAGGAGGCCATTCTGGAAGCCTCAAAGGCGGGGGAAAAAGGGGAGGTCCCGATTGGCGCGGTTATTGTGCGGGACGGAGCCATCATCGCCAGAGGCCATAACCTACGGGAGACCTCATGTGATCCAACCTCCCACGCCGAGATGATCGCCATTCGCGAAGCAAGCGTATCGATGCAAGCCTGGCGATTGTCGGGCTGCACCCTGTATGTCACGCTGGAGCCCTGTCCGATGTGTGCTGGTGCAATTGTCCAAGCCCGTCTGGACCGTGTAGTTTTCGGAGCCCATGACCCAAAAGCCGGCTGCGCCGGCACCTTGATGAATTTGCTGCAGGAACCCCGCTTCAACCATCGCACGGAAGTCGTCGGCGGTGTGCTGGAACAGGAATGCGGCGGCCTGCTGTCGGCATTCTTTGCCAGGCTGCGGGAAAAAAGAACCGAAAGGAGCGAATAAGATTGGCTATTGTTGAAGTGACCGTTGTTCCGCTTGGAACTGCAACGCCTAGCGTGAGTGAATATGTAGCGGAAGTGGAAAAAGTCCTGAGGGAAGCCCCGGAGCCCATCAAGCATCAGCTCACGCCGATGAGCACCTTAATCGAAGGAGAGCTGGAGGATTTATTCGCGGTCATCCGCCGCATGCACGAGGTTCCTTTCGCCAAGGGTGCGATGCGGGTATCTACCTCGATCAAGATCGACGACCGCAGGGACAAAAAGGGATCGATGGAACAAAAAATCAAGTCGGTCGAAGCGCATTTGGCCAATTTTGAAAATGGATCAACATGTTAAACCGCCCGACACTCTTTCCGCTTGGCGGCGGACCCGGGTATCGGACGGCGAAGGGCAAAGCCGGCGCACAGCGTTTAACTCAAAAAACGGGTTAAAAATGACTGCAGCCGGGGGCTTTGCGGATTCTCAAAAATTTGCTTGGGCGGTCCCTGCTCGACGATGTAGCCCCCATCGGTGAAAATCACCCGATCGGCCACGTCCCTGGCAAAATCCATTTCGTGGGTGATCAAAAGCATCGCCATCTGCCCGTCTTTGGCAATATCCTTAATGACCTCCAGCACCTCCCCGACCAGCTCGGGATCGAGCGCCGACGTCACCTCGTCAAACAGCATCACCTTCGGACGCATGACCAGCGCGCGGGCAATCGCCACCCGCTGCTTCTGTCCGCCCGACAGCTGCGACGGATACATCTCCAGTTTGTCAGCCAAGCCGACTTTATCCAGCATTTCAATCGCCTGCTCTTTGGCTTCTTTTTTGGATATCCCCAGCACGTTGACGGGTGCCACGGTTACGTTCTTTAAGATCGTCATGTGCGGGAACAGGTTGAAATGCTGAAAGACCATGCCGATGCTGCCGCGCACTCGGTGAATATGCTTCTCGCTTGCGCGCACCAGCTTGCCTCCCGACTCCTGATGCCACAGCAGTTCGCCGTCCACTTCGATCGTCCCGGATGTCGGTTCTTCAAGCGTCATCAACAACCGGGCCAATGTCGTTTTCCCCGAGCCGCTCGGTCCGATCACGGCGATTTTCTCCCCAGGCTGAATATCCAAATCAATCTCATGCAGCACCGTGATATCCCCGAATGACTTGCTGATTTTGCTATAGCGTACGATCGGCTCCGCCGCCTGCTTGATCGAATCGGATTTTTCTTGCTGCGCATTCTGTATCGCCAATCCTGCCACTTCCTTTCCATTTATTGTATCAGGCGCGGTTCCGGTTTAATCTCCGGTCCAAATAATTGACAAAAAGCGAAGACGGGTAGCTTAGAATGAGGAACAAAACGCCTACTGTCGTAATCGCTTCAAGGTAACGGAAATCATGCGCGCCGATCTTCTTGGCCATGCCAAGCATTTCAAGCAGGGTGATGGCCGACAAAATCGGGGTTTCCTTGAACATCATGATCAAATAGTTGCCGATAACCGGAACGATCGGCGGGATCGCCTGCGGCAAAATCACTTTCGTCCAGGTCTGCAGCTTGGAAAAGTTCAGCGCAATCGACGCTTCCCACTGCCCTTTCTGCACGCCATCGATTCCGGAACGGTAAACCTCCGACAAGTACGTGCTGTAGTGCAGCCCCAATGCGATAGAACCGGCCAAAAACGGGGTCAAGGTGATGCCCGCTTTCGGGAGCACGTTGTAGATGAAATAAACCTGCACCAACAAAGGCGTATTGCGCACAAAGCTGACAAACCCGATGGACAGCCATTTTAGCTGTTTAAAGCTTGTTCTTCTGGCCATGGCCAGCAGCAAACCGAATACCGCCGATATAACAAATCCGGCAAAAGTCGCTTCAATCGTCACGGGCAAAGCCTTTAAAAGAAAAGGCAAATATTCATTGAATTTTTCCCAGCTCCACTGCATCCGTTACAACCTCCCTACTGTGACTTTTCGTTCGACCCAACGCATGCCCAAATTAAGCATGTAGGCAATCACGAAATAGATGACAAGCAGCAGAGTCAAGATCAAGGTCGTATCGCTGATATTGAATTTTTTCAGCATCATGGCTTCATGTGTGACATCCGAGAGCGTAATCAAGGATACCAGTGCAGTTGCTTTTAACAGCTCGATCAGAAGATTGCCGAAAGGCGGCACCATCCGTATGAAGGCCTGCGGCAGAATCACCAGCCGCATGCGCTGAATCGGGGTGAAGTTGACGGCAATGGAAGCCTCCGTCTGCCCCTTCGGTACAGCCAGGATTGAACTGCGCACCACTTCCGACCCGTATGCCGCATAGTTCAACCCGATCGCCAGAACGCCGGCTTGCATGGGCGTCAAAGTGATGTCAAAAAACGGCAGAACATAAAATGCCCAAAACAGCTGCACCAATAATGAAGTGCCGCGGAAAGCTTCGACATACACGGTAAAAACCGTGCGCACGATCCAATACTTGGAGAGTCTGGCCAATCCGGTAATAAATGCAAGCATAAAAGCAAGAAGCGTTGAATAGACCATCACTTCCAAGGTAATGACCGTGCCTTTCATCAAGGCAGGTAAATAATGAGCGATTGCGTTCACCGCCTTCACATCCTTTCCTGTTTGTTCGGGTCCTTTTGGACAGAAAAGCCCCTTTCGCCTTAGTCAGGCTCAAGGGGCTTTAAAGGCGGTATTACTTTTTACACAGCGCTTCCGCAGTGGTGTCGCCCGGCAGTTCGGTTTTGGTAAATCCGAACGGGCTGATGGTGTTCAACAATTCGTCGTTTTGCTTCATCTTGTCTAGCTCCGAGGTGAAGGCATCGCGGAAATCCTTGTCTTCCAGACGGAATGCGGAAGCTCCGTATCCCCAAATTTCCTTCCCGTCAATCACCGGTTGCTTGAAATCATCAACGCGCTCGATCTTGGTATCCTTCGCCGATTTCAACATCGCCTCCAAAGATGGGCCTGTCATGGTGATGGCCTGCACACGTCCGGTTTGCAATTCGGAAATGGCTGTCGGTTGGTCCGGAACGACCACGATTTGATTTTCCGCCACTCCCGACTTTTTCATGTAATCTTCTTCAATCGCGCCTGTCATAACCGCGACCTTGACGTCTTTATTCTTGGCGATATCCTCATAGCTGTGAACGCCTTGGGGGTTGCCCTGCTTCACAGCAAGCGATTCGCCGATTTTATACTCGGGATCGGCAAACGCGACTTGTTCGCAGCGTTTCGGATTGACGAACATTCCCGCTGTGATCATATCGAACCGTTTGGCTTTCAGTCCCGGGATCAACGAACCGAATTCTGTTAGCACGCTGTGCTCCTCATCGATTTTCAGTCCCATCTTGCTCAATACGGCACGGGCAACCTCAACAGCTTCGCCGGTCAATTTGCCGTTCTCATCTTTATAAGCATACGGCACCTCACCGGAAAAGCCGACCACTACCTTGCCCGACGCCTTCACCTTATCCAAGGTGGACTGTTCTTTCTTGCTGCCGGAATCCGCTGCGCTCGGACTCGGACTACTAGTTGCTTCGGTTCCTCCGGTGTTGTCATTTCCAGATCCCGTCGAGGATGAACTACATGCCGACACCGCAAATACCAAAGAAATGGCTAATAAAAAACTGGCAATTTTCTTCATTTTTTCTATTTCCCCTCCCCTTTTATTACGAATGCTGCTTCTTGCACTCCTTGACTATCTTAACATGATCTCCTGCAAAGCTCACATTGGCTCTCCTTGGATTATCCCGTGTCAGCATGGTTCACATGGGGGGAGCCGGGATTACCGGACAGATTATCCCAATTCTTCTGATCTCCTTCCATATCCTCCGATATACTCCAGATCCACATTAAAAAAGGCAAATTATGGTGTATTATTTGTCGGTTTCATTGCATTTTTCATTGGAGGGCAGCAAAACCCGCCACTTTATCGACAGTGGCGGGTTTCGTTAATTTCCCGGGTCTTAGTAACAATTTATTTCGTCGGAATTGCTCCCAGACGCTGCCAATATGCAGCCATGGTGAGCAGCCCTTTATCGAAATTGTCCAACAGAAAGTTTTCATTGGGCGCGTGCAGATTTTCGTCGGGAAGTCCGAATCCCATCAGGACGACGGGAATATGCAGCAAACGATTGAATGCCTCGACGATCGGAATGCTGCCTCCGCTTCTGGTAAATACGGGCGGCTGTCCATATACACCGGCGTATGCAGCGGCAGCTGCCTCAATGAAGGGATCGTCCAATGCAGCCACGTATGGATTGCCTTTAATCGGCAGGCGGGTTACCTTGACGTCGACATAAGCCGGCGCATGCTTGCACACATGGCGCTCGATTTTGGCCAAAATCTCATCCGGGGTTTGGTCCGGCACGAGCCTGCACGAAATTTTGGCCCAGGCATGCGCGGGCACGATCGGCTTGATTCCTTCATCCTGTGAGCCCCCGCTTACCGCATTGATTTCCAATGTGGGCCGGATCCATGTTCTTTCCCGGTAGCTGTAGCCTTCCTCGCCGTGAAAACCCGGTACCCGAAGCTCTTGACGCAAACTCTGCTCATCGAAGGGAAGCTCGTTCAACAGCTTGCGCTCCTCTTCTCCAAGCTCGCGCACCTGATCGTAGAAGCCTTCGACGGTGATTTTGCCGGCTGAATCGTGAAAGCTCGAAAGCAAATCGCTCAAAGCATGGACCGCATTCGGCACCGCGCCGCCGAATTCACCCGAGTGCAAATCGTTCTTGGCCCCCGTAACGTCGATTTTCACTGCGCACAGTCCGCGCAGCCCGTAATCCATTCCGGGATAATCCTTGGCGAATATCGCCGAATCGGAAATCACCACGGCATCCGCTTGAAAGCGATTCTTATCCCCCTCAATCAAGGCTGCCAAATGGGGGCTGGCAATCTCCTCCTCCCCCTCAATGCAAAACTTGATGTTGATCGGCAGCGATCCATATGTACCGAGCAGCGCTTCCACGGTCTTGACATGGATAAATACCTGCGCCTTATCGTCCGTTGTGCCCCGGGCAAACAGCTTGCCGTCGCGGATTTCCGGTTCGAAGGGGGGAGACTCCCACTGCTCCAGCGGATCCGGCGGCTGCACATCGTAATGGCCATAGATCAATGCTGTCGGTTTTCCTTCGGCATGCAGCCAATCTGCATATACAACCGGGTGTCCTTCTGTGCGTATAATCTCCACATGCTCCATTCCCGCTTTTGTCAGCGCCTCTGCCAGCCATTCTGCGGCATGCTGCACATCTGCTTTATGCTTGGAATGAAGGCTCACGCTGGGAATGCGCAAAAAAGCAAAAAGCTCCTCGAGAAATCGTTCCCGGTTGCCGCTAAAATATTGTTTTACTGCGTCCAATTCGAATCCCTCCGCTTGCTGAAGATATAGAGGTGCTGTAAAAATTATACGCTTTTACTGCCGCATGGATCAAACCGGCATTCACGCCTGTGTCTATTCCTTCCACTCTTTTTTTGTTTGCTGATGTGCGCCACGTTCAACTAGGACATGTCAGGCGTTCCTCCTGCCGAAGATAAAGTAAGCCACCGGACCCAAAATATTGACAAAAATGATCACGAGCGCCCACAACAATTTGGATCCCCGCGTACTTTCCGCCCTGACTAAATCAACCAAGGCTGAAGCCAGCAAAATAAGCTGGATCACAAAATGGGTATTAAAATCCCCCACGGTATGGCGGTTGTAGTCATTTTCAGCCCCCTCCTATTTTTATTCAACAGGTTCCTTCCTATTTTTCGTACAACGATCAGGTCCATAATAATGCTTTAAGATCAAGGGAATCCAAACCAACATCGGCCCCTTTCCGCAATTCGATAATAATACGTTTTCCTCCGGCAAACCGTTCAATTCTGCTGTGAAAAACAAAAAAAATCGCGGCCCATAGCCACGATCTCACAGTATTTCAAATATCGAGACGACAGGATTTGAACCTGCGACCTCTTGGTCCCGAACCAAGCGCTCTACCAAGCTGAGCCACGTCTCGCCCTTATAGATCAACGCGCCTTCTCTTAGCGCGACAAAAGCTATTATATCACAAACCCTGTATGGAAAAAAGAGCTTGATTTGAAATTCCCGAAGAAAAATTTATCCATAAATATGCTATGATGGTACATAGAAATTCAACAATTGGACGGTGACCTGCTTCCATGTCGATTGAGGATCGGAAAATTCTTCCGGCGGTCCGGCAGATGAAGGATTTAGAGAAGCTTTTGGCCTCTCCTTACGAATATTTGGTCGTGCTGGACTGCCACATCAGCATGCTGAAGTCCATGGTTGGCGATGCCAAACAATGCGGCAAAAAAGTGCTGCTGCATGCCGACCTCATTCATGGACTGAAAAATGACGAGTACGCCGCGGAATTCCTGTGCCAAATCATCAGACCGGCCGGACTCATCTCCACGCGCGCCAATGTTATCTTGAAGACCAAGCAAAACGGCTTGCTCGCGATTCAACGCATGTTTTTGCTGGACAGCAATGCGCTGGACAAAAACTACGCCTTGATTGAACGCACGCGGCCGGATTACATCGAGGTTCTGCCCGGGCTCATGCCGCATATCATTTCAGAGGTGCGGGAAAAAACGGGAATCCCGATTTTTGCCGGAGGATTGATCCGCACCGTGCAGGAGGTTGAAAGCGCTGTTATGGCCGGGGCAATCGCCGTAACCACTTCCAATCATCAGCTCTGGCAGCATTTTCAATGAAACCTCTAGCGAGATATGAATTTTATTACGGTAAGCAACCATGCTTCGGGAGGGAATAAAAATGGAGAAGTACATTTTAGCTATTGATCAGGGTACGACCAGCTCGCGGGCGATTTTATTCAATCAGCAAGGCGAAATCGTCCGCACCGCGCAAAAGGAATTCAAACAGTATTTCCCCAAGCCGGGATGGGTGGAGCATAATGCCGAGGAGATATGGATTACGGTGCTC
>CAZESH010000147.1:0-10372 GCA_964514665.1 uncultured Caryophanales bacterium
GCACGGTATTGGCACTCGCGGATTAAGGGATCGGCCAATTCCGTTTCTGTTTTCTGCATATCCTCCCAAGGGGACAATGCATAGATGTCATAAGGCGGTTCATACTTCCAAGCGCAGATCGCTTGTGCTTGCCGCTCACTAAGAGGCTCTAATGAAAAAATCATTTCTTCCCAGCTCCCATCTGCGTTTTCCTTTCCAAGCATAAATGATAAGATAAAATCATCATAGCATATCGATTCGTTGAACAAGCAAGCAAAGGAGGAAGATAGATGAAAGCGATTGTTGATTTGACTTGGCTGGCAGCGCACCGAAACGATGCCGATGTGGTCATCGTCGACTGCCGGTTCGAGCTCGGCAAGCCGGATGCAGGCAGGCTCGCGTATCAGCAAGGACATGTCCCGGGAGCGGTGTATCTTGATTTGGAGCGGGATTTGTCCGGACCGGTCGGTGAACACGGAGGGAGGCATCCGCTTCCCGATCTGGGGCCTTTCTCGCAGCTGCTCGGCCGGATCGGCATTGATGAGCATGTGTTTGTGGTTGCTTATGACGATCAAGGGGGAGCGTTTGCCTCCAGGCTGTGGTGGATGCTGAAGCTGCTAGGCCATGATCGCACGGCAGTGCTCGATCGCGGGTTTACAGCCTGGAAGTTGGAGGGGTACGAGGTCAGTCAAGAAGTCCCTGAACCTAGTCCGAGATCGTTTTCCGCCAAGGTGCGGACCGAGCTGCTGGTCTCGATGGAAGATGTGAAGGAGCGGATTGCAGCGGATTCCTCGGTGCTGATCGATTCTCGCGATGCATCGCGCTACGCCGGCAAGGAGGAGCCGATCGATCCGGTGGCCGGACACATTCCGGGAGCGGTGAACCTCTTCTGGAAGCAAGGTTTGCACGAGGACGGCTCGTGGAAGAACGCAGATGAGCAGCGGCAGAGTTTTGCCGGACTGCAGCAGGACCAAGAAATCATCGTTTACTGCGGCTCGGGCGTGACCGCCTGCCCCAACGTGCTGGCGCTGACCGAGGCTGGTTTCACCAATGTGAAGCTTTATTCCGGAAGCTGGAGCGACTGGTGCTCGTATCCCGACAATCCGGTGGCTACGGGCGACGAAAAAAAGTAGAGGGACCGCGCTAGTACAATCAACGCATCCGCGGCGCATACGATGCGTATCACGTGAGAATCGGCCCCATGAATGGTACGGCTTGACGAGAGGTATAGACGTTACCGGTGCGAAGTTCGGTACCCAGACCGTCCCCCGTCAATCCATCAAAACAGAACAGCGGATGAAAACCGGTTTGCTAGTAGTAGTGATTGTAGTTCGCCCCATATTGCTGACCGAAAATGGTAAAGCCGGATGAATCCAAATCCATGACGAATTGTTATGTCTTTTTATTTATTTTGCAGATAGTGCAGAAAGGATAAATAAAATTGATCCGATAAGGAAAAAAACTCCGGCGGTAACTCCTAATATTTTTGTTTGGTCGATATTCTGAGGTGGTACTCCATAATTATGACTTGTACCCCCCTTGATGTGAACTCGTTTTCCCTTGCAGTTCATTTTTTTTTCTTTCGTCACGTGGCTCACGATTCCTTTTGTTTGTTTTTATCATATTATGTTTTTTTAAGCGAGATGAGCGCTCTTTATCCGAAAATGGGTTTGAAAAACTGCCTAATATAAAAAATTCGGACAAATGCATGAGAAGTTTAGTTTATTAATACGATCGACGGAAGATTGGTAATGATCGAAATCGCTGAAGGTCTCAGAACCACAACTGCGCTACATGGTCTTATCGTTTCTTGCTCTTCTTCTGCCGGGGAAGAGTAAGTCACTAGCTGCCCGAAGGTTCCCATTTCCTCCCGAGTGAATAGGCTGTTGCTATATAGCAGCCAAACTCGAGAGGAGCGTTATTGATGGCGACTTTTCAACTTCCGGCGGGCATTCGTACTTTCCAAATTCAATCCCCGGGGGTCACGATTTATTATCCGGTTGTTTACGGGCTGCGGAACCCAAGTGTCGAGCAGCGGGTCAACCGTGCGATCTACAACCTTGTGCTTGATCTGCAGCAAGCGCAGCAAAAAGTTCAGACCGGCACCAATATGGAAATGACCGGACATTATGAAATCAAAACGAATGAAAGAGGCATACTCAGTCTGATCCTCAGCAACTATGCCTACTCGCGGCCGATGGCACACGGTTATACCATGGCCAAATCGCTGACGTTCAATCTTGCCGACGGCAGCGTATACGCGCTTGGCGATTTGTTCAAGCCCGGATCCGACTACGTAAAGGTACTTTCAGCACAAGTCGCGCAGCAAATCAAGGAGCGGGAGCTTCCGCTGCTTAACGGATTTCAATCGATTCAAGCCGATCAGGATTATTATTTGGCCGATAAATCGCTTGTGCTTTACTTTCAGCTCTATGAGATTACCCCCTACTATGTCGGATTTCCGATGTTCCCCATTTCCGTTTACAGCGTACAGTCGATCATCAAGGAGTCCGCTCCGCTCGCGGTACTCTCGGAGGATATCGCTTAAATCGTTTATTTCTTGTTCAAATTGCTGCCTCCGGTCGCATATACATGAACATGTCCATCGGTTGGAGATGATGTGTATGCCCACAGTGCGCCAAGCGGCGGCTGTTCTTATCGGGAGTCTTATTTTATCCTTTGGGATCAATATTTTTCTGGTTCCGTTTGAATTGTTGGACGGGGGGATGATCGGGATCGGACTTATTATCCGCTACTTGCTTGGCATAAAGGCAGGGTTCGCGATCATGATCCTCAGCCTGCCGATTTTTGCCCTGGCATGGTTTTATTATCGCGATTATTTTTACAACAGCTTGCACGGCATGCTGATTTCCTCGCTGCTGATCGACGCGCTTTTTCCTCTGCACGACTGGCTGGCGGACTATATCCATCTTCCCTCCCTGTTGAATTCGATCATCGGCGGGGCGCTCATCGGTCTCGGCATCGGCATTATGCTGAGGTTCGACACAAGCACCGGCGGAACGGATCTGCTCGCCCAGTTTCTTGCCGATCTGTTCCATTGGAATGTCGGGTTGATCATTTTCCTGATCGATGCGATCGTGATCGGTATCGGCGGGCTGCTGATTTCCAAGGAAACGATGCTGTTGTCCACGGTGACGATACTTTCCGTGGGAATCACGACTAGCTTGTGCACCTGGCGGAAATCCGACCATGCGCGGGGTTGAACATCAAGTTGCCGGCGGAAACGAACATGGCTGCCCTTTCATCATACGAGCTACTATAATTCCATTTATGAATCCACGGTCAATGAGCAAAGCGTCATCACTTTGGCCGTTCCGATCAAAAACGAATACAACGTGCCGCCGGGCAGTATCATTTGGATCGATATGTAAGCAGACGCGCTGCTGCAGCTTTTCCATACCTTTGAAAAAGACACGAAATCCTATTTTCAAATCCGCGACCGCAGCGGGGCGATCGTATACCGCTCGTACGAGGCTTTTACCCCCTCGGACAACGATATTGTGTGGGCAGAAACGTTAAACACCAACGATTGGAAAATTGAAGCGCGCGTACCCTATGCCAAATTCCATGATTCCTCTGCCGTCATCCGCAATCTGCAGGACAGGGCGGTGGACGAGGTGTTCGATCAAACCGCGGAGCTGTTGAGAATGCAAACGGGCAGAAAGTAAAGCATATACGAAAGAAACCGGCAGCCTCCATCGCGGAGAACTGCCGGTTTAAATTTGCAGTGATTTAGATATCAGGCTTCAAGTCGGAAGCAAGCTTCGCAAATTCTTCCTGCCCCAGTACGCGGCGGGCGGTTACATATCTTTTGGCGTAATAAGCCTCGCTTAATTTGTCGATCATCACGCCATGCGAGGATGACGAGTGGGCAAAACGGCCGTCTCCCATATAAATGCCGACGTGGGAAATGCCTCTTCCGCCTGTATTGAAGAACAGCAGATCGCCGGGACGGAGATCGCTTTTGGACACCTTTTGGCCCAGATGCGCTTGTCCGCGCGAGGTATGCGGCAGCTCGATGTTGAACTCTCGGAACACATACAAGGTAAAGCCCGAGCAATCGAATCCTTTGGTGGAGGTTCCGGCCCATTTATACGGGACGCCCAGCAGGTTTTGAACGGTATGGCTCAAAGGCGTGCTGGCATAGGCACTGGGATGGTTCCACGCTAATAAGACAACTGATGCACAGACGAACACAAATAACTTGCGCAGCTTCGCCAAGTCAAGTCTTCTCCTTCCAATGCCTGCGAGGTTAGCTGTCGGGTTCGGTCGAAGGTGCCCTATGTCGGCAGCGTCAAGCATGCGGACAATTCACCCCAAAGTGGTTCCCCCGTTTCCCCAAAGGGAATTCGGCATTTTTTTGATATTATTTTTTCCGTACAATCTCCTGCAATTTCACCGTAATACGTATTCGCTGCGAAAGGGGAAAAGTCCTTCTCGTCGAAAAAATCATAAAAAAACCCCCGGAGCGGAGGTTTCAGACGGTCGGCAAAGTCAGTCAGTTTGAATGGAAATAAGGTTTTGTCGCATTCCAAATGCCCGACGACATAAGGTTGCGTGTTTTACGATTTGGCGGAAAAGAGAGGCGGGAATCCACTTCGGGTGCCGCCTCTCTTTAATGGCGACCGATCGCTCCTGAGGTGGTGACGGACAGACTCCTACGCAGTTTTCTCCATCCAAAGCTGATACTGCGCCCCGATTTTCCATAGGGTGAGCATGATGAATACGAGCGAGCCGGAAAGATGCAGGATCATGGCCGTAAGATTGGACCATAGGTAGGAAGCCGAGAGAATCGCAGCGGCCGCCAGCAGGGAGATCAAAAACAGCAGGCCGGCCAGCATCAGCGCAAGGTGAACGTGACGAAAGAAGACCCTAAGCGCAGTCAACGGACCGTTATCGGTCGTTTTTCCGATGCGAATATAAACAAAGAGCAGCCTGCTGAAGGATAAGAAGAGCAGATAGATGCCCCAATAAGGAAGGACAGTCTGCCACGAGCTGCTGCCCCCCGTATGTTCGAACCAGCGGATCGAAAGCGGCATGAGCCAAAGCAGCGGCAGCGATTCAACAGCCGCCTGCAGCCAATAAATCAGATTGAACGGTTTGCCGAGCCGGCGGATGCCTTGAAAAAACTCGCGGCTCTTGTTTTCCTGCTGGCGCTGATGGATGCTGTAGTATATACCGGCCTGCAAGAACGGTGTAAGGAGCATCCGCAGGGCAAGAAAGGCAAGCAGCAGCCACAGGTAGCGGTTGGCCAGGTCCGTTTTCACCAGCAGAAACTGCCCTTCGGCCAAATACAGGTGTGAAGCATATCCGGACAGACTTCCCGGATAGCGGTGCAGCAGCGGCGTTACCGTTTCCTGAACGGCCTTTAGCAGAATGAAGGCGCATAGCAGCTCGTATACAAACCATAACGTGATTAGAAATCCCTGTCTTTTGGCGATCAGCCAGCCCCGTTTAAGGTAATGCATGTTTCTTCCACCTCACAATGCGACCCATTGCAGCAGGGTCTCGATCAATTTGGCAATGCCCAGATTCCAGCGGACTTTCCATTTATCTTCTATTCCGGTTCTTAAAAAGTTATTGATGTGACGGTTTTCCAACACCAGGCTATAATTCGGATCAATCATTGCCCAATCTACGGCGGCAGGGGAAACCATGCGGTATTGAATCGTTTTGGCATTGCCGTCCCAATGCTTTACAACCGAACTGCCGTCGGCAAAGTTGAGCAGGATCGGCACGTCCTGCTTGATCCAGCCGCCTTTATTGGAAATTTGCACAGTACTGACGTACTGATCCCGTCCATCTGTCTTGCGTTTTGCCACCTTGATAGCTTCTACTCTCAAATCCATCATGTTCCCTGAAAATACAAACTGGTTAAAATAATTGCCCCACTCCTCCCCGGTAACGCGATTCAACACGTTTAGAAAATCCGAGGTTGTGGGATGCTTGAATTTCCACTGCTGAAAATAGGCTCGCAGCACCCGCTGCATCGTATCGCTGCCGATTTTTCGTTCAATTGCCGTCAGCACGAGCTTGGCGCGGAGATACACGTTGTCGGCGTACTCGCTGTGGCGGGAATATTGCCAGGCGTTCAGGTTCAAGGCTGCCGGATCGGTGACGTAGCTGGCTTCCAACGGCAGGTCGGTTTTGGTGTCGTATTCCTTATTCATCACCTTGGATTCCACGTAGGAAGTGAATCCTTCATCCAGCCATGCCTCTTCGAATTCATTAGAGGCGACCATTCCGTACCAATATTGATGGCCGATTTCGTGCACAAGCACACGCTCCAGCTCCAGATCGGGCTTGGCCTCCTTTGCACCCCAGCCAGTGATCAATGTAGGGTATTCCATGCCTCCGGCACCATTGCCGTTACCCGGAGGCACGACGACCGAGAGGGTGGAATACGGATACTCCCCGTACCAATCGGCATAATCGGAGAGCGATTTTTTGACGGCTGCGAAATAACGGTCTTTGAGATCCTTTTGCAGCGGCTCCAAATACAGCTTGATCTTTACGCCGGGAATGTTTTTCGTGGAGAACGGTTCTTCCGCATAGACAAAATGCGGGGATGCCGCCCAGGCAAAGTCATGTACGTCATCGGCATAAAAACGGTAAATTTTCGATTTTCCTTGGGAAACGGGCGTTTTCGTGGGAAATCCGGTAGCCGCCACAATGTAATTTTGCGGCACGGCTATGGTTACGCTGTAGATGCCGAAATCGGCATAAAACTCCGAGTTTCCGTGATATTGATGGAGATTCCAGCCCTCTGTTTTACGATTGCGGACACCGGCCTGCTCGTAAACGCTGATTTTGGGAAACCACTGTCCCGCCATCACGAAATCGCCGGCGTAGCCCATGCGGGCAAATACCTTCGGCAGCTTGACCTGAAAGGTAAGGTTGAGCGTTACTTTTTCGCGGGGCTGAACGGGCTGATCGAGGCTTACCTTCATCAGCGTATGGTCATTGGCATTACCGTCGTCCGGCTGGACGAATTTGCTGGAGGGCAGCAGATTCTTTCCGTTCACCGTTTGAATCGAGGTGATCTTCATGCTTCCGTATCCGCCGTCTTTTGCACTGTCGCTGCGCAGCTTTCCGCCTGATTCCTTCATGAAGGTCGTTTTTTTCGATTCAAATGCATTCGGATATAAATGAAAATACAATTCCTTGACGGGGGTATATCCGGGATTGGTCCAGGTGACGGTTTGATCCCCGTTCAACTGTTTGTTTTCCGCATCCAGTCTGACGGAAATGTGATATTCCACGACCCGGCTGCTGAGTGCGCGGGGCAGCGGCTTTTCCGGCTTTTCCTTCGTCACCTCGGTTTTATCCGGTTTTTGCGGGACTTCTTGAGCCTGCAGCGCAGCTTCGGAGGACACAGATGTTTCCTTGCTGCTTTTTTCCTTTGCCGACAAAAAGGCCGCGGCGATCACGCATATAAATAAAAAGAGTACGACGGGAACGAACCGGCTCCACAAATGAGAAAATTTCATCGATTTTCACCTCGTTGACAAGCATCTACAGCATGTATATGTTTGCTTTAAAAGGATTATATCTGCATTTTCAGGTAGAGGCCTTTTTTGTGATATGATGGGGTAAGAGCGTGTGAAAATACAAGAGTAGGATGTGTGACGATGGATCTGAACAATAAATCGGGTAAAAAGATAGCGTTGAACGTTGTAAGCGGCAAAAGCAACAAGCATCAGGGCTTCGGCTCGGGAACGATCGATCTCAGCAACCTGTCCTGCGTGATCATTGATGGAGACGAGGCTTATATCGATATCGGCGCCCTGCATGCCAAAAGCAAGGTGGAAAGAGGCATCCGCTTTTCTGCAAACAAGGAGGATGTGCCGAACGGAAGGAAATGCTGGGTCGTTTGGGTAGCCGTGGCGCGGGAAGGAGAGGGTCCATACTACGGAGGAGTAACGGCCTGTGAAATGCTGATCGATGCCGAGGCGAAGAAGGGCTGGAAGATTCTTGCCGATCATGTCAACCGCATGGATTATGCCATGAAGCGGCGGTTTTTGCTCGAGGGCTTGAACGATACGGAGAAAAAGGCGCTGAAAGCCTGCCTCGTCAACCATAACAGCGAGTGGTTTGAACGCTCCCCGGAGGCCTTTAAAGAGCAGTTGGCATAAATGTGTCAATTTTGTGTCAGCGGTTGTATGAAATGCTGCAGTCGGCTAAAATGATTGCAGTATATTCACGATATACTAGGACAACAAAAAGGGGTTGGCCCGTCGTCGGGGCTGGTCCCTTTTTGTCTGGACCGGCAGAAGATGAGATTATTCCGCGCCTAAAAGATCAAAGATAGTCAAAGTCAAATAAAAGGCAGGATATGTCTCCAAATTTCGCATAAAAGGGTTAAAAACCAGCTTTTTCGAACGTTTTTCGAATTTGAATATCCATTACCGGAAGGGCTATAATAAGGATAAGACACATGCACATTTTGGGATGCGGAAGAAGATCATAATGGAATGTGCCTTTTTTCTGAAGTTGGTTTGACCTTAACTGACCAATTTATCCAATAAGAGATTCGTCATTCTTGATGAGGGGGGCGATCACCATGATGAATTATAAAGATTATTACAAAATACTGGGCGTACCGAAAACCGCGGAAAAGGCCGACATCCGCAAAGCTTATAAAAATTTGGCCAAAACCTACCATCCGGATGTCAATAAAGCGCCTGATGCGGAGAAAAAATTCAAAGAGGTGCAGGAAGCCTATGAAGTGCTGGGAGATGAAGAAAAACGCAAGGAATACGACCAGTTAGGTACGGATTGGGAGCAATATCAGCATGCGGGAACCGCTTACGGACCGGGGGCCGGATATTCGGGGCAATATGACGGAAGCGGGGACATGAATGGCTTCAGCGATTTCTTCAACCGCTATTTTGGCGGCGGATATGGCGGCAGCGGTGCCGGATTCGCCGGGGACACCGTTCGGTATGAGGACCTGTTCCCCGAGGAAGTGGATGAGGAAGCCCGTTTGCTGGTTACCCTGGAGCAGGCGGTGAAGGGCGGAACCGTCGCCGTGCGGCTGAACGGTAAAGAATTGAATTTGAAACTGCCGAAAGGGATTTATGAAGGACAGAAAATTCGTCTCAAGGGGCAGAGCAGCCTGAAGAGCAGGCGGGGAAAAAGCGGGGATTTATACATCACGCTCGGAATCAAGCCCCATGAACATTTCAAGGTGGACGGCGCGGATTTGATCCTCACGCTGCAGGTTGCCCCATGGCATGTGCTATTCGGTACGGAAGCGCGAATTGTCACGCCGGACGATACCTCAATGCGGCTTAAGGTGCCGGCCGGTATCCGTCCGGGAAAAAGATTGCGTATTCCGGGAAAAGGCCTGAAACAAAGCAGCGGAAAGCAAGGAGACTTGTTTGTGGATATCGAAACGGTCGTGCCGCCGGCAGAGACGGCGGAAGAACAGGAATTATACCGCAAACTGGCTGAAAAAAGCCGTTTCCAGCCGACCGTAAAGTAACTGTGAAATCATAAAGAGGGGGAATCGATATGGATATGAACCGCTTGACGCAAAAATCGCAGGAAGCGCTTGTGGCCGCTCAGGGCTTGGCCGTTTCACTGCATCATCAGGAAATCGACACGGAGCATTTACTGAAAGCCCTGCTGGAGCAAAAGGACGGAATTGCTGTAAGACTGCTGCAAAAGCTGAATGTCGATGTGCAGCAGTTCGAGCAGCAAGTGGATGCGCTTTTGGGCAAAAAGCCGAGGGTGACAGGCAGCGGCTCGGGCCAGGTTTATGTATCCGGGGAAATCAATCAGCTTTTTAACGATGCCGAGCAGGAGGCGAAAAAGCTCAAAGACGAATACATCTCCGTCGAGCATCTGGTGCTGGCGCTTTCCGGAGGTCGGAAGGAAGTTGGAAAGCTGTTTGCTCAATCCGGCATTACCCATGAAGCGATTTTGAGAGCGCTGACGGAAGTTCGGGGGCATCAGCGGGTAACGTCCAAGGAACCGGAAGCAACCTATGAGGTGCTGGAAAAATATGGCCGTGATTTGGTGGCCGAGGTGCGGGCGGGAAAAGTAGATCCGGTTATCGGCAGAGACAGCGAGATTCGCCGCGTAATCCGCATTTTGTCCAGGAAAACCAAGAATAATCCCGTGCTGATCGGCGAGCCGGGTGTCGGCAAGACGGCGATCGTGGAAGGATTGGCGCAGCGCATCGTCAAGCGCGACGTTCCGGAAAGCTTGAAGGATAAAACCCTCTTCTCGCTCGATATGAGCTCGCTCGTTGCCGGGGCCAAATACCGCGGTGAATTTGAGGAGCGGCTGAAGGCCGTTCTTCAGGAAGTGAAGATGAGCAAAGGCAGAATCATCCTGTTCATCGACGAGCTGCATACGATTGTGG
>CAZESH010000148.1:0-10244 GCA_964514665.1 uncultured Caryophanales bacterium
ATACAATGTTGATTTAACCGAAGATCTGGCATATTTGCCGGATTTGGAGGCGATCCCGAAGGACATATGCAGGAGAGCTAAGCTTTTGTATTTGAATTATCCCAACAACCCGACCGGAGCGGCAGCCGATGCGGGATTTTTCGAAAAAGTCGTGGAATTTGCCAGGGAAAATCAGATCATCGTCGTGCACGATGCCGCGTATGCGGCGTTGACCTACAAGGGCACACTGCCGCTCAGCTTCTTATCCGTGCCCGGTGGGAAGGATGTCGGGGTTGAACTCCACTCGTTATCGAAATCCCATAATATGACCGGCTGGAGAATCGGTTTTGTCGCGGGAAACCCTTTGATCGTAAAAGCGTTCAGCGATGCCAGAAACAACTTCGACTCCGGCCAGTTTATCGCCATTCAGCAGGCGGCAATCGATGCGCTGGAGCATTCGCAAATCATCAAAAATAATAACCTGAAATATAGCCGCAGGCTTGATCTGCTGGTTGAGGCATTAAACGAGTTGGGATTTCCGGCATCCAAACCGAAAGGTTCCTTTTTCCTTTACGTAAAAGCTCCCAAAGGCATTAGAGGCAGCCAGAGCTTTGAAACGGCCGAAGACTTCTCGCAATATTTAATTCTTGAAAAGGGAATTGTCTCGGTTCCTTGGGACGATGCGGGCAGCTATATCCGATTCTCGGCCACTTTTGAGGCCCGGACGGTGGAAGAAGAAAGTGCTGTGATCGATGAACTGAAAAAACGCTTGGCTGATGTTGATTTTGAATTTGAATGAAGGACGGGGTGGCAGTATGGAAAATAAAGATTTTTATCAAAAGGAAATTATACTGGAAAACAGCAGAGTCAAGCTTGTACCCTTTGTCGAACAGTACAGCGAAGGGTTGGGAGAAATTATTTTTAATGATAAGGAACTCGCTTTTTCAGTTAGTTGCAGTACGGAGTCAGATCTCGAGGCGTATATCGACAGCACCATTTGTCGGAGAAATCACAACATTGCCTATCCCTTTGTGGTCATAGATAAACAAACGAATGAAGTTGCAGGTTCAACAAGTTATGGCAATATTTTTTTCCATAATAAAAGATTGGAAATTGGTTGGACATGGTATGGGAAAAAATTTCGGGGTACCGGCATTAATAAAGCTGCCAAGTTTGCCTTGCTGAGTTACGCCTTTGAAAATATGGCCTTTAGGAGAGTACAGTTTAGTGCGGATATAGATAATATTCGCTCACAGAAAGCGATAGTAAAATTAGGAGCCCAAAAAGAAGGGATATTCAGAGCCAATTATGTGAACAGCATGGGTGAAAGCAGGGATGATGTTTATTTCAGCATCATTTATTCTGAATGGCAGGAAATAAAAAAGACTTTATTTAAAGAATTTGTTTGACATAGTTACAGGAGGTGCATGGATGTTATGAAAAATATTACAGTGAGGAAGGCGGAGATCGATGATGTTGCCGGGCTATCCGAATTGTTCGTTGAATTTATCGGTACTGAGTCCAATTTATCCGCTATGAAAAAACAGGTTGAAGCGATCTCTAATAATCAGGATTATTACGTTGCGGTAGCCTGCGACGGGGATAAAGTCATTGGAACCTCGATGGGGATAGTTTGTTGCGATCTGGTTGGAAATTGCAATCCTTTCATGTTGATAGAGAATGTGGTTGTTTCCCCTCAATATCAACGTCAGGGTATAGGAAAGTTACTGATGCAAACGCTTGAATATTTTGGAGAAAAAAACAAATGCAACTATGTTATTCTGGTATCGGAAAGCAAACGAAAATCATCACATGAATTTTACGAATCAATTGGTTATACGACTGATCAAAGAGGGTTCAAAAAACGTTTGATGAAGCAAATGCCCTTAAGGGCAGTTTTGCGAAACAAGAGATGATTTATCCCGAAAGAACACGGATTTGACTCCATTTAAAGAATGGTGTAAATTTAATCAAAATTACTTGTTAAATGGCTTTGACCAAGGACATGGGGTTCAATTTCGCAGGTTACAGAGAAGAGGCCCAAAGCTGAAAGGCTTCTCGATGCGAGTGAATCCTCCCCGCCTTGCGAGCTGCAGCGGTGAACCCGAGTATCCGCTGCCGGCACCGGCCGTTATTCCGGTTGAGGGTCGTCGTTTTGGCGATCAAAATAGGGTGGTACCACGGCGCATTCGTCCCTGACGAATGGGCTTTTTTTGTTTCTCGAGAAATGTGGAGGGGATGTTCGATGCGACAATCGATTTTGTTTTCAAGTACGTTACGCGATGCTCCGTCAGATGCTGAAGCCAGCAGTCATCAGCTCATGCTAAGGGCCGGTTTTATCAGGCAGCTTGCCGCCGGCATTTATACTTATTTGCCGTTAGGCTGGCGTGTGCTGCGGAAAATTGAGCAGATTGTGCGGGAGGAAATGGACTTTGCGGGCGCGCAGGAGATGTTGATGCCGTCGTTGCAGCCCGCCGAGCTTTGGAAACAATCGGGTCGCTATGGCGTTTACGGACCGGAGTTGATCCGCTTAAAGGATCGTCATGATCGTGAATTTGCCTTGGGACCAACGCACGAGGAAGTGATCACGACCCTTGTCAAAAACGAGATCAGCTCCTACCGGAAACTGCCGGTTACCCTGTATCAAATTCAAACGAAGTTTCGCGATGAGCGCCGTCCCCGTTTCGGACTGCTGCGCGGCAGGGAATTTTCGATGAAGGACGCTTATTCGTTCGATACAACGTGGGAAGGCTTGGCCAAAAGCTATAAGAAGATGTACGAAGCCTACGTGCGGATTTTCAAGCGCTGCGGATTGAATTTCAGGGCTGTGGAAGCTGATGCCGGTGCAATCGGCGGTGAAGGCGGAACGCATGAATTCATGGCGCTTGCCGATATGGGAGAGGATACAATCGCGACCTGCACGCGCTGCGGCTATTCGGCGAATCTGGAGAAAGCTCACTCTGCTGCAGAGAGAATAACGAGCACGGAAGTAAAATCGGATCAGTTCGAAAAGATCCATACACCTGGCGTTCGCACGATTGAGCAGCTGACGCGGTATTTGCAAACGGAATCTCGAAAAATCATCAAAACGCTCATCTATGCAGTGGATGGAAAGCCGGCAGCCGTACTGGTGCGGGGCGACCATGAAGTGAATGAAGTCAAGTTGAAGAACTATCTAGGTTCGGAAAATATTCAACTGGCAGATGCTCAAGCGGCTTTGGCTGCCACGGGAGCGCCGATTGGTTTTGCGGGACCTATCGGGCTGAAAATTCCTGTTCTCGTTGATACAGCTGTCGCCCATATGCAAACAGCGATCGCCGGAGCGAATGAAGCCGGCTATCACTTGCAAAACGTGGTTCCGGATCGGGACTTTCCAGTTGAACAAATCGGCGATTTTCGCAATGTAATCGAGGGGGATGCGTGTCCGCATTGCAGCGAGGGCATGCTTCAACTGTTAAAGGGCATCGAAGTGGGGCATGTTTTCAAGCTCGGCACCAAATACAGCGAAGCATTAGGCGCGCGCTTTCTGGATCCCGGCGGTAAAGAACAGCCGGTAATTATGGGCTGTTACGGCATTGGCGTCTCACGGATATTGTCGGCTGTCGTGGAACAAAATCATGATGATCGGGGGATGATTTGGCCGTCGGCGATCGCTCCCTATCTTGTTCATATCATTCCGGTATCGATAAAAGATGAAACGCAGATGCATATGGCGGAAGAGTTGTATAATGGTTTGCGCAATTACGGAATCGAGGTGCTGATCGACGACAGGGATGAACGTGCCGGCGTGAAATTTAATGATTCCGAGCTGATGGGGATTCCCATCCGGGTTGTTGTCGGCAAGCATGCAGTTAACGGAAACGTGGAGTACGTCGAACGACGAAACAGCCAAAAGCAATTTTTGACCAAGGATGATGCGATCTCCAGAATTGTGGAAGCGCTCGGTTCAATCAGATAAGCCGTTTCATTTGCAGGGAAATTCGGCTAAAATGAATAAAAACAAGCAGTGGAAGGAATATGAATATGATAGTCGGAGTCGGAACGGATCTGGTGGAAATCGCACGAATCAAAAAGATCATCGAAGGTGCTGCCGGGGACCGGTTCTTGCGGCGCATTTTGACAGAGAGGGAAGCCCTGCTGCCGGCGACGGGGAGCGGGCGCAGAGTGGAGTTTGCCGCCGGCAGATTTGCCGCCAAGGAAGCGGTGGCGAAGGCGATCGGCTGCGGGATCGGCGGCGAGGTCGGCTTCCATGATATTGAAATCCTGCCGGACGATCGCGGCAAACCGCTTTGTACCTTGTCGCCGCAAGCGTTGGCGATCTTACCGTTCGCGGCACCGCCTGCCGTTCATATCAGCATTTCTCACAGCGAGGTTCAAGCGTTGGCATTTGCGGTTGTCGAGCTTCAGGACTGACGAACTCTTGCCGGGGCTGTGGGGCTAAAGGCAGAGCGTTTCGCAATAGCACTCACTGTACTATTCTTCTTGGGGCGCGTTATTTCTTGCCTGCAAGCCATTCGGAAAGCGCATTGATTTCGTTTTCGCTGAGCGTTCCTTTAAAGGCGATCATGCCGTTGCCGCCATTTTGGATTTGGGCGGCGATTTGCTCCTTTGTCAGTCTTGCGCCGACCTGCTGAATATTCGTTTTTCCACCCAACGCGCCGCTTAAGTCGGAGTCGTGGCACGTTACACAGCGCTGTTTATAGATCGAATTGACATCCACAGTTTGTTCGGAAGCTTGATTATTGCCTTCTGCAGCTTGTTCATCTCCGGCTGGATCCGATTTTGCTCCGCAGCTTGAAACGAGCAGAACGATAATTGGAATGGCCATAAAAACGGAAATTTTCCTCGTCATTATCGATTATCACCCTTTTTTGATTGCATTGATGATGTATGGTTTGTTTTTTATTGTTTGTCACAGCTGGTTAATTTATCAACAAAAAAAGGCCGCTCCGATTAATCGGAGCGGCCTTACCGTGTTATTTCAGTTATAAACGTTTTGATACTGCAGCACTTTGCGTACGTAATTTTGCGTTTCAAGCGGCAGCTGCATGTAATTGGCGTTCAAGTCGGCATCGCTTTTGATTCCCAGCCGGTCGATGGTTCCCGGACCGGCATTGTAGGCCGCCAGCGCCGTCGCGGGATTGCCTTCGTATTTGTTCAACAGGTAGGAAAGAAATCGCGTTCCGCCGTCTATATTTTGCCCGGGATCGAACGGATTTGTCACGCCCAAGCCCGCGGCGGTTCCATCCATGAGCTGCATCAGCCCTTTCGCGCCGGAAGGTGAAACCGCATCGGCTTGAAAGGAGGATTCTGCCTGCATGACGGCTTTGACCAGAGAAGGGTCGACTCCGTACTTGGCTGACGCCTCATGTACAAGCGATTCGTATTGGGAGGCGCTGCCGCTGTTCTTCAGCTGCGGTATAACCGCTCTTGGCAAAGGATAGGAGGCTGCTGCTGCCATCTCAGGCAAATTTCCGCTTGTCATGGCATCGCCGTTCAGCATTTGGTTCAGCAGATCCGTAAAAGAAAGCTTGTTCCCCCCTGATGCTTGCGCGTCCCCTCCGGAAAGCAGCAAATCATTGTTTATTTTGAGCTGCAGCAGCTGCTGCACAAGTCGTGGATCGATGTTCATCCGGTTTTCACTCCGTTCGGATCGTAAGGCGTTATATTTATTATCGGTATAATGGAATGAAAGTTTAATAGCGCTTTTGCTAAGAAAGTAATACTCAGACTCCCGCGTCCGTGTAATGTGTTCTATAATATATGCATGACATTATTGATTTTCGATTTTGAATGAAAAAGGGTTTGGGGCTTATATCCATGAAGTCCGGAGGGGAATTTCTGTTTTGGGTGAGTTTGCATTCCGTCGCCTAGGGGAGGATCTGAGAGACCCAGAACCATGAAAGTCGGAGAACTTCCATTCTATGCAATCGAAACCCGAAACAGAAGATTCCCCTCCGGTCTAACCTCAAGCAGGACAACTAAAACCGAAAATCAATGCCCTGCTTATAGAAGGATAATCAATCAGTATAGGAGCATATTCATGACGACGCTGCAATCGGATGTAAAACAATTTTTCAGTATGCATTTGTTGGAATGGTTCGGCAAGCATCAGCGAGACCTTCCTTGGCGGAGAACGAAAGATCCTTATCATATATGGGTATCGGAAATTATGCTGCAGCAAACAAGGGTAGACACGGTGATTCCATATTTCAACCGTTTTGTTGAGAAATTCCCTACGATCGAGGCACTGGCCGATGCCGAGCAGGAGCAGGTGCTGAAAGCCTGGGAAGGTCTGGGGTATTATTCGCGGGCGCGAAATTTGCAGACCGCTGTTCGGGAAGTAAAGGAAAGATACGGGGCCATGGTGCCCGACAGCAAGGAGCAGATTTCCTCCTTGAAGGGAGTCGGTCCCTACACGGCGGGAGCGATTCTGAGCATCGCCTACAATCGTCCCGAACCGGCCGTTGACGGTAATGTCATGCGCGTGCTGTCCCGGTTCTTTCTGCTTGAGGAGGATATTGCCAAGCCTTCCGTCCGCACGAAAATGGAACAATTGGCAGCCGGGTTGATTCCGCAAGGGTCGGCAGGGGATTTCAATCAGGCTCTGATGGAATTTGGGGCGCTGATCTGTACGCCAAAGTCGCCGCAGTGCTTGGTTTGTCCTGTAATGGAACGATGCGAGGGAAGACTGGCGGGGATGGAGCTGTCGCTTCCGGTCAAGAAGAAAACGAAAGCGCCCAAAGTCGAGCAGCGAATTGTAGCTTTGATTGAAGGCGGTAGTGACAAATCCGGAATGATTCGTATTCGCCGCAGGCCGGATACGGGATTGCTGGCCGGAATGTGGGAGCTGCCGCATGTGCAGGTGGGTAAGACGGAACGGTCAGCGGACAATGAGCTTACGCAATTAACCGAGCATATCTACCGCGAGGAAGGGTTGAAGGTACTTCCGGTCAGGCCTTTGCTTGAGCTGGAGCATGTGTTCAGCCACATTCGTTGGAAGCTAAAAGTGGTGCTTTGCCAACACATAGAGGATGCTTATTCCCTGATCTCCGATCAGGAGGAACGGTTCGAGCGGGATGGGCATTGTTGGATTCGGATGGATGAAATAGAGGAATATACATTCCCCAATGCTTTCATCAAAATTATTAAGGCATATCAAGCCGGTTCGGCAATATAACCCCCGAGAGGAAGATCGGACTCAGATGAATGCCAAAAAGCCCGCAGATTCCATGAATGAATCTGCGGGCCTTGTTTAAAAGGCTGCTAATCGGTGCCATCCACCGAAGCGGTATGGATGATCTTATTGGAGCGCTGCTTCGTAGCGCATGCCAACTTCGTCCCAGTTGATTACGTTCCAGAAAGCGGAAATGTAATCCGGACGCTTGTTTTGATACTTCAGGTAGTAGGCATGCTCCCATACGTCCATACCAAGAATCGGCGTCATGCCTTCCATGACCGGATTGTCTTGGTTCGGCGTGCTGGAGACGACAAGCTTCTTGCTGCTATCTACAGACAGCCAAGCCCAACCACTGCCGAAACGGGTAGCGCCTGCTTTGGAGAAGGCATCCTTGAATGCGTCGAAACCGCCAAGTTCGCTGTTGATTGCGTCAGCAAGCTTGCCGCTTGGCTGTCCGCCGCCGTTCGGACTCATGATTTGCCAGAACAAAGAATGATTTGCATGTCCGCCGCCATTATTGCGTACAGCTGTACGGATATTTTCCGGTACGCTGTCGAGATTGGCGATCAAATCTTCGATGCTTTTGCCTTCGAGCTCGGTCTTTCCTTCAATGGCAGCATTCAGATTGGTCACATAAGCATTGTGATGTCGATCGTGATGAATCATCATCGTTTGTTCGTCGATATGCGGTTCCAGAGCGTTGTTCGCATAAGGAAGCGCGGGTAATTGATAGGCCATGTGTGGAAACCTCCTAAATTTATGTAATTTCAATATGGTATTATTATCGCCTATTTTCCATAATAAATCAACATAAATGTATCAAAAGTTAAGGCGAGAGTTTTCGGACCTTCACTGTCCTGTTCGCAAACAAAAGTTTTATACATAAATATGTGGTTTGCCTGTAGAAATATGAAAGAGGATCTTATAAAATAAAAATAGAAAAATAGAAAAAGTAATAATTATGAAAACGCTTAAATTTCCTTGAAAACGCTTAAATTAAAGCGTTTTCAAGGAAATTTTAATTTTTTCCGCATATTTTTTAATTTTCTTTTAATATTATGCAGGATTTTAGCGTTTTGCGTCGTATTTGTTAACTTATGATAAAAAGAGATAAGTCGATATTTAATAAGCTGCGGGGGGAAAGCTGCTTTGAAAATCCGTTCTTTTCGTTTGTCCGATTATATTTCGGTAACGCATCTTTTGCAAAGTGTCTTGTCGGAAACTTGTTATGAGGAAACAAGAGGAGCTTTTGCCAGACAATTATCGTGGGACAGCGACCTGATTCTGGTTGCTGAGTTGAACGGTTCTGTCGTCGGGGTGATTATCGGTACGATTGATAATCATAACGGGTATTACTACCGCATTGCGGTTGCTCTCGAGCATCAGCGCAAAGGAATTGGAAAAGCGATGATTCAGGGGCTGAAAAAGAGATTTGACCGTCAAAATGTAAGGAAAATCATGGTGACGGTTGACCCCCATAACGAAGTGGTCTTACCTTTATACGAGTCTTTGGGATATAGAACGCAGGATTTTTTCCGTTCTTTTCAAAATTTGAGCATCGTGAACGGATAATAAACTGATTCAAGTTCTTACAGGCATACCTTCGGAACTATCGTCCGGGGGTATGCCTTTCTTTACGCGCCGTGATTTTTCACTTATCATAAAGTAGACATCGCCTTATTTTCGGTGCATGAGAAAGGATATCAGGATGGGTAAATTCGAACGGATGCAAATTAAAAGCTTTAAGCATAATGGGCACATTCACCGGATTTGGCAGGAAAACTGGCTGATGCCCGCCGATTATCTCGATCCCCGGCACGCGAGCGAGGCTTGGCTGATATTGATCAACAGTCATACGCGCATTCTGGAGTCCAACGGACAAGAATGGGTGAGCAGAATTCCGGCGGTATCGTTCTTCATTCCGGAGGAATGGTACAATATCGTCGCACTTATGGAAGACACGGGAATTCGTTATTATTGCAATATTGCATCGCCTCCGTACAGAAACGGGAGCTCGCTGACATATATCGATTATGATTTGGATGTGATTGTCACGCCGGACGGTCTGCATCAGATTGTGGACGAAGGGGAATACCACCGGCATAAGTCGCTTTATCATTATTCTGAAGCTGTTCAAGGAAAGGTCCAAGAAGGTCTCGACAAGCTGATAGAACGAATCGACAGGAGGGCGTCTCCCTTCTCCGACGCGTTGGCGGAAAGCTATTTTGCCCGTTGGAAAGAACAAGCTGAAAGGGAGTGAGTTTTGTTGCCCGCTCTCCGCAAAGAGATCACGGATTGGCTTAAAGCGTTGGGAACGGCGGTGATCATCGTGCTGCTGCTGCATTTTTTCGTATTCAATCTTTCTACGGTAAGAGGGCATTCGATGGAGCCCACGCTGCAAAGCAAGGAATGGCTGTTTATCAATAAAATCGGCTACATCCTGGGTGCTCCCAAACGCGGGGATATTGTGATTCTTAGGGATCCCAGCGCCTCAAAGGACGATCCCAAACTGCTCGTCAAGCGGATTGTCGCCGTATCCGGGGACAAGCTGGAAATCGTGAACAAGCGATTGTTCGTTAATGGGAAAGCTGTGCAAGAAGCCTACACGAATGCAGCAGTGGAAGACTGGGATTACGGACCTGAAAGCGTGGTCGATGGATGGGTATTTGTGATGGGCGATAATCGCCTCAGAGGCGCCAGCAAGGACAGCAGGATGTTCGGGCAGGTTGCGGAGAAGATGATTTTGGGGAAAGTCGAATTTGTGCTGTTTCCTTTTTCTCACATCCGGGAATTATAAGAGCACTGCAGTGAGGTGAACGTTTTGTCAATTACATCGGCAGAGAGTCTGCATGAGTTAAAAGAGGAAATTCTTGCTCAAGCGCCGAATTTGGGAATAGACAAAATCGGATTTGCTTCCGCCGATCCGTTCTATACATTGAAGGAGCGTCTGATTGAACATAGGAAAAAAGGAAGGGAATCGGGGTTTGAGGAACCGGATATCGATAAAAGGGTGCACCCTGAACGGACGCTGCCCAACCCGCGATCGATCCTTTCCATTGCGGTCGCCTATCCGTCAAAGCTGCCC
>CAZESH010000149.1:0-10219 GCA_964514665.1 uncultured Caryophanales bacterium
GTCTGAATCAGATGATCATCCGCGATATCCTCGAGATACGCCATGCAAATATCGGTTTTCGAGCGTTCCCCGATCTGCAAATACTCCATGCGCAGGGAGGGATCGCGCAGCCTTCTGCGAGTTAATGCCGTATTGAAAATCAGCGTTTCCGTAAAACCGTCCCTCGCCCCGCGAACGACACGCTCGGTATCCGGCTCGGCCGGACTTCGTGCAGGATAAGTTCTTGCATCGATGACCACCGCTTCGTCGTATCTTTCCACCAGGAGGACTAGCGGACCGGAAAGCACCGAAGTGATAATCGGCTCCATCTCGTGGACGGTGTTGACCTCCAAATAGGCAATTTCCCGCTGAATCAAGGCGACAATGGTCTGCGGCGCCAGTTGATCTCCGGACAAATTCGATAAATGCCACATTAATTTATTCATGATATCGTCTTTGGCAAAGCCGTCGACGAAATAAAGCGCAAAGGGAATGCCGCCGTAATTCAAACGGCGGCAAATTAAATCAAAGCTTTTATCGACGCCCAGCCGATCGTTCAAAAATGCAACGTTCTCTTCAAGCTTTTCAGACAATCGCTTAACGGCTTGCGCCTGTTTGCCGGTTTGCTCGGGCATTTTCCCACATCCTCATTCAGCGATGTTCCATACTGCACCATTATTGCCAAATGAATGCGGACACAAACCGTGGTTTTGCCTGCATTAAACTTTTGCCCGCCCGGAAAAGTCCTTCCCCGCGTAGCTGAAATCCGTCCAATGCAGCTTATGAACCAACAGGGAAACGGTCTCGACAAGCACGATCGCCGCGACGATGTCCAGCAAGACATGCTGCTTGATAAACAGCGTCGACAAAATGACCGTCACGGACATCCCATAGATCAGCAGCTGATTCCATCTGGTTTTAAAGCCGCTTTTGTACAGCTCTCTCATCACCATATAGCTGGAGAAGCTGTGAATGCTCGGAAAGCAATTGAACGGCTCATCCCTGCCGTACACATAGGCAAGCATTCGGCTAAGCAAGTCGTCCCCGATTACAATCGGACGGGTCACCGTCGTTTGAAACGTCAAGTAAATGGCATAACAAACAATTGCGCTGATCGCATACGTAATCAGACTGCGGTAATAAACGGCAGGGTCCTTGAAATAGAAATAGACAAGACACGCATAAATATAAAAGATCCAAATGGAATACGGCAGCACAAATATTTTGATGAAAGGTATCATGACGTCCCATTTTGTCGCCAAACTGTGTACTTGCCCATGGGGGCCGTTAACAAGCCCGTATAGCATTCCAAGCACAGGAAAAACAAGCATCGCACTCAGGGGAGCGATCCTCCATAATTTTACTCTCATAATCCGGCTTCCCTCTACAGTGATCTCTTTTTTTCTCTCTAATATATGAATTAAACGTTGGAAACGCGCAAAAGGTTCTCGATTTCAAAAAAAAAAAATGTTGAAAATCGTCAAGAAACGGACCAAACCGGCATGAGGCTTTGCGGTTGTTCCTGCCGGCAAATTGCGCTCCAGATCCGGACAAAATCAGGATCGAAGTGAGTCCCCGCATTTTCCTCAAGCAAGCGCATTGCGTCCGCATGCTGCCAGGCCTGCCGATAGGAGCGAGTCGAGGTGAGCGCGTCATAGACGTCAACAACGGCCAGAAGCCGGGCAAGCTTGGGAATCTTGACGCCTGAAAGTCCGTCGGGATATCCGCTGCCATCCCACTTTTCATGGTGCGAACGAATGATTTCCAGCTCTTCTTTGACCATGCCGAGGCGCTTGCACATATCGTAGCCAAACACCGGATGCCGTTCGATCACTTGCCGTTCTTCCATGGTCAGCGCACCCGCTTTATTCAATATCGAATCGGGGATTTGAATTTTCCCCACATCGTGCACGATCGCCCCTTGCGCCAACGAGCGCAGCTCATCCGGCCGAAGCCCGGCCTGTTCGCCCAATTTCATGGCGAATACCGCTACCCGGTAATTATGTCCGGCCGTGTAGGGGTCTCTGCTTTCCGTGGCCACGATCAAAGCTCTGACGCTAGGAGATATGCCCGCTTCAATCCGCTCGGCGGGATCAAAATGAAACAGGGTGGCGAGAGCGGTTCCGATATTTTGCCCGGTGCCATATTGGCGGTAAATCCCTGCCAGCATCATCACCATGGCAGCGAGCAGCAAAAAATGATACATCCACCAGCTGATCCTCCAGGTTTCCCCCAGCACCATGATGATTTGTGCAACCAGCAGCCAGCCTGCACTGTAGACGATGGAAATTTGCAGCGGAAATCGGGTAAATCGATAGGATTGCCAATATTGATAGATTACGACGGAATCAAATATAATCGACAGGAACGCCAAAACCCACTTCACGGGGTTGCGGTCGACGGGGATCCATTCGGTCACGTGGGGAAATAATAATGCCGCAACGCCCGACAGACATAAAAAAGCCGCCCAAACCGGAACCAGCCGGCCTTGGAAACGCGCCAATTTCAACACCGAAGCTGCATCCGAGCGCAGCGAGGACATCCACAGCCAAAATGCGGTCAAGGCAACGCTCAGTTGGGCGGCCACACCCGGCAAATGCGAAGCCTGCAGCAGGAAACCGGGTGTAGCCAGCCCGTGAATAGCGAATATTTCGGCGAGCGAGATAAAAGCAAGCGACAAAAAAGTGACCTTCATATTTCTTAAGCGGTGGCCTGAGACACCGACAGCAATGGCGAGCATCATGGCGATCAAGGAAACGGCGCTGACCATGTAGAAATGCCCGCGCGGCAGCTTCAGCTGCAAATCTATCGAAGGCGCGGCATCCAGCCACACAAAAAGAAACAAAGGCACGACGACGGCCAATAACGGCCCTAGAGCAGTCCAAAGCTTTTTGTCGGACATTCCGAACCTCCCGATCTTACTGATTGTGTCAAGTATAGCGAAAAAGAGCAGGGAAATAAACAGAAATTCCGACGACATATGCGCGGGGAGAGTAAAAGCGCGGGCGGCGAGGGGCATAAATATAAATCGCTTTATTTGTTTATTTAAATCCTTTATACTTAGGTAAAAAAAGAACTACATATATGAAGGGAAATCTTTTTATGATTCATATCAAGGAACTTCGTTCCGGTCTCAATATTTTCAAAGCGCTGAGCTCGGAAATCCGCATTGAAATTTTAGAGCTCCTCGCTTCAAATCAAAGCTTAAACCTGAACGACCTGGCTACCAAACTCAAGCTGTCCAACGGTGCGATTACGATGCACATCAAAAAGCTGGAGGATAGCGGATTGATTGAAATAAATACGGCAGTAGGCAAACACGGCATCCAAAAAATGTGCTATTTAAATGAAGAAAAACTGTTGGTGGAGCTGCGCAGCAAGGATATCGACAACTTGTACGAAGTGGAAATCATGATTGGGCATTACAGCAATTACGAGGTGCTGCCGACCTGCGGATTGGCGACAAAGGATCGGATTATCGGCGATTTTGACGACCCCCGCTATTTTGCCGACCCGCAGCGTGTAGCGGCGCAAATTGTCTGGGTCAACGAAGGCTTTCTGGAATATCGCGTACCCAATTATTTAAAGCCGAATCAGAAATTCAAGGAGCTGCAATTTTCCCTTGAGCTCAGTTCCGAAGCGCCAGGTTTCAACGATAACTGGCCCTCCGACATTTATTTTTACGTCAACGATTATGAATTGGGGTACTGGACCAGCCCAGGCGATTTCGGCGATAAACGGGGTTCGTTCAATCCTGATTGGTGGCCGCCGCATCTTAACCAATACGGCATGCTGAAGCTGATCCGGATTAACGACCAAGGCAGCTTTATCGACGGCTGCCGCATTTCCGACGTAACCCTGGAGGATATCCAGCTCGATTATAAAAGCAATATCAATTTTAAAATTGCCGTAAATGAAAAATCCAAGAACAAAAGAGGCTTTACGATTTATGGACAAAACTTCGGGAACTACAACCAAGCGATACTAACCCGGGTTTTATACACGGATGCCCGTTAGAAATGAACCTTGTCCCTGCACCGGATCACTTCCCACTGTCCGCTTTCAAGCGGAATCCTTCGATGCTTGAGAAAATAATCGGCCAAAAGCTCTACCATGTCCGTACTGATCTCTCTGACCACGGGCTTTCCTTTAAACATTTCGTAATTTCCTCCGCCACCCGCTCGATAGTTGTTCATCACTACGTCATATTCCCCTTCCTCGTCCAGCGGCTTCCCGTCTCTGGCAAGCGCGGCCACACGCTGTCCAAGCGGACGGGAGATATCGAGGGTATACTCGATTCCTTTCCACATATCGTAATTATAATGCTGCGGCTTCGGATAGAGGAAAGCCGGGCTGACGGCAATGCCGCCCTGCTCATCGCATTGAAAATAAGCGGCGGATTGCTCCAGCGCTTTTTTGATGTCGCTGCCCTTTACCCGAATGACCTTAAGGGTATTGGGATAAATGTAATTGGACACAATTTCGCGCATCGTCACCCGCTCCGAGAAACCGGGCGCCGTATCGTCAAATAACGCCGTACAGGAAATGTCTGCTCCCGACGCTTCCATTTGCACACGATTTACAAACTCGATTAAAGCATGACCGTGCAGGCGGGCCAGTTTCGGATCGCTCAGCTTCATATTGCCGTCAATCCATCCAATCGGAGTATCCAGCCAAGCTTGCGTATCAGCCTCATGGTCGTTTGCCGGCTTCATGATCTCCTCGTCAGCGGGAATTTGCCCGACGGAAAGAAGCTGTGCGCTTTTATGCTCAACAATCCACCTTCCCTCCGTCTTATGTAAATCTACGTTGATTTGCGCCAAGGCTGTGCCATGGCTTCCCGGCTGAACCACCAAAACCCCGTTGATTTCGCCTTCAAGCATCCGGTGCTGATGCCCGGTAAGCAGCACGTCAAAACCGGCAACCTCTTCGCACAGCGCGTATCCTTGATTTTCTCCCGTAAGCGGCTCGCACGGTTGTCCCGTCGTCAAGTCCCTCTCCAATCCGCCATGATAGGATAGGATGATGAAATCGGCCATTTGTTCGTTTTTCAGAAATTCCACCCAATGGCGCGCTGCCTCCACCGGATTCAGAAATTCGATCCCTGCCAGATGTTCCGGCAGCTCCCAGTTGGGAATATAGGCAGTTGTCAAGCCGAGCAGCGCAACCTTCAGTCCACCGGGAAATTGCCAGATCCGGTAAGGGCTGCCGAAGAACGGCTCGCCTGTCGACTGCCGGATCAAATTTGCCGAAAGCCAAGGAAATTCCGACTGCCCGATCGCCCGTTTCAGATAAGGCAAGCCGTAATTGAATTCATGGTTGCCGATTACGGCTGCATCATACTGCAGGGTATTCATGCAAGAGATGACCGGACTAGCCTTGTCGGGATCTATTTTGGCATGATGATAAGTCAGCGGCGAGCCCTGGATAGCATCTCCATTATCGACGAGCAGCACATGGCTGATCTGCGATCTTACTTTTTTCACCCAAGTCGCGATTTTGGCCAGGCCGATATCCTGCGGCTGATGCTCCACATAACTATGGGGATAAACTGCGCCGTGCAGATCGCTCGTTTGCAGAATCACCAGCTTCATCGTGTCCGGAATTGTAGAATTTTTCAAGGTCTTACTCTCTCCCCATCCTCGTTTTCGCCTACTATAGCACATCCGGCGATGTTTTTTGTCTGCTGGCTTTTAGTTGAGTGTTAAAAAAATGTAATAATTTACATTTGAGATGGAAACAAGAAATCAATTTTTAACATTTATTTTACATAAATATACATTTGCTTTAACCATCAAAATTTGTCAATTCCATATAATGGGTTATGTTTGACGGCTGTCATTGTTGAGCAAATCATAATTTTCAGGGGGAGTATCCATTGATCAAGAAAATTGCGGCTTTGGGGCTGACGGTTGTGCTTGCCGCCGGACTAGCGGCATGCGGTTCGAAATCGGACAGCTACATACCGAAGAAATTGGAAGTGCAGTTTGTGCCTTCGCAAAATGCGGAAACGCTTGAAGCCAAGGCCAAGCCTCTGGAAAAATTGTTAGGCGACCGATTGGGCATTCCGGTGCACGTATCCGTCTCCACCAACTACAACACGATCATTGAGGCGATGGCATCCAAGCAGGTGGATATCGGATTCCTGCCGCCGAACGGCTACGTGCTGGCGCACGACAACAAAAAAGCGGCCGATCTTCTGCTGCAGGCCCAGCGTTACGGAGTAGAAAAGGATACGGGAAAACCGACCAAAGATTTGGTTGACTTCTACTTGGCGATGATCGTCGTGAAAAAGGATTCGCCGATTAAAACGCTGGAGGACTTGAAAGGCAAAAAAATAGGCTGGCAGGATGTGACTTCCTCCGCTGGATACGTATTCCCCGCCGCTGAAATGAAAAAAGCGGGAATTGATCCCGACAAAGATGTCCAAGGCGTAACCATCAAAGGACACGGCGCCGCAATCACGGCCGTCTTGAACGGACAAGTCGATGCCGCCCCCGTGTTCCAGGATGCCAGGAATATTGTGAAAAAAGACGTACCCGATGTTTTCGACAAAACGCGAGTGATCTATTATACGGAAAAAATTCCCAACGATACAATTTCCGTGCGCCCCGACATGAGCCCGGAATGGAAGGACAAAATCCAAAAGGCCTTCATCGCGATCGGAAAGGATCCCGAAGGTCAAAAAGTAATTATGGACGTGTACTCCCACGTGGGCTATACGCCGGGAGACGACAAGAACTTTGATCCGGTTCGCGAGTATGCGAAAGTAGTCGGTCAGGAGATTAAATAGTTTTCCGATTGTTCTTCACTGCTTGTATGGCAACACCGCATCCGGCCGATAAAGCCGAATGCGGTGTTGCTTCATTCATTTTCACCGGGAAAGAGGTACACGATGATACAATTTGTGAATGTCTCCAAAACATATCCGAACGGTACGATCGGTTTGAAAAACATTAATCTGACCATCCAAGAAGGAGAATTCGTCGTCATAGTCGGTCTGTCCGGCGCCGGCAAATCCACCCTGCTGCGTTCAATCAACCGGCTGCACGAGATAAGCGAAGGCGATATCCGCATTGACGGCATGTCCATCTCGTCCGCAAGCGGCGCGCAGCTGAGACGGATGCGCCGCGGAATCGGCATGATCTTCCAGAGCTTCAATCTCGTCAAGCGATCGACGGTCATGCGCAACGTGCTCTCCGGCAGGGTCGGCTATCACGCTACCTGGCGAACGCTGCTCGGGCTTTTTCCAAAGGCGGACATGGATTTGGCGCTTGATGCGCTGGCACGGGTCAACATCCGGGAAAAAGCTTACAGCCGAGCAGATCAGCTGTCCGGCGGACAGCAGCAGCGGGTGTCGATTGCCCGGGCGCTGGCTCAGGAAGCCAAAATCATTCTCGCCGACGAACCCGTTGCCTCGCTCGATCCGCTGACAACCCGTCAGGTGATGAACGATCTGAAGCGGATCAACAGCGAGCTCAAGATCACGACGATTGTCAATCTTCATTTTATCGATCTGGCCAGAGACTATGCCACTCGCATCATCGGCCTCCGCGCGGGAGAAGTTGTCTTTGACGGAACAGTCGGAGAAGCAACGGATGCAACGTTCGCGGAAATTTACGGGCGGCCGATTCAACAAGACGAGCTGCTGGGGAGGGAATCGTGAATGAATGCCGATTCGCAAAACGGCCTCAACCCGCCTAGTCACTCAAAGCAGTACGCTGCCTGGGGCCTGATACTGGCACTGATCATTATCAGCTCCATCCGCACTGGTGCCACACCCGGCAAGCTGATTACGGGCATTCCGCAAATGTGGGCCCTGATTTCGGAAATGCTGCCTCCGGATTGGCCCTATATCGGTACGATATGGGGTCCTACTCTGCAGACGGTGCAAATGGCCGTAATCGGCACAACGGCAGGAGCCATTCTGGCCATTCCCTTTGTGCTTCTATGCGCCGGCAACATAACGCACAGCCCGCTCATTCTCTACCCTTCGCGCTTTGTGCTCAATTTGGTGCGGACCATACCGGATTTGCTGTTCGCAGCAATTTTCGTCGCCGTTTTCGGCATCGGTCCCTTTGCCGGCATTTTGGCGCTTGTGTTCTTCTCCTTCGGTCTCGTCGCCAAGCTGACCTATGAAGCGCTCGAAGCCATTGATCCGGGACCCCTGGAAGCGATGACCGCTGTCGGCGCCAACAAGCTGCAGTGGATCGCATATGGGGTCGTTCCGCAAATTCTGCCGCAATTTATCGCCTATTTCTTATACACGTTCGAGATCAACGTGCGGGCTGCAGCGGTACTCGGTTTGGTCGGTGCCGGCGGAATCGGGCTGCTGCTCGACCGGGCTTTGGGCCAGCTGCGCTACGACCGGGCCGCCTTGATTATTTTACTCACTTTGCTGGTCGTGCTGCTGATTGATTATGCCAGCACAAGATTAAGGGAGAAATTATTATGAATGCCTTAAATGTCAGAAAGCCGCTTTGGCTGCGTCCGCAATTCTGGATTACAGCCGCCGTCCTCATCGCGATTTATGTATGGTCCCTGGGAGGGCTGCAGTTTGAAGGCATCCAGGGAACCGCCAAATCGGTTTCCGCTTCCATTTTACACGGCTTTACGCATCCCGATTGGTCGTATGTATATTTCCCTGAAGGCGAGGATCTGCTTCGCGGTCTGCTGGATACAGTGGCCATTGCCGTTCTCGGTACGTTTGTCTCCGCACTGCTCTGCATTCCCTTCGCCTTCTGGGCGTCAGCGAATATGAATGCCAAGCGATGGACATCGGGAGCGGGCAAATTCCTGCTTTCGTTTATCCGTACCTTTCCGGAAGTCGTCGTTGCCATAGTCTTTATCAAAGCCGTTGGACCGGGTGCCTTTGCCGGGGTGCTGGCGCTCGGCATTCACTCCATCGGAATGCTGGCCAAGCTGTTCTCCGAGTCCATCGAGGGCATTGACAGGGGGCCGGTGGAAGCCCTCACCGCCTGCGGCGCGAACCGCCTGCAGGTGCTGTGGTACGGTGTGTTTCCGCAAGTGCTTCCGCTGTTTTATTCCTATTCGCTTTACCGCTTTGAAATCAACATTCGTTCCGCCGCCACACTCGGACTTGTCGGTGCCGGCGGGATCGGCACACCGCTTATATTCGCCTTGGAGGTCCGCGACTGGAGCCGGGTCGGAATCATCCTGTACGGGGTCATTATGCTGGTTACCTTGATCGACCTGATCTCCGCCAGTATTCGCAAGCGAATCGTTTAAACGCAAAACAGGCTGACCCGCATTCCATGGGGCAGCCTGTTTCAAACTGATGCATACTTGCGACTGATTTGAAGTCCTGAGGGGGATATCTGTTTCAGCTTTCAATTGCTTTCCGGCAAGGATGCGGTTAACGACCAGTCCGAGACCGATTCACATCAAGGAATACAGCACATCGGCCAAGGTAAACAGAAAAGCGACTACAGCAATGTAGCTGTTGACGATGAAGAATGCCTGCTGAATGCGCGACATATCCCGAGGAGAGATCAAGCGGTGTTCAATCCACAGCAGCACCGCGACTACAAGCACGCCGAAATAATAAAACCAGCCAAGCTGGGTATATTGCGGAAGCAGCAGAAACAAACCTACGGTCAGCACATGCAGCACTTTCGATATGATCAAGCCCGCGCGAATGCCGAAACGGGCGGGGATCGAGAAAATTCCCTGCTTGCGGTCGATTTCCACATCCTGACACGCGTAAATGATGTCGAAGCCGGCAATCCAAGCCGCGACCGCGCCAGCCAGCACAAAAGCGGCAGGCTCGAATTTGCCCGAGATGGCGATCCAGCCTCCAAGCGGAGCCAAGGCGTCGGTTATACCCAGAACCATGTGGCAGAGCCAGGTAACTCTTTTCATATAAGGATAAATGACAAGGAAAACGACGGCGATCGGAAGCAGCGCAAAGCAAAGCGGATTCAACATCCAAGCGGAGACTGCCAAAATCAACAGTGATATTGCGGTAAATCCGGCCACTTCTGCGGTGCTGACCAATCCTCTGGGAATTTCCCTGTCTGCCGTGCGCGGGTTTTTCGCATCGATATGCCTGTCAATCCAGCGGTTAAGTGCCATTGCGGAACTGCGTGCTCCGAACATGGCCAGCGTTACCCAGAAAAATTGCTCCCAGGAGGGCATTTTTCCCGCATCGGTGAATGAAGCCAGAATCATCCCTAAATAAGCGTACGGAAGGGCGAATATGGTGTGCTCCACCTTGATC
>CAZESH010000150.1:0-10145 GCA_964514665.1 uncultured Caryophanales bacterium
CAGCCGGGAGAAACCTTCATCGGCTTAAATTTTACACTGATCCCAAATCCCGGAACCATTGCCGGCCATATCAGCGATGCCGCAAACGGGCTGCCGATTGCCGGGTCCACGGTTACCGTACGGCTTCAGGATGCCCAAGGGCTGCTGATCAGTACGGTAACGGCCTCCGTGTTCGGAAATTACAGCGTCTCCAACCTCGCCCCCGGCACCTATACCGTTACCGCCAGCGCGGAAGGTTATGCGATACAAAGTATAGGAGCGACAGTCGTTAGCGATGCAGCGACCGAAGTCAGCTTTCAGCTGACCGCACTCTTCGGCTCGATTTCGGGTACGATTTTCGGGCCTCAGGGGGAAGCTCTCACCGGAGGAACGCTGCCGCTGAAGCTGTTTGACAATACGGGTGTATTACTGGAAACCAAGCTCTCCAATCCCGACGGAACGTATTCTTTTACTAATTTGTCCCCGGGAATTTATCTGGTCGGCGTTTCGAGTCCGGGACTTGTCTCCAAAACGATCACAGCCAATGTGAGCGCCAGGCAGACAACCATTGTGGATTTCACCCTGGAGACATTGCCCGGAACGTTGGACGGACGAATCACAAATGCCGATACGGGAGTTGGAATCGGAGGAGCCGTCGTAACCTTAAACGACTTGTCCGATAGCTTTGTCGCCCAAGGCTATACAGATCAAGACGGTTTTTATTCCATCACGGGTCTTCCTGCGGGAACTCTGAAAGCGAGCGTCCTTGCCGCTCGATTTTCATCCGCAACCGCAAGTGTGATCATTGCGGCCGACCAGACTGTGAAGCAGAATTTTGCGCTCCTTCCCAATCCCGGATCTGTGAAAGGCTGTGTTAATGATTTTACGAACGGAGCCGATATCATTGGTGCCAGTATCGAAATTTTCGATGCCAACAATACGAAAGTGACTACGGTGCTGACCAACATCTACGGAATTTACACGATTTCCGGTCTTTCCCCCGGCTCTTATACGGCCAGAGCGACTGCAAACAGTTATGATTCCCAGTTAATCGGCTTTTCCGTACAGTCAGGCTCAACCGCAACCGCCTGTTTCACGCTCAGTCCGAATCCGGCTTCCCTTCAGGGGACCATTGTCGATGCGGCAAACGGAAAGCCATTGGAGGGAGCGATTGTTGAAATTCGCATTGCCAATACTTTTGGCGTACCGCTGCTGACCACAAAATCGGGGGCTGACGGAGTATATGTTGTAAACGGATTGGTTCCAAACAATTATACGATCACGGTCAGATTGCCGGGGTATGCATCGAACGTGGATGCCATTGTGTTGGGGGCCGGTCAGGCGGAAACCGTCAATTTTTCCATGCTGGCGAATCCGGCCGCGGTAGGCGGTGCTGTTACGGACGCAGTGACGGGTGCCCCCTTGGCCAATGCGCTTGTGACACTTTCCGATTCCCGCAGCATCATCATCGCGCAAATCCAAACCAATCAAGCCGGACGCTTCCTGTTCGAGGGCATTCGCAGCGGGGATTATTCGATTACAGTCATACTTGCCGGCAAACAATCAATCAGCACGTTCTTCTTCCTGGCGCCCGGAGAACGATTGGACCTTTCTTTGGTCATGCGCGGCAACCCTGCCGGACAGGGTGGAAACGTGGCAACCGTGCCCATACAAGGGCCTACGAATCCCGTACCCGGTGCCGTTGTGCAAATTTTGAACGAAAACCATGCACTGGTGGACACCAGCGTGGCAAATTACGACGGTATTTTTCTGTTTCCCACTCTTGCCCCGGGCAGTTACACGGTCAGTGTCATAGATCCGCGTTTCGGTTCACAATCGGCTGCCATCCTGCTGCGGGCGGGTAAAACGGGAAAACCTCTCATTTTCATATTGAATTCCGCTCCTGGAGCACTTGCAGGCACTGTTCGGGACGAAAGAGGCAAACCTTTGTTCTTCGTCATCGTGCAGGTATTGACGCAGAAAAAAATTCTTGAACGCTTGGTCATTACCAATCGATCGGGCCGTTACGGAGTGGCCGATTTGTCGCCCGGCACGTACTTGGTCCGTTTCCTGCTGGAAGGCAAGCAGCCGCTCGTGCGCAAAGCCGTTATTCACTCCGGTCAAACCACCATCCTGAATGTGACACTGTTCGATGAACAGGAGGAATGACGGCAAAATGAGCATAAGCCGTTTGCCCTCCTGCAGGGCAAACGGCCATATCAGCCTGAAAGGTTCGGTTTGTTTCAATAGGGCGGATTTTCTTCCACCGCATAATCGCTAAAAGTTGAAAGTACACTGTTGAATTCCGCATAATCTTTAATCCGTATTCCTGCATACAGCTGGTCCACCGTGCCGCTTGGCAAGCTGCTTTTCAGATGCTTGATGTTAAGCTGGAAAAAGGTGCGGATTGCATGCTTATGCGACGGTGTTCCGTCAAAAAGCGTCAAATTCCCGTTCTCATCCAGTCCGAAATAAGCGCTCTTCTTGCAAGCGGGAGATAGATCGTTGATATTCTCCGTTATCACAAGCTTTTGCGGATTCGATTTATCCACCGACCAATCCGGATGCCGATCCAGCAGATCTTTTAATTCACGGTTCGAAAGTTTACCCAGCGCCTGTGATTCCTCGCCGCAAGCATAAACTCTATGCATCACCACTTCAGTCGGGCGGTCGATCAGCGATGCCAGCACCTGTGTGGACACAAGGGCTGCCGGGAGTTCGCGATTTACGGATGGAAACAGTTTAGCCATAAACAAGACAGCGGCAATCAGTACCAGTGAAATGCCGAGCGAAAGCCATCCCCGTTTACGGCGGAACCGCCTTTTCATATCCTTGATCCATTTTGATAAGCCCACTGTTATCGCCTTCCATACTGGTTTGTTTTTACTATTTTAACCAGTATGAAAGTTCCTTATACGGATGGCGGATCGCTTAAAAATTAATCCAAGGCATGCTTTCGGTAACCTGCTTTTGTTGTTTTACCGGCCGACGCACGTTTTTATTCTTGCTCGCTTTCGTGGTTTTCTTCGTATTCTGCTTCTTCCCCGTTTGGCGAATTTCCGCCTTCTTTTCCGTTCCAGTCTGCAGATCCGCTTTTTCATCTTGAGCCGCTTTCACTTCGTCTCCCCGCATTGGCCCGGTATCCATACTATGTGCAGATACAAATCCCGGATCATAAGTCAAGTCAGGGGCTCCGTACGGATTTCCGTATAGGATTCCATAAGGGGAGCCGTAAGGTGCGGCTCCATACGGCATGCCATACGGATCCGCGTAGCCGCCCGATTGCGGCTGATAGGGATACGAATACGGCTGTGGCGCGCCGTAGGGTGAAGTTCCGTATGGAGTCCATTCCGCTGCTCCGGGATTTCCCGGCATCATCCATGGTCCGTAATCGCTCTGTCCGTCACAGCCGCAAGGACCGCCGGTTGCGGGCAAATAGGCTTGCGGCTGAGGTGTATAGAAAGGGGGATGGATGTTGCTGTTGCTTCCATAAGGCGCGGCAGACGGGTTATGCTCGGACATGGAAGGAATCGGCGGAAACGGGTAAGAAGATTCCGGCATCCCGTTCATCTTGGCGGCTTCCGTTGCGGGAACCTTATATTGGATAAACAAATCGTTGATCTTGTTTTCCATCTCTTTGGAATAAACAGGATTGGCGTCGGACTTATGTTCGACGACAGGCTGTTCCATGTACTGCAGAGGTACATTCGGATAATTTTCTGCCGCCACATCAGGAGGATTTTCGTTGGGCAGGTTCATATTCATGATATTGCCGCCCTTGTTGACGTTCTCCTCATAAACCGGAGCCGCGGCATACGGATTTCCGGCCGCGTTCATGTTCGAATAATGGGGCGCTTCCGTTCCCGCCTTGGGAATATACACCGTTTCCCCGGTCATCAGCACATTCGGATTTTTCAACTGGGGATTCATCTTGATCAATGCGGACAAGGGAACTCCCCACGATTGCGACAGCTTCCACAAGGTATCTCCCTGTTTTACGATATGCTTGTAAGCAACTGTCTCTGACGGGGGTTCGACCGGTACTATGGCGGATGGAATTTTCACTTTCTTGCCCACTTCGATTTGCTCAGGTTTTTCAATCCGGGGATTCATTTCGATCAATTGCTGCAAGCCAACGTTATATTTTTGCGATAGCTTGTTAAGCGTATCCCCTTGTTTAGCAATGTGAATCTTCACGCTTCTACCTCCCGAATCATTTTTTGCTTAAAACGTTCAGAACGTTTCATCAAGGATAGCAATACTACATCCTATGCAGACTCTGGGCGAATGACATCATAAAATGAGAAAAACTCCTAGCGGAGTAATTTTGTCGCAATTAAATTTAACTTTCTACATATAGTAAAAAAACCATCGCCAATACGGCTATGGTTTTTTTCGAATTAATAAAGGTTAAGCGTATACTTGAACCCCGTCTTTTTGCACAATGCTGCGGAATTCTTTAAGCAAGCGGGTGGTAATCGGACCGGCTTTGCCTTCTCCAATCGTACGCGCATCTACCTCACGCACGGCAATCACTTCGGCGGCGGTGCCTGTCAAGAAGACTTCGTCGGCTACATACACATCATGCAGCGTGAAAGGCTCTTCCTTAAGAGCATAGCCGATTTCCTGCGCGATTTTCATGATGGCTGCGCGGGTAATGCCTTCTAAAGCGCCGATATAGCTCGGAGGAGTGAACAGTACGCCGTTTTTGACGATAAAGATATTGTCGCCCGACCCCTCGGCCACAAAACCCTGCGAGTTCAGCATCAGCGCCTCGCCCACTCCGGCCAGATTAGCCTGGATTTTGACCAAAATGTTGTTTAAATAGTTGAGCGATTTGATTTTTGGATTAAGCGCATCGGGAACGTTGCGGCGCGTAGATACGGAAACGATCTTCAAGCCGTCCACATAGGCCTCCTCCGGATAAATCGCAAGCTGCTCCACGATCACGATCACATTCGCCCTTGGCGAGCGCCGGGGATCCAATCCGAGATCTCCGGGACCGCGCGATACGATCAGCCGGATATAGCCGTCCTTCAATCCGTTTTTGCGCACGGATTCAATCAGCACATCCTGCATTTCTTGCTGGTTCAGGGGAATGTCCAGCATGATCGATTTTGCGGAATCATAAAGACGCTGCAGATGCTCAACGCATTTAAAAATGTTTCCGTTATAAATCCTGATGCCCTCAAAAATGCCATCCCCGTAAAGAAATCCGTGATCGTAGACGGATACCTTCGCGTTTTCTTTGCCGACAAACTCTCCATTCAAATAAATCCACTGCGCCATGAACGTTCTACACCTCCGATTGGACTGGTACATAAGAATAACTGGGATAAGAACCCAATATGCGAACCTGGCAGCCGATTGCCTCAATTTCCGCAACAGCCGCAGGCAATAATACCGAATTTAAGGTTTCTTCTATGTCAATATAAAAATAATAGCTGCCGAGTTTTTTCTTTGTCGGCCTGGATTCTATCTTGGAAAGATTGATCCGTCTCCAGGCAAAGGCCGACAGCACCTGATGAAGCGCTCCGGGGTAATCCTCCGGAAGCGTGACGAGAATCGTCGTCTTCATCTTGGAAGATGGCTTCAGCTCCGGTTCGGCTTCACCGACCAGAATAAAACGGGTGAAATTATTTTGATGGTCGGTTATATTCTCCGCAAGCAGCTGCAAACCATACATGCTTGCAGCCGTCGCCGTACCAATCGCGGCATAAGCAGGATCGCCTTTTTCATGAACCAGCCTCACGCCTTCCGCCGTACTGCTGACATGCTCGAATTCAACGCCGGGCAGCTGCTGTCTCAGAAAGCTGTGGCACTGCGCAATCGCCACCGGTATGGATATGATTTTTTTGACATGCGACAGCGGCGCGGGATTGGCAGCTTCTCCCGAATTGTAACCGATCAAATTCTGAATCGAAGGGTACACCCATTCCGCTCGTATGGGAAGATCCACCTCATGCACAAGCAGATCGAGATGCGGATTGACCGAGCCGTCAATCGTATTTTCTATCGGAATCACGCTGAATTCGGTTTCTCCGGAAACCGTCGCCATAAACACATCCGCCATCAGCTTATAGGGAGTCAGTTCATGGATTTGTCCCGCGAAAAAATAGGCGGCGGATTCATGCGAAACGGTGCCTTCCGGTCCAAGGTATGCTATCCGTATCATTGCCGGATTTCTCCTTTTATGTTTTCGATTAATTTACTATTTTCATCCCCTACTGTCAATACTTCCGCTCCGCTTGAACAAGGATTCAGCCAGATTGCGGCGGAGCGGATATTTTCATGCTGCAGCGTATCCAGCATATATTGCTCCAGCTTCTGCTTGTACGGCGTTTCGCGATCCACCAAAGCGAGCAGCGTCGGTCCCGCTCCGCTGAGTGCAACTCCCAGTGCTCCGTGCTCCTCGGCCCCGGACAGAATTTTATCCATACCGGGAATAAGCGGGGCACGGTAAGGCTGATGAAGACGATCCCTCATTGCATGGCGCAGCATCGGCAAAGCGCCCGTACTGAGCGCGGCAACAAGCAGCGACGAATGGCTGACATTAAAAACCGCATCCGATACGGAAACTTGTCTCGGCAAAGCGTCGCGCGCTTTTTCCGTGGACAGCTGAAAATCGGGAATTACAGCCAGAACCTGCAACCGAGGATCCGGCTGCAGACGGATATATTCGGCCCGGCTGCCGTCCCAAAAAGCAACCACAATGCCGCCGAACAGCGAAGCCCCGACATTATCGGGATGCTTCTCCAAACGTGTGGCTAATTGAAACAATTGATCTTGCGACAGCGGATTGCCGATCAAGGCATTGGCCGCCACCATCGCCGCCACGATCGCCGATGCGCTGCTTCCCAAGCCGCGTGTCAAGGGAATGTCGCTGCGCATGGCGATGCTTAGTTCGGGATGGGACACACCGGCTTCGGCAAACACCTGCTGCGCCACCCGGTAGACCAGATTGCTCTTGTCTTCCGGAACACCGTGCAGCCCGGGACCGATCAAATCAAACCGCGTCCGATCGGCGATTCCCATCTCGACCCAGGCAAAAAGCTCAAGCGCCATCCCCAGCGTATCGAATCCCGGACCGAGATTGGCGGTACTCGCCGGCACTTTTACCAACACTTTCTTGCTCATCATGAATCGACTCCCTTTATCCTTCCACGCGATAAACGCTGCGTATCTTATGCACCACATCTGCATCTTCCAGCTTGCGGATGACCTGCTTGATATCGGCTCTGCTGGCATCGTGCGTAATGATCACGATTTCCGCCTTGGGATTGCTGGGATTCGGCTGCTGAATAACCGACTCCAGACTGACATCGAGCTCTGCAAAAATCTGCGTGATTTGCGCAAGCACACCGGCTTTGTCTTGGACGTTCAACAGCAGAAAATATTTGCTGGAAATTTGATTGTCGCTTTTGATCACCGCATCCTTGCCCTGTAGCATCGATCTTCTGCCGCTGACCCCGAGCTTCAAATTTTTCACGACAGCCACAATATCGGCAACAACCGATGTAGCCGTCGGCATTTCTCCCGCACCGGGTCCGTAGAACATCGTCTCCCCTACGGCTTCGCCATAAACATAAACCGCATTGTATACACCGCTCACAGCAGCCAGCGGATGGGTTTTTCTGACCATTGTAGGCTGTACGCTGAGTCCGATCATGCCTTCTTGATTCTCGGCGATGCCTAGCAGCTTCAGCTCATAGCCAAGCGCTTTTGAATAAACAATGTCCTCTTTGCTGACAGCGGTGATCCCCTGTACGTATACATCCTTGAAATTGACATTGGCGTGAAATCCGAGCCGGGCCAATATCGTCATTTTGTAGGCTGCGTCCAAGCCTTCGACATCCGAGGTCGGATCGGACTCGGCATACCCGAGCTCCTGGGCCTCAGCCAGCACATCGTCATACGAAACGCCTTCCGTGCTCATCTTGGTCAATATATAATTCGTGGTTCCGTTGACAATTCCCATAATTTTGGTGATCCTATCAGAGGAAAACCCCTCGACCAAGGTGCGCAAAATGGGGACGCCTCCGGCGACGCTGGCTTCGTAAAGCACATCACAGCTTTGTGCTTCGGCCTTCGCAAGAATTTCGGGTCCGTGTTTGGCGATTAGATCCTTGTTCGCCGAAACAATCTGTTTGCCCTGCTCCAAAGCAGCCAGAATATAAGTTTTTGCCGGCTCGATTCCGCCCATCACCTCTACAATGATGTCGATATCGGGATGGTGGATAACCTCCCATGGATCCTCGGTCAATTTATCCTCATCTATGGAAACGGTTCTCGCCTTGCCAAGATTTTTCACTAATATTTTCTCGATTTGGATCGGACAGCCTACCTGGCGCTGAAGATCCTCTTGATGCCCTTCGATGATGCGAACGACACCCGTACCTACCGTACCCAAGCCGAGCAGGCCAATCTTGATTGGTTTCATCTGGTTGCCTCCTTCTATCCTTGTCCGATGATGGACGCCCGTCTGACGCCCTCCAGCCGATGGAGCTCCTCCATTAGAGAGGGCAGTCCTTCGCCCATATTCGATGTTTCTACGGTAATCACCACATTGGCCATTCCCTGCAGCGGGATGGTTTGATGAATCGTCAGCACATTGCCGTTGCAGCCGGCAATAATGGAAAGCACCCTGGAAAGCATGCCGGAACGGTGCTGAAGATCGAGCGAAATCGTCACGATCCTTTCCTTGTCCAGCTTGTTTAGAACATGGATGCCGTCTTTGTATTTGTAAAATGCGCTGCGGCTGATTCCCACTTTTTCGACCGCTTCGTGCACCGTTTTTGCCTCTCCCAGGGCGAGCAATTGTTTAACCCGGACCGTCTTTAGTACCGCTTCAGGCAGTATGTCTTCATGCACAAGATAATATTGTTCATCCTGCACTTCTCGAGAGATGGGGGTAGGGTCATACACATGCGTTCCGTCCTTTCAGGGGAGACTTTTGTTTGCATATAGTGGACATTATATCGAATCGGCACGCATTAGGCAATAGGCATTTGAAGAAAGCCATTGATTTTCTCCGTCAGATTATGAAATGATGGGGAAAATAGTGTAATCGGAGGTTGGACATGAAACTTAGACTGATTGCAACAGCCATGATCTTCAGCGGTGATCAGCTTCTGATGATGAAGCGGTCCCCCGTCAGAACACTCTCTCCCGGAATGTGGGCGGGAATTGGCGGTCATGTGGAAAAAGATGAGCTCACAACGCCGGAAACCGCCTGCCGCAGGGAAATTATGGAGGAGACGGGGCTGACGGACAAAGACATTCGCGATCTTCGCCTGCGCTACATTGTCATGCGCAACCGCGGCGGAGAGACGGTACAGCAATTCATTTATACTTGCAGCGCGGACAGCCGGCAACAGCTGAGCCGGACAGAAGAAGGCGAGCTCCACTGGATCGATCGCAGCAGCATACTGCAGAGGGAATTGCCGTTTGTTTACAGATCGGTTCTGGAGCATCATTTCCGTTACGGAGACCAACCCGGCATTCATGTGGGAATTGCCACCATGCAAGAGGACAAACCGATTGTCAACTGGATTCCTTTTCACGACCCGCAAGTAAAGTGATAAATATTATTAATATAATATATAGAAATTAAAAGTTTTTATTTATCGAAAATCTTTGTTATGCTTTCTCCTAAGAACAGTTTCGAAGGAGGAAACAAGATGATCGCCAATACAGGATTGGAAGGTGTTTCAGCCGCACAGACGGAGATTTCTTACGTCAACGGAGCAAGCGGACAGCTCGTCTATCGCGGGCACTGGGCCAAAAAATTGGCTGTCTGTCATTCGTTTGAGGAGGTCGCCTTCCTGCTTTGGCACGGAGCACTTCCCGACAGCACGCAGTTAAAATCGTTCAAGCAGCGGCTGAACGCTTACCGGAGGCTGACGCCGGAGCTTCGCACGCTGCTCGATGCAATGCCTGATTCGGTACCGATGATGAGTGTGATGATGGGCTTCGGGCATCGCATCTATAAAGTACGGGATCCGAGAGCGGAGGCTTTACGGGAAGTTGCGGCAGCTTTAAGCGAGGATGATCCGTGGTTCGATCTAGCCCTTCATACGGAACAAACAGCGGTTCGTCTGCTCGGCGAATACAAACCGGGACGAAACCTCTATGCGAATGTGGAATTTTACGCCGCTGCCGTAATG
>CAZESH010000151.1:0-10144 GCA_964514665.1 uncultured Caryophanales bacterium
GGTCCTTTTCCAGCCGTTCCAAACGACGTGCACTGGCGGAACGCCGTTGCTCTTCCAAAAATTTCTCGAAAGCCTGTTCAAACATCAATTAATCATCCTCCATCGCGCTCAAATTTGGGAATATCCCAGGATGTGCATTACCGCCGAGAAGTAAGAAAACGAAAAAAACGCCGATTCGGACATTGCTGTCCAGAATCGACGGTTCCTCCGTCTTTGTATATGCAACCGGATTACAGGAGCCTGCCGCCGGATAAGAGGCCGGAAGGCGTTGGCGGTTCCTATGCGAATCCGGGAGATCGCTAAAGCTTAGCGATTTGCTTACATCATGCCGCCCATACCGCCCATGCCGCCCATGTCAGGCATGCCGCCGCCTGTTTTCTCTTCCGGGAGATCGGCAACTACCGCTTCGGTGGTCAGGAACATGGCTGCAACGGATGCTGCATTTTGCAGTGCGGAACGGGTAACCTTCGCCGGATCGACGATCCCTGCTTGGAACATATCGACCCATTCGCCGGTTGCTGCATTATAGCCGGTTCCGATTTTTTCGTTCTTCAGGCGTTCCACGATCACGGAGCCTTCTTGGCCTGCGTTCGTCGAGATGATGCGAACCGGTTCTTCAAGCGCGCGCAGCACGATGTTCACTCCGGTTGCTTCGTCGCCGGAAGCGGAGACTGCTTTGACTGCGTTGTATACGTTCATCAGCGCTGTACCGCCGCCGGATACAATACCTTCTTCAACTGCAGCGCGAGTGGAGTTCAATGCGTCCTCGATGCGCAGCTTGCGTTCTTTCAGCTCGGTTTCGGTTGCTGCGCCGACTTTGATTACGGCTACGCCGCCGGCCAGTTTGGCCAAACGCTCTTGCAGCTTCTCGCGATCGAAATCGGAAGTCGTTTCTTCAAGTTGGTTTCTGATTTGCGAGATTCGTCCGCCGATGTCTTTCTTGTCGCCGGAGCCGTCGACAATCACAGTGTTCTCTTTGGATACGCGGGCTTGACGGGAACGTCCCAGCTGTTCCACCGTCGTGGACTTCAGCTCAAGGCCGAGCTCTTCCGTGATCACTTGACCGCCAGTAAGGGCTGCGATGTCGCCCAGCATGGCTTTGCGGCGATCGCCGAATCCAGGAGCTTTTACCGCTACGCAAGTAAACGTTCCGCGCAGTTTGTTGACCACGAGAGTGGCCAGCGCTTCGCCTTCCACGTCTTCCGCGATGATCAACAGCGGTTTGCCTTGCTGTACAACCTTTTCCAATACAGGCAGGATTTCTTGAATGTTGGTGATCTTTTTATCCGTAATCAGGATGTAAGGATCATCCAGAACAGCTTCCATCTTATCCGTGTCTGTTACCATATAAGGCGAGATGTAGCCGCGGTCGAACTGCATGCCTTCCACGACTTCCAGCTCGGTTGCGAAGCCTTTGGATTCTTCAACGGTGATCACGCCGTCGTTTCCGACTTTTTCCATAGCTTCGGCAATCAGGTCACCGACTTCTTCGTCGGCTGCGGAGATTGCGGCAACTTGGGAGATCGATTGCTTGCCTTCGATCGGCTTGGCGATGTTGGCCAGCTCTGCTACAGCAGCTTTAACGGCTTTTTCGATGCCTTTGCGGATGACCATCGGGTTGGCACCGGCCGTTACGTTCTTCAGGCCTTCGCGGATCATGGCTTGCGCCAATACGGTTGCAGTCGTCGTTCCGTCACCGGCAACGTCGTTGGTTTTGGTGGCGACTTCTTTAACAAGCTGTGCGCCCATGTTTTCGAACGTGTCTTCCAGTTCGATTTCCTTGGCAATCGTCACACCGTCATTGGTGATGAGCGGGCTGCCGAATTTTTTCTCCAATACTACATTGCGGCCTTTCGGTCCAAGCGTAACTTTAACGGCATTCGCCAGTGCGTCCACGCCTCGCAGCATGGAACGGCGGGCTTCTTCACCGAACTTGATTTCTTTAGCCATTGTCGTACCTCCTCAAAATAATCGAAAAAATGGATGGTCTTTTGTTGCGGAATGTTTACATTACAAAATAGCCAAGATGTCGCTTTCGCGCATGATCAGCAGTTCGCGTCCTTCAAACTTCACTTCGGTTCCCGCATATTTGGAGAAAATGACGAGGTCGCCTTCCTTAACTTCCAAAGGAATGCGCTCGCCGTCCTTCAGCGTTCCGCTGCCGACAGCAACGATTTTTCCCTCCTGCGGTTTCTCTTTCGCCGAGTCGGGAAGAACGATACCGCTTGAGGTTGTTTCTTCCTTCGCCACAGCTTCGATCACTACGCGATCGCCCAATGGTTTGATCATGTGAAATTGCCTCCTTCAGATATGTTTTTAATATTTTTTGATTAAGTAATATTATTAGCACTCGACGGAGTTTAGTGCTAACAACACTTATTATAATACCGATTCGCTTGGCAATTTTCAAGTGGTTTCTTTTAAAATTTTGTAAATTTTTCTCGGCGCCTTTGCCTCAAACACACTTCCAACATTGTTATCCTTTTGCAGGAAATTTATTCAAAAAAACGGGGCAAGTAAATGAGGAGAATCGAGTCGGCATTCTCCCATTACTTCTCCCCGTACTCTTCCACCCACGCTTTGTCCGCAGCCAACTGCCTGCGGTAGATGATCCGCGACATCGCAATGCTGAATTCATAAAGCAGGATCAGCGGAATCGTCACAATGATTGCCGAAATCACATCCGGCGGCGTGATCACCGCTCCAACGACCAGCAAGAGGACATAGGCGAAACGGCGGAATTTGCCGAGCCGGACCGGATTCAATATCCGCAGCTTGGTCAGGAACATCACGACAATCGGCAGCTCGAACAAAATCGAAATCGGCAACAGAATATTGAACATAAAGGTGATGTACTGAGTCACGCCATAGGTCAGGCTGAGCTCAAGCCGGTTCGCCATCAGTTGGGTAAAGTACATCGCCATGGGAAAGACGACAAAATAGGCGAAGGCCAAGCCGACCAGAAACAGCAAAACGGCAAACGGGATATACTTCAGCGAGGCCTTGCGCTCCGCTTCGCGCAGTCCCGGTTTGACGAACGCCCAAAGCTGATAAAGGATAAAGGGCAAAGAAACCACAATGGCGACTGCGAAGGCGAACTGCATATAGATGCGAACCCCGTCCCAGGGCGAAAAGGCGTGCCAGTCGAGGCCTTTAATCGGCGCGGCTTCCTTCAGATAGCGGATGACCGGGTCGGCTGCCACCAACCCCCCCACGGTGGTTATGGCAAAAACAACAAGCACCCAGATGATCCGCTTGCGCAGCTCGCCCAGGTGTTCAATTAATGACATGTCTTCCTACTGCAAAATCCCTTCACCCGCCTAGTTCAGTGTATGCAAAAGCCTGCTAGTCCGGCAATCTGCGGTTCTCTTCCTTTTTCTCCACGCCATGGACTTCCTTGCGGGGCGGTGCAGGCGTTTCTTCCTCTTCGTCAAGCATTTCCTTGGCGCCTTTTTTAAATTCGCGCAGTGTTTTGCCGAAAGCCCTGCCCAGTTCGGGAAGCTTGTTCGGCCCGAACACGAGCAGCGCGACGATGACGATCAGAATCAATGTAGGCAAACCTATATTACCCAGCATACACAATCATCCTCCGAATTCTTTTAAGAACATTCCTATCTATTATTGTACTCTCTATCCCTGTATCTAACAAACTTCTTTTTTATCTCATTCTTCCGCGCTTCCGCCGATGATTTCCAGCGCGAGCGGCAGTATCTCCATAACGGCGCTGAAATGCTCGTGGGTGCCCTTCGGATTGCCCGGCAAATTCAGGATCAGCGTGCTTCCCCGAACCCCGGCCACTCCCCGTGTCAGCATTTCCTTTTTGGACTTTTGCATGGCATGCGCCCGCATCGCTTCGGCGATTCCGGGAGCCTCCCTGTCGATCACCCGCAGCGTGGCCTCGGGCGTCACATCTCTTGGGCCAAGTCCGATACCCCCGGTTGTAACGATCAGGTCGGCGTGGTAATAATCGGCCATCTCGATCAAAGCGGCCATGATTTCGTCAAGCTCGTCCGGCACGACACGATGATCGACAATGCTCCCCTGCAGCTCTTCTTCAATCAGCTCGCGAACCACTTGAGCGCTGGTATCTTCTTTTTCTCCCCTGGAACCTTTGTCACTGGCAATCAAGATCGCAGCCTTCCACTGCATAGATGTTCCCCCTTGTCTTAGGACGCAACAAATCAATCTCTATACGCAGCTGTCATTGAAAAGTTCCGTTGGCTCTTCATGCGATGATTCCATTGTACTTCAAAATCCGCAAGCTGTAACTGCACGGGAAACCGTCAGATTTCACAATATCGTGAATTTTTCTTAACATTTTGGACAAATTTCGATCGTTTGCCGCTCCGTGAAAAGCACGTCCACCGTCAAATCGAAATCGGCAGCCGGCACATTTTCCCGCAGTTGGCAGTCAAATGCCATCGCAAGCTTGAGCGGAGGACGGACGCCGTTCTGCCCATACCAAGCGAAAAAGCGGTCGTAATAGCCGCCTCCATAGCCGAGACGCCGTCCCTCCCGATCAAAGGCGAGACCCGGCACCCATGCGATGTCTATCCGTCCGAGGTCATGCCACTGCGGCGTATCGGCAGCCGGCTCGCGAATCCCCCACGAACCCGATGAAAGCTCCCCGTAGCTTTTGACGGCATGCAGCCGCATCCTCCGGGTGGAGCTGTCCACGCTTGGCACGAGCAGGGTCCACCCCAGCCGCCATGCGTTTTCGATTACTGGTGAAAGATCCAATTCCGTACGGAAAGGCAAATAGGCGAACATCGTATATGTCCGATTCTGCGGCTGCAGCGATCCGGCATTGTCCAGCCATTGGAAGAAACGGCCGCAGGCCTGCTGCGATCTCTCCTCCCGCAGCTGCGCCGGCATTTGCCCGCGCATCGCTTCCATTTCCCGCCGCAGCTGCGCTTTTTGATTCGCTAATGATTGTGATTGCTCCAATTCGATTCCCCACGTTCTTTGGATATTGCGGTGAATTGCCGCCAGGAAATGTCCGCCAGCACCGCATGATGATCGGATGCGGCGGTATGCTGCACCCATGCTTTTGCGGCAACTCCGTCACGGTTGACGAAGATGTGGTCGATTTCCTGACCGCCCTGCACGGTGGCCGTCTTCCCGGCCGGCTTGATCCGCTTCCAGTCCGGAGCCAGCTGCATGAAGATGCGATTGTCGATCTCCATGTTGAAATCGCCCATCAGAATCGCAGGTCCGTTCACCTTGACGAGCATTTCCGTCAGCAGCGGGAACTGCTTGCGGCGATCCGCACCCGATACCGCCAAATGGGTATTGATCAGATAAAACCTGCGCTCATCCGTATCGATCTGCACTTCCATGACGGTACGGTTCTCCTTGCTTCCCGGCATGGAGACCACCCGTTTGCAAACCTGCGGGAAAACACTCAGCACGGCGTTTCCGTAGCGCGTAAACCCGAAACGCAGCGAGGTGGAAAAGCACCAATGCATGTTTAATTTCTTGGCCAGCCAGCGCACCTGATCGCGGCAGTAACTGCGGATGTTGAAACGGTCAACTTCCTGAAGCGCCACAACTTGCGCGCCGCTTCTGGCGATTTCATCAGCTGTATAAGCAAGATCGACTTTGTCGTTCAGCCCCCGTCCGTGCCGGATATTGAACGTCATCACCCGCAAGCTTCCGGTTTCCATGATTCACCCGCCTTTTCCGATGCGTAATGTTGCCTTGACTCTATTTATAATATCCCAGCTTAATTTTCAATAGAACAAACCGAACGCCGCTGTTCACCAAAATCCGCCCGGACGAGCAGATAATACTGAATTTTACGCTTGCGCGCGCTCTAGTGCAACTTGTACTTTTCAGTTAAACTGTAGTTATAATACCGACACGCAAACACTTATACGGAGGTTTGACAGCATGCTGCTTCAAGCAATTGGAATTACGAAATCCTATGGTGTGCACACCATTTTGTCGAATATACAAATTCAAATCAACGAACGGGAAAGAATCGGCCTTGTCGGCGTCAATGGAGCGGGCAAGTCGACACTGCTGCAGATTGTGGCGGGAGAGATGTCGTATGACGCGGGAGAAATCTTCAAGGCGAAGGAAACGCGCATCGGCTATCTCGCCCAAAACAGCGGCCTGCAATCGGAGGAAACGATCTGGAAGGAAATGATTTCGGTTTTTGCCGATGTGCTGCAGATGGAGCAGGAGCTGCGGCGCCTCGAGCATGAGATGGCATCCGATGCGCAGCAAGATGAAGCCCGGATGGAAGCGGTAATGGCGCGCTATTCCGCATTATCCGAGCGCTTCCGCGAAGCCGGCGGCTATGAGACCGAGGCCAGGGTGAGGAGCGTGCTGCACGGCATGGGCTTTGCCGAGATGCCGCCGGAAACGACCGTCCAACAGCTGAGCGGCGGACAAAAAACCCGCCTTGCCCTGGCCAAGCTTCTGCTGCAGGCTCCGGACCTGCTGATCTTGGACGAGCCGACCAACCATCTCGATATCGCCACCCTGTCCTGGCTGGAAAGCTATCTGCGGGCTTATTCCGGGGCACTCCTGGTCGTTTCCCACGATCGCTATTTTCTCGACGCCGTGACCGAGAGCATTGTCGAGATCGAACGAACGACCTCGCGGGCCTATACCGGCAATTATAGCAAATACATCGAATTAAAAGCCGCCGAATACGAATCCGAGCTGAAAAAATTCGAGAAGCAGCAGGACGAAATCGCCCGCATGGAGGATTTTATCCGCCGCAATCTGGTGCGCGCCTCCACCACCAAAAGAGCGCAGAGCCGGAGGAAGGCGCTGGACAGAATGGATCGGCTGAACAAGCCGCAGGGCGATCTGAGACGGGCCCGATTTGCCTTTGAAATCGATCACATATCCGGGAAGGATGTGCTCCGTGTACAAAACCTCGCTGTCTCTTATGATCGCGGGACGCCATTGTTCAGCGGGGTGGATTTTTATTTGAACCGCGGCGAAACCGTCGCCTTGATCGGACCGAACGGGATCGGCAAATCGACACTGCTGAAAGCGCTCGTCGGCGGACATGAACCGGACGGAGGAACGATTGTGTGGGGCACGAACGTGCAGATCGGCTACTACGACCAGGAACAGCGGCATTTGACACCGTCCAACAGCGTTCTTGACGAGGTATGGAATGAGTTTCGCCATATGGATGAAGCCGCAATCCGCACCGTACTTGGAAACTTTCTGTTCAGCGGGGACGATGTAAAGAAAAAAATCGCCGCCTTGAGCGGTGGGGAAAAAGCGCGTGTATCGTTGGCCAAGCTGATGCTGCAAAACGCCAATTTGCTGATTCTTGACGAACCGACCAACCATTTGGACCTGTACAGCAAAGAGGTGCTGGAAGCGGCGCTGATGGATTTTGAAGGCACGCTGCTGTTTATTTCCCACGATCGCTACTTTCTTAACAAAATGGCGGAACGGATCATCGAATTAACCCCGCAGGGCGCCCATCATTTCCTGGGAAATTATGATGATTATTTGGACAAAAAAAATGAACTTGTCGAAATCGAACAAGAACGCCTGCAACAAATGGCAAAACAAAGAACAAATTCAACCCTTCCCGCGGAAGCTCAAACGGTGACGGATTATGAAGCGGAAAAGCAGGCCAAGCGCGAAGAACGCGGCCGCCAGCGAAAAATTGAAGCGCTGGAGCAGCAGATTGAGGAATTGGAAGCGGTTGTCGCCAAGCTTGAGCAGGAGCTGACGCTTCCCGAAGTGTATCAGGATTACATCCTGCTGCAGGAAAAGCAGGCGCAAATCGAAGAGGCAAAGACGAAGCTGCAGCACAATGTGGACGAGTGGGCCGAGCTGCAGGAATAATCGGCTACTCCTGCAGCTTGATCAGCAGCATCGGCACCGCGCTGAAAACGATCATGGTGGAAGCGGCGACAATTCCCGAATCGTTTACGAAAAGGGTCACAATCGACCCCACCGCCATCGCCGAAAAGGCAAACATGATCAGGGGAATGCGCTGCTGCCACTGCCTGAACACGCCGTGCGGGCGCATCGTCAGCACCGTCATCACAAGCAGACTCGTTATCAGCACTTTGCTCCATGAAGACACGCCGATCAAGTGCAGGTTCATATTCAATTTTCGCAGCATGATCATCGCGATAGCCTGCAGCTTGCCGTTCATCAGCAAATCGAGGGCATGCCCGATATGACTTTGCCGGGCTCCGCCGCGAGCCAACAAACCGTTCAGCACAAAAAGCAGGCCCACAGCTGCTGCCAAAAGCCCCAGCATGGATAATACAAACGGCTTCCAGCTGAATTCCTTCAGCATGTTTCCTCCATACAGCCTGATCCAGAACAGCCCGAATGCGACAACCGCGGTAATCGCTCCTCCGGCGTTGGTGCCCAAGGTGGGAAATCCCATATAAATCACCACAGCCAGAAACAGCAGGGCTATCGCCGCCTGCACCTTCCGCGATCCCGTTCTTTTGCCCCGATGCTCCATTTCCTGCAGCCAAGCTCCGACTCCCAGCAAAAAAGCCCCGATCATCACGCCCATCAATTCGTTGCCGATTCCGTAATAGCGGGCGCCGATCATCGCGTCATAGCCAAGCACCGAATGCTGCATGCCGTAAGCGCCGAAGCAGCCGTCGAGAAGAAGCAGGCCGCCGCTCAGCATGCCGATCGTCGCCAGCATCGGCCACAGACGCAGAAACGAAAGCAAAAAAACGGCACCCCCAATCATAACAAGCAGCAGCAGGATCAACAGCGTTTCGGAAATACGCACTCCGTATCCGATCAGCAGCAGCGCCGCCGGCGCAATCACGATGGAAAGCAGCGCATACCGGATCCAGCGGGTTTGCCGCCACTTGAACAGCACAGCCGATAAGGCAGCCAAAAGCACGAGAATTTCATAGGTAACGAGTGTATACAGAACATGCGGCCGCATCCGGTATACTTTGGCGCTCTCATCGACCGTCCGCAGCAAAACCGCCAGCTGTTCCGCGGACTGAGGTTCTGCAGCCGATATTTGTCCGGCAGCTTCACGCTCGCCGCTCACCTGATGCCGCTCCGCTGCCCGAATCGGCTTGCCCGTCATTTGCGGCGGTATCGGCAGTGAAAAACGCGACAGCAGCGTGGCGGTGAAATCGGTATTGGTGACAATTCCCGTTCTTCTCGTCGTGTCGGAATAAATCAACCCTTGCGGACCTGCTTCGCGATATTGCAGCAATGGACTGAACAATAATCGTTCATGCACCGCCTTCTGCCCGACCAGCGGGGAAAAAATCCACAGCTCGCGACTGGCATGCTCCGACTGCGATCGCATGCGCTCCGCGAGCTGTCCCAAAAATCCGTCAATCTCGGACAGCACCTTCTGCTTTTGCTTTAAGAACGATTCATCCGCATACCACAATTTTTCCTCGTACAAACGGTACAAATCGCCAAGCTCGATCAGCGTGACGGACGGCCGCTTCGTTTGCTCCCAATGCTGCAGCAGCTTGCCGTAATCGGTCTTTACGCCAAATGCATAAGCATCGTCGAGCTTCAGCAGCGTTGCATCCACTTCGCCGAAGGGCAATTCGCCGTGTTCGTTCATCAGCATAAGCGGCGCGTAACGGCGAAAATTTTCCGACTTCTCCTCGCCTAGGTCGGCATTGCCGAATACATATGCGGCTATTCCGTGATCCTGCAGGGCCTGCCCCAAATTTCCCGCAATCGCCCCATAACTCTGCATGGCATTCAACCTGCGGATCCGTTCGATTCCCGGGATCAGAACATTGCCCGTCGGCAAGCCGGAGCCGACAAATCTCCGCAATTCCGCCGCAGGCTGCTGCGTCTGTCCGCTCCCGGCGGAAAAAGCCTGAATCTGCGACTCGCTCAGCGCCGGGGCTCCCGCTCCCAGTGTCGCATAGCTGTCTTCGAGCCCGCTCACCGGCGTGCGGATGTTCATCGCGGCAATTGCGCCATGCTCGGACAAATCGCGGAGATGCGGAAGCTGACGGAGCGTTTGCGGTTGCAGCTCGAGAAAGGAGAAACCGGGAATGCTGACGATCGTCAGCTGCAGATCGCTTATCCGCGGATCGTTGTCCGCAGCCGCCAGCGCGATGTTCTGCATGCTGCAAGAGAAGAACATAATCGCCGCCGCTATCAGCCGCACAAATCGTCGTTTCCCCATCTTCTCCCC
>CAZESH010000152.1:0-9982 GCA_964514665.1 uncultured Caryophanales bacterium
ATCTGACGCTTTCCGATGAGGAAAAGGAAGAAATTTTCTATAACACCAAGAATGCGGCTTACCAGATTATTAACGCCAAGGGCTCAACGTATTATGCGATTGCCCTTGCCTTGGACCGAATATGTACGGCTATCCTGAGAAATGAAGGCGCGGTTCTGAACGTCTCCACCCTGCTGACCGACTACCAGGGCATTTCCGATGTGTATTTGGGTGTCCCTTGCATCGTTGACCGCAGCGGAGTCAGACAAGCGGTGCCGATTCAAATTTCGGAAAAGGAAGAGAGTCTGCTGCGCAAATCGGCGGATAAATTAAAACAGCAGATTGCAGGAATCAGCGGTCTATAAATGTAAGGATTTACAAATAAATTTAGAGTATTTGCAGATATACGCCGGACATCATCATTCTGTACAATAGTGGGAGAATGGTATAATTCGGCGTATTGTTTTCTTCTAAAGGGATACATGGAAAAAGGAGTGGACACGGATGACGAATCAAGCGGGACATGATGTGATAAGAAAAATCAAGGACAATCTGAATGCCTGCATTTTGGGAAAAGAGAAGGAAATCAAGCTGATTCTTACCGCTTTACTGGCCGAAGGGCATATCCTTTTGGAGGACGTTCCGGGAACGGGGAAAACCGTGCTGATTAAAGCGCTCGCCAAAACGGTCCAGGGACAATTCCGCAGAATCCAGTGCAATCCCGATTTGCTTCCGACCGACATTACCGGAGTATCCATCTTTCATCCGAAAGAGCAGACCTTTGTATTCCGTCCCGGTCCGGTCATGACGAATATTTTGCTGATTGATGAAATCAACCGCGCTACCACCAAAACCCAATCGGCTCTGCTGGAAGCGATGGAAGAACGCCATGTGACGGTTGACGGAGAGAGTTACGAGGTGCCGCGTCCTTTCATGCTGATGGCTACGCAAAACCCTGTTGATTTTGAAGGCACTTATGTATTGCCGGAAGCCCAACTGGACCGTTTTTTGATGAAATTGAGCTTGGGGTATCCCGATGAGTCGACGGAAAAGCTGCTGCTTCATTCCCACAGCTCCGTTCATCCGCTTGACAGCTTGCAGGCCGTAACGGATATGGATACGATCATGGCCCTTCAGCAAATGGCCAAGGAAACCTTCGTGGATGAAGCGCTGCAAGGATATATCGTGGGGATTTCGCGGAGAACGAGGGAGCATGCCGATGTTTTCCTAGGCACCAGTCCCAGAGCGACCATCGCTCTCTTAAATGCCAGCAAAGCTTATGCTGCCGTGGAAGGCAGGGATTATGTGATTCCTGACGACATCAAGCTGCTGGCTCCTTATGTGCTTGGACATCGGATGATTCTCCATGCGGAAGCGAGAATGTCCGGCTCTTCGATGATTACCGTGCTGGAATCGATTTTTCAACAAATAAAAGTCCCTGTCGGATTGGAGAAATAAAGCGATGCTCACGGTGCTGAGAAATTGGATGGGGCAAGTTCCCAAGCTGTCTCCCAAATTCTGGTATTTGTTGATTTGCCTGCTTTGCAGCTTGCTGTTCTTCTTGTTTCAGGGCGGTAAGTTGGCCACCATGCTGCTGTTTACGGTTGTCATCTTGACTGTGTATCTGGGGCTCGGGAGATGGAGCGGCATTTCCTCGGTTCGCGGGGTACGCAATTTGCTCAATGTCGGGCTGAACCGCACCGTACAAGCGGGGACTTCGATTTCCGTGGAACTGAATATGCAAATACCCGGTTTTTGGCCGGTTCCTTACGTGATTGTCAAGGATGAGCTTGTCCGCCGGGGCGGAGAGAAGCTTGTGGCGGAAAGCTCGGCGATTCTTAGCTGGAAGCGCTACGGCATTGTCAAATATGTCACCAAGCCGCTGCGGAGAGGCTTTTATCATTTTGATAAGACGTATTTTTCAACAGAGGATATTTTCGGATTGTTCGAGCACAAGGGCGAGCTGGAGCTGGCGCACTCGTTCAGCGTCATGCCCCGCAAGGTCGCGATCAAGGAATGGAAGCAGTTTGACCGCATGTTCAAAGGGCACCACCATCATTCCAATACGACCAAAGCGCTTCGCGAAACGACGCAGATCAACGGCATCCGCGAATACGTTTACGGAGACCGCTTGTCCAGGATTCACTGGAATGCGACGGCCAAAACCGGCACATGGAAGTCGAAGGAATTCGAGCGGGAATCGCTGCCCAAAATGATTTTGCTGCTCGATCGGTATAAACGGGCTTATGCGGATAAAGAGCAGTTTGAACTGGCCGTTTCCGCGGCCGCCTCGCTGCTTGACTTCGGAAGGAAGGAAGGACTCGCGATTGGCATGCTGTCTGTGGGAGCCCATTCTTCTTTTTTTGACTCCCAGCGCAATGAATCCCATTACCATGAAATGATGCGTCACCTTGTCGAGGTTGAAGCGGACGGCTTTCATCCGCTCCTGCAAATTCTTCAGGACCGGGCGCGCTATTTTTCCCCGGGATCCTTTTTCATCGTGCTCTCGCCGCAGTATGACGAATCCGTTCTGAAGGGCATGCACTGGATCAATCAGCGGCAGATGAATCCCTGTCACCTCCTCGTCGGAAGCGGCAGGAACGAGGGGAAGGAAGCGGAATGGAAGCAGCTGCTCTCCGCTAACGGGTTTTTGGGCTACATCATTCAAAAGTTGGAGGATTTGCCGGATACGTTAGGGGGGGCGCTTAGATGACGGCTTCCATCAAATTGTTGAAATGGCTGGCTTTGGATTGGCAGCGCCGATTGCATGTATTGGCTCTGACGGTGTTTGCCTATCAGTTTGTGGAGTGGTTTGCCGTCTATTGGTGGCCGGAAACGACTCAATCGGTAAAGGCTGTGCTGGTTTCTGCCGCAGTGATCGAAATCGTGTTTAGCCGGCAGCACCGTTTTCTCCGTTTTGCGCTTCATCTTGCAGCGGTTCTGTGGATCAACGGCTGGGTCATGGATTACCATTATGTGCAAATCGGGCATAAGTCGTTCCGCGTTTTTTTTCTAACGTTCTGGAATAATTTTTCGCAGCTTACTCCGGTTGTATGGTATTCGGGGGGAAGCGGGCTGGCGCTGCTGTTCATGTTGGATCGGATCAACAGCCGGGGCAGGGCCGTCTCCCTTCTGATCACTACGGTCATCGTGCTGGCAGGAGTCGATTCTTTCAGTTTGCTGATCCTGTGGGACAACGAAGCGCTGATCATTTTGTCGGGGCTTGTGCTGCTGCTGGTACAGCATTCCCGATATATGGCAGAGCGGCATCCATCAAGCTGGAAATATGTTACTGAATATCCGGGGATCTTGATAGCCACAAGCCTGACGATCATCGTCCTGATTATTTTTTCGGCAGTGGCGGCGCCCAATGCCAAACCGCTTGTCACAGATCCGTATACGGCATGGCTTAACTGGAAGGGGGAATCGGTGCCGACATTAGGCAAAGGCTTCTCCGGGTTTAGTCTTCCCGCCGCTTCGGAATCGGGGTACGAGCGAAACAGCGAAGTGCTGGGCGGTCAATTCAATTTCGATTATACGCCGGTCATGCGCGTGTCTACGGACCATAAAAGCTATTGGCGCGGAGAGGTGCGGACGGTTTATACGGGCAAAGGCTGGATCGAGGACGGCAATGCGGGACAGGATGCAGTGACGGCCGTGACTCCCGAGAGCCGCTTGCAAACACAGGATCAAGCTGTGCTCAAGGAGGGTGACGTCGAGGAAACAACGCAAAGCGTGACGATCCTTTCCAAGGACGCATTTCCCGTCCTGTTCGGAGCTTATCCGATTTCCAAACTGGTCAGCATCGATAATCCGCAAAATAACGGAAACGCCGGGCAATACGACAAGGTGCGCTGGTCGGCCAAATACGGAGAGCTTCTCTGGACCGGAAGCTCTGCTAAAACCTATCCGAAAACCTATAAGCTTGTTTCGGAAATTCCGCTCATGGATGAGAAGCAATTAAAAGCAGCCAAGGATCAATTTCAACCCGATCAATGGAGGGAGTATTTGCAGATTCCAAAATCGCTGCCGCCCCGCATAGCGCAGCTGGCCCAAGAGATCACGGCGGGCAAAACGGATGAATACGACAAGGTCAAGGCGATAGAAAACTACCTTAAAACCAAATATCCGTATAACAACAAACCGGATGTCGCCAAGGTGCGAAGCAAGGACTTTGTCGACGGCTTCTTGTTTGAGCTGAAGGAAGGCTATTGCGATTATTATTCCACCGCCATGGCGGTCATGGTGCGGACGCTCGGGATTCCTTCACGCTGGGTTAAAGGCTATGCGCCCGGCAGCATTCCCGAGGAAGAGATGGGTCCCGGGATGCCGTATCAGATCCTGGAGAAAATGGACGGCGGAGACTATGTCGTCCGCAATGCCGACGCCCATTCGTGGGTGGAGGTATACTTTCAGGGCATTGGCTGGGTGCCTTTCGAGCCGACGGCGGGATTCTCGATGCCGCTGCTGCAAAAACAACAGCAGCCGCAGGATCTGCCGCTTGCGGCAGGAGCGGCGGTTCCTGAAATTCAAGACAGCGGCCGCCCTTGGTTGATTCCGCTTGCCGCTTCAGGAGCCGGCTTATTGGCGCTGATTGTCCTCTCATGGTTCTTGAACCGGAAATTCAGGCTGTGGGTGCGGGTCCCCGAGGGTTGGCGGCGGTTCAGGCAGCTGAACGCCAAACAGCGGGTGTTTTCCGACTTGAACCGTTTGCTCAAGCTGCTGAAACGCAAAGGTTACGCGCGCAAAGATTATGAGACGCTTCGTGAAGCGGTCGACAGGTGGAATCGGGGGAACAATTGGTTGAAAAGCGATTTCGACAAGCTGCTGTCCGTATTCGAGAAGATCAAGTACAGCCGGACAGGGATATCCGAGCAGGATGCGGCAGTCATTTCCGGACTGTACAAAAAGATGAAAGAAGAATTGTGAAGCAAGGGGCTCAACCAGAGTCGGTTTCGGAAAATTCGGCAGCTTGCACGTAATATACGGTTGGAAAAAGAACCTTTAACTCCACTTTTTAGTGGTTTTGAAGGTTCTTGCACATGTTTGGGACTGCTTCGATTTCACGTTTACACCGCTCGAATCGTTCCACAAACAAGCTGCAGTTCCGCTTTTCGGCATTGCGTCGACCGAATCACGCATCATATATCGCGATTTTTCTTTTCTTATCTTCGGACAGACTCCAGCCTGCAATGGCTTTGCGCGCAAAAGGACAATTATGGTATAGTTCTTCGTATGAAACCAATAGAGGTGACGACAATTTGCTGGAAAAAATGATTCCGCAGCTAAGCGTGAATTCCATATACGAGATCGATCTTGCAGCGCTTAAAAAACAGGGCGTCAAAGGGATTATTGCCGATTTGGACAATACGCTCGTAGGCGCGAAGGTCGCAGCGCCCACACAGCGACTGATCGCATGGCTGAAACAGCTGTCCGACGCCGGCTTCAAGCTTGTGATCGTATCGAACAACAACAAAGCCCGTGTCGCATCATTTGCCGGGCCGATCAATATTCCCTTTTTGCCCAGAGCAAAAAAGCCTATCGGATCGGCTTTTGCCAAAGCGCTTGCGATCATGAAATTGCCGCCGGAACAAACGGTCGTCATCGGCGATCAATTATTGACGGATGTGCTCGGGGGTAATCGCATGGGACTCTACACCATACTGGTCCGTCCGGTCGACCCGAACGCGGACGGACTTTTCACCAAAATGAACCGCAAAATTGAAAAAATCGTACTATCCGCCTTGAAGAAGCGCGGATATATGCCTTGGGAGGATTCCTGAACGTGCCAAAGGATCAAGAAACGATAAAATGCAGGGGATGCGGGGTTCTGCTCCAGTCCGACGATCCGAAAAAGCTCGGATACATCCCCCGCCTGCCGGACAACGAAGCAGCGGTGTGCCAACGCTGCTTTCGCATCAGCCATTACAACGAAGCTTCGCGCGAGCTGCAGAGCGAGGAGGATTTCTTGTCTGTACTGAACCGCATCGCCGATACGAGCTGCTTGGTTGTACATATCGTCGACCTGTTCGACTTTGAAGGCAGCTTGATCAGCGGACTTTCCCGATTTGTCGGGCACAATCCGATTGTGCTGGTGGCCAACAAGATCGATTTGCTGCCGAAAAACGTAAACCCCAACAAAATTGTCAACTGGCTTCGCCAACAGGCCAAGGAAGCCGGTTTAAAGCCGTTGGAGATCATCATCTGCAGCGCAAAGAAGGGTCTTGGCTATGACCGGCTGATCCATGCGATTCAAGCAGGTCGGGACGGCAAGGATGTTTACGTCGTCGGAGCCACCAATGTCGGCAAATCGAGCTTGATTAACCGATTAATCCGGGATTACAGCGAGCTGCAAGGCGAATTGACGGTTTCGAGATATCCGGGGACCACCTTGGACCTTGTGAAAATTCCGCTGGAGGACGGCAAATCGATTATCGATACGCCGGGCGTAGTTTACCGCCACCGCATGAGCGAGTTGGTTTCCGTGCAGGATTTGAAAACGATCATGCCGGAAAAACCGCTCAAGCCTGTCGTCTATCAATTGAAAGAACAGCAAACTTTGTTTTTCGGGGCATTGGCCAGATTTGATTATTATAAGGGCGAGAACATGTCGTTTTCTTGTTTTACGGCCAATTCTTTGAACATTCACCGCACGAAATTGGAAAAAGCGGATGAATTATATGCGCTTCATAAAGGCGAAATGCTGAGTCCCCCGCACAAGGACGAGTTGGATAAGCTGCCTGCTTGGACCGTACACCGCTTCAAGCTGAAAGGCGATCAGGATGTATTGATTTCCGGACTGGGGTGGATCAAGGTCAACGGCAGCGGACAGGCCGAAGTGGCGATTCACGCACCTAAGGGCGTTCGTGTCGCAGTCCGTCCGTCGATGATCTGAAGCGAAAGAGCCGAAAAAACCATTGGGGAGGAATCCGTATGAAACGGGAAAATGATGCGGCGCTTGACAGTGAAACGGTAATGTTTGGCGTTTTTGGCTATCCGGTGCGGCATTCACGCTCGCCGGTCATGATGAACGCGGCCTTTCGCAGCTTGAGCCTGAATGCGGCCTATGCCGCCTTCGAAATCAAACCGGAGCAGCTGCGGCAGGCGGTTGCCGGGATCCGCGCGCTTCAATTCCGCGGAGTGAATGTGACCATTCCCCATAAAGTGAACGTTATTCCGCTGCTTGACCATGTCGACCAAACCGCAAAGGAGATCGGAGCCGTCAATACGATTGTCAATGACCAAGGCGTCTTGACGGGCTACAATACCGACGGCATCGGCTATGTGCGCTCGCTCAAAACGGAAACCGCATGCGAGCTGAAGGGAAAGCGCATTCTAATGATCGGAGCAGGGGGTGCGGCGCGCGGAGTGGCTTTTGCATTGGCGAAGGAAAATCCCGAACGGATCTGGATCGCCAATCGTTCAGTGGAGCGTGCGCGTGCGCTGGCCGCAGACATTTCCGGATTATGCAGCTGTGAAAGCATTGCCATGGAAGATTTGGCTGACATCAAGCACGCGGACGTGATCATTAATACGACCAGCGTCGGCATGCATCCGCATATCGGGGAGATGCCGACAGATGCCGCTATCTTCCGCTCAGGCACGATAGTCAGCGACTTGATCTACAATCCGCTTGAAACCAAGTGGCTGACCGCGGCCAGTCAAGCGGGGGCCCGGATTCATTCCGGGCTGGGGATGTTTATTTATCAGGGGGCTTATGCGCTGGAATACTGGACGGATCGGGAAGCTCCGGTTTCTGTGATGAGAGAAGCCGTACTCGGCTCCTTTACATAGCCCCGCTATTCAAGCAGGACATTTTGCAAATAAAGCGAGGGAAATATTCAATGCTGACAGGCAAACAAAAAAGACATTTAAGAGCGCTCGCGCACCATCTGGATCCGGTTTTCCAGGTCGGTAAAGGCGGCGTCAACGATCATCTGGTCAAGCATATCGAGGAAGTGCTGGAGAAGCGTGAACTGATCAAGGTTTCCGTGCTGAAAAATTGTCTCGAGGACCGCCATGAAGTGGCCGAGGCGCTGGCGCAGCAATCCGGAGCGGAGCTCGTTCAGGTGATCGGCAGCATCATCGTGCTGTATAAGGAATCCGAAGAAAACAAAACGATCGAGCTTCCTTAATGAACGAAGGTGGGTGAGGGATGTGAAGATTGGAATCATGGGAGGGACGTTCGATCCCGTTCATATCGGCCATGTCATAGCGGCGGAACGGGCTTTGGAAGAAGCCGGATTGGACGAGGTCTGGTTCATGCCGTCCAATGTTCCGCCGCATAAAACCCCCGCGGGACAAGTATCCGCCGATCATCGGCTGGAAATGGTGCGCAAGGCGGTCGAAGAGGAAACGAAATTTCGCGTAACCGATTTTGAATTGAAAATGGGTGGAATTTCATATACTGTTAACACGGTGAAATTATTGAAGGATCGCTACCCGGACTATCAATTCAGTTGGATAATCGGCGGGGACATGGTGAAATTTCTGCATCAATGGTATAAAATAGAAGAGATTTCGCAGATGATCGACTTTATCGGTCTGATGAGGCCCGGCGTGGAATTCGATCCGAAAAACCTGCCGCAGCGGCTCGCTGAGAAGGTCAGGATGATCGCCATGCCGATGATCGAAATCTCTTCAACGGAAATCAGGGAGCGCAGAAAAGCGGGCAAATCGATCCGCTATTTGGTGCCGCACCAAGTTTGGCGCTATATCGAGGAGCATGCTTTATATGAATCGTGAACAGTTGGAAGCGGAAGTCAAACGTCAGCTGCCCGAAAAACGCTGGATCCATACGCTTGGCGTAGTGGAGACGGCCGTCAAGCTTGCCGGGCAATACGGAGCGGATGCGGAGAAGGCCGATTTGGCCGCGTTATTGCATGATATAGCGAAATACTGGCCGGTCAAGAAGATGGAAGCGGTGATTCGCGGCCATCGTTTGCCGGAGGAACTGCTGGATTACGACAAGGAATTGTGGCATGCCCCGGTAGGCGCCTTCGTAGCGCAAACGGAGCTTGGGGTTGCCGACCAAGCCGTGCTCGACGCGATCCGCTATCACACATCGGGACGCGCAGGCATGACATTGCTTGACAAGGTCGTTTGCCTTGCCGATTATATCGAACCTGGCCGGAATTTTCCCGGAGTGGCGGAAATCCGCAAGCTGGCCGAGTCGAACCTGGAGCAGGCGATGCTCGCCGGATTTGATTCGACGATCCGTTTTTTGCTCGACCACCACAAGCGGATTTTCCCTCTTACCTTAGAAGCAAGGAACGCTCTCATTGCGGAGCTCGAACATAAAAAACAATAAACAGGAGGCTGAAATATGGCAGTTGCATCAGACAAAATCATGTCCATGGCGGTGGATGCCGCAGAAGACAAAAAAGCGATGAATGTGGTGACTTTGAACCTTGAGGGCATTTCTTTGATCGCCGATTATTTTGTGATTTGTCACGGCAATTCGGACATTCAGGTTCAGGCGATCGCCACGGAAATCAAGAAAAGAGCGGAAGAGGCCGGAATTAACGTCAAAGGCATCGAAGGCTTTGAGACCGCCAAATGGGTGTTGATTGATCTGGGCGACGTGGTGGTGCATGTCTTTCATCGGGACGACCGGGAATATTACAATATCGAACGGCTTTGGTCCGATGCGAAAGTGGTTGAACACGCATGACGCTTGAAGCTGGAACATTCAAGGAACTAACCATAGCCAGAGAAGTATCTCCTCATGGCTTTTTTTTGTCTGCCGACGGAATGGATGTGCTGCTGCATTACAGCGAAGCGAACGGCAACCTTGCGCCCGGAGAGAAGGTCAGGGTTTTTCTGTTTCATGACAGCGAGGACCGTTTGGCGGCGACGATGAAACAGCCGCTCCTTTCTTTGGGTGAACTTGCTTTGCTCGAGGTGGTCGACGTCCATCCGCGGCTCGGCTGCTTTCTCGATATCGGGCTCGGCAAGCATGTGCTGCTGCCGCAATCGGAGCTGCCGATTCACGAGTCGGAGC
>CAZESH010000153.1:0-9979 GCA_964514665.1 uncultured Caryophanales bacterium
CCATTTCGCAATTCAGCCGCCTTTTGACGGGCATCGAAATTCACCCGGGGGCAAAGATCGGCAATCGTTTGTTTATCGATCACGGCATGGGCGTGGTGATCGGGGAAACCTGTGAAATCGGCGATGACGTCGTCATTTACCAAGGGGTTACGCTGGGCGGAACCGGCAAGGAAAAAGGCAAGCGGCATCCTACGATCGGCGATCGTGTCGTGATCGGATCGGGAGCGAAGGTGCTCGGCTCCTTTAAGGTGGGGGATAATTCATTTATCGGCGCAAATGCTGTCGTGCTAAAGGCAGTTCCTGAAAACTGCACGGTTGTCGGAGTTCCCGGCAAGACCGTCAGTCAGAACGGGATCCGTACCAGCCGCCTAGAGCACAATAAACTGACGGACCCGGTTGCCGATTATTGCAAGAGGCTGCAGGAGGAAATCGACGAGCTGAAGAAAGAGCTGGAGAAGCTGAAAAACGGAGGACGGGATTAAATGTCGCTTTACATTTATAACTCGCTGACAAGGCAAAAAGAACTTTTTCAACCGCTGGAAGCGGGGAAAGTGAAAATGTATGTTTGCGGACCGACGGTTTATAATTATATTCATATAGGCAATGCCCGGCCGTTTATTTTTTTCGATGTCGTTCGCAGATATTTGCAGGCGATCGGCTACAATGTCGATTATGTGGTTAATTTTACCGATGTCGATGACAAGCTGATCCGCAAATCGGAAGAAACCGGAATCCCGGTGCCCGAACTGGCGGAACAGTTCATCCGGTCGTATTATGAAGATACCGAAGGACTAGGCATCCACAAAGCGGATGTGAATCCGCGCGTAACCGAGAACATGCCGGAGATCCTTGCCTTTATCCAAGATCTGGTGGACCGGGGCTACGCTTACGAAAGCGGCGGAGATGTGTATTTCAGCACGGAAAAGTTCGCGGATTACGGCAAGCTTTCCCATCAAAATCTGGAGGAGCTGCAGTACGGCATTCGTGTCGAGGTGGACGAAAAGAAGCGGGACGCCCGCGACTTTGTGCTTTGGAAACAAGCCAAGCCCGGAGAGATAAAATGGCAAAGTCCCTGGGGAGAAGGACGCCCTGGATGGCATATTGAATGCTCGGCGATGGCCCGCAAATATCTTGGCGATACGCTGGATATTCACGGCGGCGGGCAGGATTTGCAGTTTCCCCATCATGAATGCGAATTGGCCCAATCGGAGGCGCACAATCAACAAACCTTCGTTAAATATTGGATGCACAACGGCTATTTGAACATCAACAATGAGAAGATGTCCAAATCTCTGGCCAACGGCATCAGCGTCAGGGAGATGTTAAGTGCATACAGCGGCGCCGCTATCCGCTTTTTTCTGCTTTCCGCCCATTACAGAAACCCGCTTAATTTCAATGACGAGGTGATGAAACAGGCGGAGCAAAGCCTGGAGCGGATCGCCAACTGCCTGTCCAATCTCAGGCACCGGATCGATATGTGCGATGAGGAGCAGACGGTTGAGGCAGGGTCAGCCGTGGGACAACACTTTATGCAGCAATGCGATCGGATCATGGCACGGTTTCACGAGAAAATGCAGGATGATTTCAATACGCCGGACGCAATCACTGCCGTATTCGAGCTGGTTTCCGAGACGAATCAATACTTGCAATCCGGGGAGGTAACGCCGACTGCGCTGCGTCACGGGCTCACTCTTTTTCAAGGCTTTGACAAGATCTTGGGGATTGTTCCCGAGCCGCAGGAAGAATTGCTGGATGCAGAGATTGAACGCTTGATCGAAGAACGTAAAGAAGCGCGTAAAAACAAAAATTTCGCCCGCTCCGACGAGATCCGCGATTTGTTGACGGATCAAGGGATTTTGCTCGAGGACACGCCTCAGGGAACCCGTTGGCGCAGGAAATGAGAGGTTCATGATGGATGACAAGGAATGGTTGTTTATTGCTCCTTCCAAAAATGCCGGACAGCTAAATCCGCTGGTGTTGGCTTATATCGGCGATGCCGTCTATGAGACGCTTGTCCGTCAATGGTTGGTGGCCCAGGAAAACCATCGTCCTAATCATCTGCATATGCGTTCGATTCGTTATGTGTCGGCCAAAGCCCAAGCTAAAGCTTTGGAACGCTTGATGCCGCTTTTGTCGGAAGAGGAAACAGCTGTGGTAAAGAGGGGCCGCAACGCCAAATCCGGGAGCATTCCCAAGAACGCCGATGTATTGGAATACAGGCACAGCACCGGGTTTGAGTGCCTGATCGGTTTTTTGTATTACGAAAAACGCTTTGAAAGATTGCGCGAGCTTGCGGATACGGTTTTCCAAGGAGCGGAACATTAAATATAAATTCAGTTGCAGAAGCTGGCGACCAGATATAGGAGGATTCACATGGAGCAGGAGTATGTGACGGGCAGACATCCGGTGATGGAAGTGATTCGTTCCGGCAGATCGATTCATAAAATATGGGTGGCCGAGCAGGCCAACAAGGCAGCGCTGCATGCCCTGATTACCGAGGCCAAAAAGTCCGGCGTGATTGTGCAGCAGGTTGACCGCAAAAAGCTCGAGCAGATGGTCGGAGATGTGCAGCATCAGGGGGTTGTGGCACAAGTTGCGGCATATGCGTACGCAGAATTGGACGATCTGCTGCAAGCGGCGGCAGACAAAAACGAATCGCCGGCCATCCTCCTGCTCGATGAATTGGAGGACCCGCACAACCTCGGCTCTATACTGCGCACGGCGGAATGCACCGGCATTCACGGGGTTGTGATTCCCAAACGGAGATCGGTCGGTTTGACGGCCACCGTGGCTAAAACTTCGGCGGGTGCGGTTGAATATGTGCCGGTAGCCAGGGTGACCAATCTCGCGCAGACGATCGACTATCTGAAAGAACGGGGGCTTTGGATTGCGGGTGCGGACGTGGCGGCGGACCATGACGTTTACCATAGTGATTTCAACCTGCCGCTAGCGATCGTCATTGGCAACGAGCACAAAGGAATCGGCCGATTAATCAAAGAGAAGTGCGATTTTCTGTTCAAGCTGCCGATGAAGGGGCGCATTCAATCATTGAATGCTTCCGTGGCAGCGGGCGTCTTGATGTATGAGCTGATGCGTCAGCGCGCCTCCGCCGTAGAATCGAAACGAGTGTGATGCCATGGAAGAAGTGCTGATCGTTGACGGTTACAATATTATTGGAGCTTGGCCGGAGCTTAACCGGCTAAAGGAGATCAGCCTTGAGGATGCCAGGGATCGTTTGATCGACATTATGGCTGATTTTCAAGGCTTTTCAGGGATGCGGCTGGTTCTGGTTTTTGACGCTCATCAAGTTCCGGGCTTGGGAGGGAAATATCGGCAGCATCGTTTGCAAATCGTATACACCAAGCAAAAGGAAACGGCGGACGAATTGATTGAACGCTTGGTTGCAGAAACGACAAGCCGCAGAATCCGTGTTCACGTCGCCACCTCCGATTCAGTCGAACAGCATATCACCTTCGGTCACGGCGCCCTGCGACTGTCTGCAAGGGATTTGAAGCTGATGGTCGACGATAGTGTGAAGGAAATTTCCACGAGAATCAAGCATAAGCAGGAAAAGGAAAGAAACACATTCGACAGCAAACTCGATCAAAATTTGTTAGATATTATGGAAAAGTGGCGCAGGGGAAATAATTAACAGATACAGAATGCACCGAAAAAGCCTGCATGAAAAACCGGAAACATGCGTCCGTACTAGAGAAATAAGGAGTTAGACGGTTGACGGTGTTAGATTACATAATGTATACTTATCCTATCTTTTCATGTAGGGAACGTTGTAAATGTCGTAGTTCTGCAGGCGGAGGGATAGTTTGTGAGTGTCCACCTCAACGAAATAAGCATGCACCAATATGACCTTAATACGGATGAAGACGTGGTTGAAGCGGTCCGGGAAGGCAGCGGCGAAGCGTTGGAGTACTTGATCAACAAGTATAAAAATTTCGTTCGGGCGAAGGCGCGCTCCTACTTTTTAATCGGGGCTGATCGCGAAGATATTGTCCAGGAAGGCATGATCGGTTTGTATAAATCGATTCGTGATTTCCGTGGCGATAAGCTGGCATCCTTCAAAGCCTTTGCTGAGCTTTGCATTACGAGGCAGATCATTACCGCGATCAAAACGGCGACCAGACAAAAGCATATTCCTTTAAATTCTTATGTTTCGTTGGACAAGCCTATTTATGACGAGGATTCAGACCGTACGCTGCTCGATGTGATCTGCGGACCCAAGGTGACTGATCCGGAGGAATTGATGATCAACAAAGAGGAATTCTCCGGCTTGGAAGACAAAATGGGAGAGATCCTCAGCGATCTGGAGCGCAAGGTGCTGATGCTGTATTTGGACGGGCGATCCTATCAGGAAATCGCCGTCGATTTGGACCGCCATGTGAAGTCGATCGATAATGCGCTGCAGAGAGTCAAGCGCAAGCTGGAACGTTATTTGGAAATTCGCGATCTCATTTTTTAGTGAAAGCTTTTGATCAAATCTATTTCGAGCTGGCGGCATCCTAACGAGGCAAGGGTGCTTTTTTATTGCATCAAGCGAAAAACAAACGAATGAAATCGGTATGAGAGTGCGGTTAGATGGAAAAGATGGGTAAAGGACGGGACCCGTAAACACCTTTTCCTTGACATGAAAAATGCGTTGTGATAAATTGTTTTAGGTAGCCCTAAAAAAGGGATTTTTTTAATTTTATCAACTTCAATCAGACTGAATTGGAATTGTCGGGAGGTGTCTAACATGCGGGTAGTGATAACGTTAGCTTGCACCAATTGTAAACAAAGGAATTATGCCTCGAACAAAAACAAGCGAAACAACCCCGACCGCATTGAGATGAAGAAATATTGCAAGTTTTGTAACGCGCAAATGCTTCATCGCGAAACAAGGTAGTTTAGGGGGTGTTTATTGATGGCTTTTCTAGGCGGAATTAGAAAGGGATTCGGAGCTACTTTTTCGTTTTTTGCTGACAGCTGGAGCGAACTGAAGAAAGTTCGTTGGCCAAACCGAAAAGAACTGACCAGTTACACGATCGTTGTCATCCTTACCGTGCTGTTTGTTACCATCTACTTTGCCGTCATCGATCTGGGTCTATCCAAGCTGCTGCGTCTGTTATTTCAATAAGTGGGGCCAAAGGTGAATGCAATGGAAAAAAGATGGTACGTTGTTCATACCTATTCCGGGTATGAAAATAAAGTAAAAGCCAATCTCGAAAAACGCGTGGAATCCATGGACATGTCCGATAAAATCTTTCGCGTGCTGGTACCGATGGAAGAGGAAATCGTCAACAAAGACGGGAAGAAAAAAACCGTTATGCGGAAAGTCTATCCCGGATATGTGATGGTCGAAATGGTTCAAACCGATGACTCTTGGTATGTCGTTCGCAACACGCCCGGTGTTACCGGATTTGTCGGATCGACGGGTTCCGGTTCCAAACCAACCGCATTGCTGCCGGAAGAAGCTGAATCGATTCTGAAGCATATGGGGATGGAAGAACCAAAACCGAAGATTGATTTCGACATCAAGGAATCGGTTCGCGTCAAGGTCGGACCTTTTGCTGATTTTGTCGGCACGGTAGAAGAAATTTTGGCTGACAAAAGCAAAATCAAAGTACACGTCAACATGTTTGGCAGAGAAACCCCGCTGGAGTTGGATTTCACTCAAGTGGAAAAAATATAGCTTGCTGCGGCTTTTAATGCCGCCAAAGCATGGTTTCTAGCAGGTCTGCCCTGAGGGTAGGCCGACGTTAACGTGGGAGGGTTAATCCCGTTTCACCACATTATGGGCAAGGAGGTGTCTCGCATGGCAAAAAAAGTGATGAAAGTTGTAAAACTGCAGATTCCCGCTGGCAAAGCGAATCCTGCGCCGCCGGTAGGTCCCGCATTGGGTCAAGCAGGGGTCAATATTATGGCCTTTTGTAAGGAGTTCAATGCCAGAACTGCTGATCAGGCTGGTTTGATTATTCCCGTGGAAATTTCCGTATTTGAGGATCGTTCCTTCACATTTGTGACCAAAACGCCTCCTGCTGCTGTATTGCTTCGTGTTGCTGCCGGTATCGAGAAAGGATCCGGGGAACCGAACAAGAAGAAAGTGGCTGTTGTCAAACGCAACAAAGTACGTGAAATCGCCGAGCAAAAAATGCCGGATTTGAACGCTGCATCGGTTGAAGCTGCAATGCGTATGGTTGAAGGTACAGCTCGCAGCATGGGTATCACGATCGAAGACTGATTTTCGTTTATAGTGGGAGGACTTATTTCCGCTAATACCACAAAGGAGGATTACAAAGCATGGCTAAACAAGGTAAAAAATATTTGGAAGCCGTCAAGCTTGTTGACCAAGATGCCAATTATGAAGCAGCAGAAGCGATCGAGCTTGTGAAGAAAATGGCTACCGCCAACTTCGATGAAACTGTTGAAGTCGCCGTGCGTTTGGGCGTTGATCCGAAGAAACAGGATCAAGCGGTTCGCGGCGTTGTCGTGCTTCCGCACGGAACAGGTAAAACCAAGCGCGTTCTTGTGTTTGCCAAGGGCGATAAAGTCAAGGAAGCGGAAACGGCCGGAGCCGATTATGTCGGCGATCAGGACATGATTACCAAAATCCAGCAAGGCTGGCTGGACTTCGACGTTTGCGTAGCCACCCCGGATATGATGAGTGAAGTAGGTAAACTCGGCCGCATATTGGGCGGAAGAGGTTTGATGCCGAATCCAAAATCCGGTACGGTAACGTTTGACATCGCCAAAGCGGTGCAAGAAATCAAAGCGGGTAAAATCGAATACCGTCTTGACAAAGCCGGACAAATTCATGCGCCGATCGGCAAGTCGTCCTTCGACTCCGAGAAGCTTGCGGAAAATTTCCGTGTCTTGATTGAGGCGTTGAACCGGTCCAAACCTGCAGCCGCCAAAGGCGTGTATTTAAAAAGCGTCGCTGTTTCTTCGACAATGGGACCAAGCGTGCGTGTGAATGCTGCCAGCTTAAGATAAATCACTGCAGGTTGACATTTTATCGGGCGCGTGATACCGTATAGAAGTTGTCGAACAATCCATTTGAATATGAGAACCGTAGACAGCAGGTGTCCCAAGCGGACTTAAATATCCTGCCGAGGTATTGTGATACATGACATTTACTTTTTTGTAATGCATGGCAAGCCTTCGAATTGTCTTCGAAGGCTTTATTTTATGTCACAGATCGATTGCGGTTTCTTGTTCGGAGTATAGAACTTATAGGAGGTGTAACGATTTGAGTAATGCAAAAGTGCGTCAGGCAAAAGAACAGCATGTTGCCGAGGTGACAAGCAAATTAACCGAGAGCGCATGTGCGGTCGTCGCCGATTACAGGGGATTGAACGTTGCCCAGGTTACACAGCTGCGCAAAACTTTGCGCGAGGCCGGTGTGGAATTTCAAGTCATCAAGAATACGATGGCGCGGTTGGCTACGGCGAACGCGCAATTGACAGAGCTTGATGCTCATTTGACGGGTCCTACTGCAATAGCTTTCAGCAAGGAAGACGTGGTTGCTCCGGCAAAAATTTTGTCTGACTTTGCCAAGAAGAATGATAAATTAAAGCTAAAAGCAGGTGTCGTTGAAGGGAAAGTCGTGGATGCGATTCAATTGAAAGCATTGGCCGACCTGCCTTCGAGAGAAGGTTTGCTGTCGATGCTGCTTAGCGTGCTGCAAGCACCTATGCGCAATATCGCGCTCGCGGTCAAAGCGGTCGCCGATAAAGACGGAGAAACGCAAGGCGCATAAAACATCAATGATACTAATTGCCTGAATGTAAAAAATACAAATTAATTTATGGAGGTAGAACTCATGAGTAAAGAGCAGATCTTGGAAGCAATTAAAGCCATGACAGTATTGGAATTGAATGATTTGGTGAAAGCCATTGAAGAAGAGTTCGGCGTAACGGCTGCAGCACCTGTGGCGGTTATGGCTGGAGGAGCAGGCGCCGGTGCGGCGGAAGCTGAAGAGCAAAGCGAATTCGACGTTATTCTGACCAGTCCTGGCGGCTCCAAAATCAACGTCATTAAAGCCGTTCGTGAAATTACCGGTCTCGGCTTGAAAGAAGCAAAAGACCTGGTTGACAATGCGCCGAAGCCGATCAAAGAAAAAGTTGCAAAAGAAGAAGCCGATACGGTTAAAGCCAAATTGGAAGAAGCCGGAGCAACGGTTGAAGTAAAATAAATCATTTGCATAAACCATGATTGTGTATAAGAACCCCTTGAAAAATTTTTCAAGGGGTTCTCCGCACAATCAAACTCAAAAAAGATCGTACGGAGGAAGGCATGACGGAACATTATTTTTCCCGACGACCGGATGCGGATCATGACCGTGTGCGGTTTGAGGCAGCGCTGCGCGATAAAACTTACGCTTTTTACGGTGATGCGGGTGTGTTCTCCAAACGGGGGGTCGATTTTGGAAGCCGGTTGTTGATTGAAAAAATGGTCATTCCTGCTCATGCCGAGGTGTTGGATGTTGGATGCGGCTATGGGCCGATCGGCATCGCAGCCGCCGATCTTGCTGTAAATGGCCGATGTACCTTGATTGACATCAATGAACGGGCCGTGCAATTGGCAAAGGAGAATGTTAAGGAAAATCGGATTCGAAACGCAGAGGTCCTGCAGAGCGATTTGTTTGAGAAAATCGCAGACAGACGCTTTACTCATATCCTGACCAATCCGCCTATCCGGGCAGGCAAGCAGATCGTGCATCGGATTTTCGAGCAGGCAGCGGATCATTTGGAATCGGGGGGCGAGCTATGGGTAGTGATTCAAAAAAAACAGGGCGCACCCTCAGCGCTAGCCAAATTGCAATCCATTTATGCGATTGTTGAGGAAGAAGCCAAAGACAAAGGCTACCGCATCTATAAAGCCGTCAAAGAGTGAGAATTTTTTCTTGACGGGTCTCTTTCGATGTGTTATTATAATAAAATGTCAGTATTAAGATGGGCTATGTGTCTTTAAGTGAATAAAATGTCAAGGCTTTTTTTAAAAAACCATGAATAAAAACCGATCTGTTGAAGTATAATGTTTACATTTTAGGCAAGTCTACTTGATATAAGAAGAGGTCTCTCAAAATTCGTGGTTTTTTTACCGTCCGCAAACAGTCGAACCCAAAGATACATAATTCTCGATGGGTGGAATGTTCCCGTTGGAGCATCCTTTGACAACTTTCATTAAAGTTTTTTCTCATTTATATTAAGTGAAAATTCGAAGGGTGGCAACAGGGGATTGAAAAAAACTTCGCATGCTTTGAGTCGAGTTGTCCGTCCGGTCATTGCAGTTGATGTATTTGAGCGGGTTTCAGTGTCTGAACGGTAATAAAAGACGCCTTTCACGAGCTGTCGAAATCGCGACATCTCTTTTAAGGGCTTTTCTTTTTGTGTAGAGGAAGTTTTAAGTCAGTTGATATGAGGGGTGAGTGTAAGTTGGCAGGTCATGATGTAGAGTACGAACGCCGTGTACGCAGGAGCTATGCGCGAATCAAAGAAGTTCTGGACATTCCCAACTTGATTGAAATCCAGCAGAAATCATACGAGTGGTTCCTTGATGAGGGACTGAGAGAAATGTTCCAAGACATTTCCCCGATTCAGGATTTCACCGGAAATTTGGTGTTGGAATTTATCGATTACAGCCTGGGAGAGCCGAAATATTCCATTGATGAGTCGAAAGAACGTGACGTAACCTACGCGGCACCATTGAGAGTGAAAGTGCGCCTGATCAACAAGGAAACCGGAGAGGTGAAAGAACAGGAAGTCTTCATGGGAGATTTTCCTTTAATGACCGATACGGGGACCTTTATCATTAACGGGGCTGAGCGTGTCATTGTCAGTCAGCTTGTCCGTTCCCCGAGTGTTTATTTCAGCACGAAAGTCGATAAAAACGGTAAAAACACATATACGGCAACGGTTATTCCGAACCGCGGCGCATGGCTGGAGCTCGAAACCGACGCGAAGGACATTATTTATGTCCGTAT
>CAZESH010000154.1:0-9858 GCA_964514665.1 uncultured Caryophanales bacterium
GTCATGGACAGCATATTCCATCCCGATCGGGAACCGGATCGTTCCGAATACCGGATCAAACCTTCGAGGGTTCCAATTCATAAACGTTGGCGTAACCCGTTGATTTATGCCGCCATGCTCGGCGTGTTATTTCTGGGACTGGGATTGTGGTTGGGAGGACATTATCGTAATGCGCTCTTCCCTGACGGCCAACAAGCGCTGCGAGAGCCCATGGAAGCCAAGCAGGTGTTCCCGATTTATTCCTATTCCGCGAATATGCCGGATATCAAGGGCAATGTAACGTTGGCAAGTCAGGGGGATGCGAGGATCGTGGTCATCGCGATTAACGGACTGAAACCGACTGCGGGGGAGAATGTATATCAGGCTTGGTTGATCCACGGGGATAAGCGCTATAATTGCGGTACTTTCAAGGTGAATGAGGATGGTCAGGGACTTCTGACTTACCAGTTGACTAATCCGGATTTTCACTTTACCGGTATCGGGATAACACTCGAGCCGGATCCGGACGGCAATCGGCCGCGCGGTGTCAAAGTTGCCGGCACTAAACAAACCTGATGCACTATCATGAACGGGCTGAGAGGGAGCGGTTTTGAAACGATCCCTCTCTTTTTTGTGCATGGATCAAAATCCAAAACCAATAGTTCTGAGTACATAGTACTTTTGAACTTCCTAAAACATAGGATTAATGGTATAAATATACTATATGCTCGACACTTTTTTTCAAGTTCATGGTAATCCATTTTCTATCAGAAAATGAATCGCAAAAAAGTTTGGAGTGCGTTCACGATGATATTGTCTTTTATACTGCTATGGACCTTGAGCTTGATATTGATATTTAATCAGCCGCACAGGGATAATGTGAGATGGGGGGCGGCTTCCGCTTTTCTTGCCGGAATCGGCGCTTTTTCCGTTGCTTGGACGGAGACCTTCGAGCCGAATTTAAACCGCTTTGAATCGATCCGCCCTTGGCTGTCTCAGGTGATAACTCCGATCGTCGATGTCGGTCTTTTTATGTACCGGAGCGGTATGCCATATGCTTTTTTGATGTTTGCCGTCTGCTATAGCGGTTTTTTCGGTATTCAATTCAGAAGAATGTTGTCTTTCATTCTGTTGGTTCCGGTTATCTCCTTGGCGTTTCTTGCGCCAATCGATATTTCTGCGACAACGAAGCATCCGTCTACGATATGGATTGCATGGACAGCCGTTTATTTGCTGGCAGGATGCCTGCTGCTGTTTGTCGGTTATCTGAAACAATCGAATCCGGTACTGAAGAGAAAAATGGGCTTTCTCACGCTGATCGTTGTTCCGGTGGTCGTTTTCCATCTTTTCGCCGCTTACATCCTCCTGCTTTTCGGGATTTACGACATTTGGCGCTTTAACGATATTACCCTATCGGTATTCTTCATCGTTTTTCTGCTTCTGATGACCAAAACCGGCTTTTTAGGCATTCGCCTCAAATTTGAAAATGAGAGACTCGACAGCGCGATGAAAGCCATGACCAGCGGGACGTCGATCATCAACCACACCATCAAAAGCGACATTGGAAAAATAAACCTGTTAATGTCCCTGATCAAACAATCCGTTCAGCAAAATGACAGTAGCCAGATTCAAACCATGGCCGATGATGTGCTGCAAACGACCGATCATCTGTATTCGTTTGCGATGCACATTCAAAAGCAGATTCAGGATATGGATATCAGCATGCAAAAGACCCCTGTCCGCTCATTGATCGAGCAGGCGCTGGAATTGTTGACGCCGCAGTTGAAGCATAAGCGCATCGCGGTCAGTACGCATTATTCCTTTGATGGCGACTTGGAGTGCGATCCCGTTCATATCCGGGAAGTGCTGGGAAATATTATGATGAATGCGATGGAAGCCATGCCGCATGGGGGCAAGCTGACTGTAACAACCGACATGGCCAATAAGCAAGTGGCCGTCACCATCAAGGATACAGGGACAGGCATCCCGCGACAGCATGCGTCGCGAATCATGGAGCCGTTCTATACGACCAAAAATCGTGCGGGGAACTTCGGACTCGGACTGTCCTACTGCTACAATATGATGCGCAAACATGGCGGACACTTGTCCATTCATAGCAGGGAAAATGAGGGAACCACTGTGACGCTGCAATTTCCAACGAAATTCAGGAAGGCGATTTCCAGCTTGGCACCGAAAGGGGAAACGATTCGTGGACAAAATCAGCGTGCTGCTCGTCGAGGACGATCCGGTCTGGAGTCGGGCCGTTGAGCAGCTTGTGAACCAGGAGAAGGATATGGTAATCGCAGGCGTCGCAGCCGATCAAGAAGAAGCGGTCGATTCGGCGTACCGCTTGCGGCCCGACGTGATCCTGATGGATATCGTGCTGAAGGAAATTTGCTCCGGCGGCATCGAGGCAGCGGAAGAAATCCATGGAAAATTGGACTGCAAGATCATCATGCTCACTTCCATGTCGGAATCGTCGCTGATTATCGATTCCATATCAGCCGGGGCTGTCAATTATATCGATAAAGCGAATCACCGCGAGCTTGCGGAAATGATTCGATGCGCCTACCGCAATGAATCCGGCATTCACCCCTGTGCTTCCGAAGCGCTGCGCAATGAATTGGTGCGCTTGAAGCGGGAAGAAGTCAGTCAGTTGGTCACTGGCATGGAAAAAGAAATTTTGAAAGAAATCGATAAAGGCCGAACCCAATCGGAAATTGCCGAGCATTTTCAAATTGCGGAGAGAACGCTTAAGAATCATGTGAACCGAATACTCAAGAAGCTGAAATTGAAATCAAGCAAAGAAGCCGCCCAATATGTCAAACGCAAGGGCTTGTTTAGAAATTGAAGATTTCATTCAAGGGTACCAATAAAAATGGGTACTTTTTTCTTGCGGAAGCTGGAGGTATGATTAACGGGTGCGGTAAGGTTGAAAAAATAGATTGGCCGAATCCATAAGAAACCGGGTGAAGCTATGGTATTATATTATCTTATGTTGTTTTGTTTGGGAAGTTTACTCTATCTGCTAATCATAAATTATTCCAAAATGAATGTTAAAAAAAGAAAAGGGTATAAATTACTGATTTTCAATGTGGTATTAGGAATGATTTGTGCGATAATGGCTTTTTTTAATGACCGCTATCCGCTAAATTTCTCAGGTTTTATAATTTTAATGATATATTTTGCTATTTCTTTCGGTTACATTTTTTATCAAGGTAAAAAAACCAAATAAGGTGAGGAAATAGATTGCTTCCGTTGCATTGGGATATTTGATGAGTGATACAGTTTTAACAATCGGATTAATTTTTTAGGTCTATATACTGCTTTCTTTTTCGGTAATTGTTCAAATTTTGTTGCTTTTTGGAATTTGAGCCAGAAGCTGGATATTTCCTTGATTCTCGGTTATTACCATCCTGTGCTGAAGCTGCCGATGAATTTCTTCGGAACACGCAAAGCGGGGGAAGTCATCTCCAGGCTGATGATGGACTTCGGTTGGGAGCTTTCTTAATATTTAAAACAATCAGAAAACTCGACAAAATATATCATTCACTATTCGTTGTTTGTGGTTTATAATCTGGAATAATCATCCAGATAGGTTTTAGTTTGCGTGTTGATACTAGTGGGCACACAACAAAACCCTGAATATTCATAGGAAATAAACTAAATAAGTTAAACGCAAGAAGTTGAAGAGTTTATTTAAAAGCAGGGGGTACCTAAAAAAATAGGTACTATCTTCTTGTGGAATTAGAGGGTATTATTTACATCATAAGGATTTATCTGGATTGATTAGGAGGGCATGCAGGTATGAACCAAACAATGCAGATTGAAACGGGGAAAGAGCTGCGGTTTGATAATGTAGCTTCTTTTCGGAAGAAGATGAGGCAGACAGAAATCAATTGGGAATTAAACAGATTCTTTCAACTATTGCAAGAGTCGGGAGTTAGAAAAAATGGGCCTTTAATTTCTGTAACATACGGGATAGATCAATTTGATGGTGAACAAAAGATAGATATAGAGTTTTTTGTTCCAATTAATGATTCAATTGCATCATCAACTGACTATAAATTTCATTCTTCATTTCACTTGAAAAATACAATATACACCAGATATAAAGGAAATCCCGTGAAAATTGAAAGTGCTTATCAAAAATTGATGGATTTCGTGCACAAATCCGGATTTCAGTCAAAAGTTGTTATTACATACAATGTTCATGTAAATGATGAAACAGCTTCTAACATGGATGAAAATATTATTGATATTTATATTGTGATTGAATAGGAATTTCACTGGTTTCAAGAAAAACATAAAGATAATGATCTTTCCGAGAGATTAAATTTTTATGTTTTTTTCTTAATAAAATTTGAAAAGAGGTGATAATCTTGGAAATGAAAATTTCTAACCGTTTTGTAACTATGACTGAGAAAGAAATGAACGAAACACAAGGTGGAAATCCTTGGTTAATAGCTGTAGCCATTGTAACTGCTTATGTAGCATTTTATCAGCTTGGAAAAGCTGTTGGAGAAACTGCGTATTATCTAACGCATTAAAAACTACATTAATGAGGTGGGATAGAATGGAAACAACACTCAGTATAAATGGAATGAATGAATTATCAATTGAAGAACAACTGGGTATAAATGGAGGATTTATTTTTGTTGCTATCGTGGTAGTCGTGGTTGTAGTTGCTGTAGCATGTTTCGCTGCAGGTGTATATAGTGGTTATCAAAGTGCTAAACGCAGTGACAGTACTGTTACAAATTCAGTATATGGTCATTAATATTTTTTTGAAAGAGGACGGTATCTTTTTTAATGATACCGTCTTATCAATTTATTACGAGGAGGTAGATTATGTATTTAAAATTCATTAAAAACGTTTGTTCTTATTTACAATCAACAATTGAAAAACATCCGATATTTGGCTTTTTATTAGCAGTATTAATCATAGTAGGTGTGTGGGATTTTCTATATAAATTCGGAAGAGAGATAGGAAAATTAAGTTATTTTTTAATGCATTGATTTTTTACTTGCTGGAAGGACATGAGTAATATGAGGGTAATCACTAAATATGTTTGCATAAAACAACACGATATTCAGGACTGCGGAGCCGCGTGTCTGGCCACCATCTGCAAACAATACGGTTTAAAATATCCCATATCGAAAATACGCGAAATTGCCGGGACGGATAAGCAGGGAACGAACGCATACGGGTTAGTCAAGGCGGCGGAACAACTCGGGTTTACCGCCAAAGGCGTCAAAGGTAATCAGGAAGCTTTTTTTGAAGAATTTCCGCTTCCTGCGATTGCACATGTCATCATTGATCAGTCACTGCTGCACTATGTGGTCATTCACAAGATCACGAAGAAAGAAGTGACTGTCGCCGATCCGGCCAAAGGCATCGTCAAGTACGCGCCCGAGGATTTTTTCAAAATCTGGAGCGGCATTCTGATCTTGATGGTGCCGACGCCGAAGTTCCAAAAAGGCGACCATACGAAGGGGCTGTTTGCGCGCTTCATTCATCTGCTGCTGCCGCAGAAACGCTTGTTGACCGGCATCTTTTTCGCTTCGATTTTATATACGGTTTTGGGGATCTTGGGCGCTTTTTATTTCAAATTCTTGTTGGATGAAATTTTGCCGTACGGCTTGCACAAAACGCTGAACATTATCTCGGTCGGCATTATTCTGCTCACCTTGTTCAAGGTGCTGCTCAGCGCCTTCAGAAGCCAGATGCTGCTTTACTTGAGCCAAAAGCTGGACATTTCCTTGATTCTCGGTTATTACCATCATGTGCTGAAGCTGCCGATGAATTTCTTCGGAACACGCAAAGCGGGGGAAGTCATCTCCAGGCTGATGGACGCCTCGAAGGTGCGGGATGCGATCTCCGGCGCGGCCTTGACGATCATGGTCGATACGCTGATGGCGATTGTCGGCGGCGCGATTCTGTACGCGCAAAGCGCTTTTTTGTTCGGTGTAACGGCGATTATCATTCCGCTATATGTCGCCATCGTCTGGGCGTTTCACAAACCGTTCGAGCGTCTTAATCGCAAGCAGATGGAGAATAATGCGCAGCTCACATCTTATGTCTTCGAATCGATCAATGGAATCGAAACCGTCAAAGCCTATAATGCGGAAGATAAAGCGATTTTTCAGACGGAGAAAAAATTTGTTCATTTGCTGAAATCGATTTTCACCTTCGGTTGGGTGCATAATCTGCAGGGCTCGATCAAGGGGTTTGTGCAGGCGGTCGGAGGGATCGTCATTTTGTGGGTGGGCGCTTCCCAGGTAATGGCAGGCAATATGACGATGGGGCAGCTCATCACCTATAATGCTTTGTTGGCTTATTTTCTCGACCCGATCCAGAATTTGATCAACCTGCAATCCGGATTGCAGACAGCGGTAGTAGCGGCAGACAGATTGGGAGAAATACTCGATCTGGAGCCGGAGAAGGCTGAAGACGAGGAGAAGAAGATCCATCCGGCATCGCTCAAAGGCGAAATCACGATCAACAATCTGGATTTCCGCTACGGTACGCGCGAGTTGGTGCTGAAGAATATTAACTTGACCATCCATTCCGGGGAGAAGGTGGCGTTTGTCGGCGAGAGCGGCTCGGGAAAAACGACGCTGATCAAGCTGCTGATGCACTTTTACGGCTGTGAAAAAGGTGAAATTTTGTACAATGAAAACAATATCAAGGATATGAATATAGATGCGTTAAGGCAAAAGATCGCCTATATTCCCCAGGATACGTTCTTCTTCAGCGGGACGATCAGAGAAAATCTCTGTCTCGGCATCGACGAACAAACGGAGCTTGGGCATATCATAGAGGCGTGCAAAGCGGCGCGGGCACATGATTTTGTCAATAAGTTCCCGCTTCGCTACAACACGATGCTGGAGGAGAACGCCTCGAATTTGTCGGGCGGACAAAAACAGCGGTTGGCGATTGCACGGGCCATTCTGAAAAATCCCGATATTCTCGTTATGGACGAGGCGACCAGCAACCTCGATTCGACAACGGAGAAGGCGATTGCCGATACGATCAACGGATTTGAGGGCATTACCACGATTATGATCGCGCACCGTTTAAGCACCATTATGCGCTGTGACCGGATCTTTGTGATGGAAAACGGGGAAATCATCGATTCAGGCAAGCACAGAGAACTGATGAACCGCAAAGGGAAATACTACGAGCTTTGGAAGGATCAATTGCCGGAAGCATCGAAGGAAACGGATGAGGGCCGCCGCAAGGATCTGGAGGAAGCGATATGAATGTCATGATCAGGGATTTGAAGGAAATGACGGACAGCCGGGAGCTGCTGGAAGCGCGAACACATCCGTTCATTACCTGGTTTGTCGCGATCTTGGGTGTGATTCTGCTTGCTGCCTTGACTTGGGCATTTTTCGGTGAAATCGACATCGTGGTGAAAGCAAATGGCGTCGTACGCCCGAACGCCAAGGTCAGCCGAATCACCAGTGCGGTTACCGGAAAAGTGCAGGATGTCGCGTATAAGGCCGGGGAAAAAGTGCAAAAAGGTCAGCCTCTATATACGCTGGATCTGGAAAATTTGGACGATCAAAAGCACGATCTGAATGAGCAGCTTACGGCAGCGGATTCGGATTTTCGCAAGCTCGAGGCTTTTCGTGATGAGATCATGCGCAAGGGAATCGATAGCATGGCTGAGAATGTCATCGGTGCAGATCAACTGCTTGAGGGGCAGACGTCCGCCAAAAAGCTGCAAATGGATCTGATCAGCGTCACTAATAATCTCCAAGACACCAAGCGGGAATTGGACAATCTGCTCACGCTTAAGCAATCGATGGATCTGAACCGCAACTTGTTTACGGACCAAGAGAGCCCTTATTACAATAAATTCCTCGATTTTGAAATCAAAAAACAGCAGTTTGAATCTCAAGCACAAAGCGCGCAGGAACAGTTTAAGAAAATGGTGAGCGACGACACCGGCGGAGAGGCAAAAAGAGCGGTTTCCGATGCGGAATTGACCTTGAATAATTACGTTAACGGTTTTACTCTGGACGTCAAAAACCAAATCGAGCAAAACCGGCAGCAATTGAAGGGATTAAAGATTAATCAGGACAAGCTGCTGCTGCAAATCAACGATACGATTCGCCAGAATAACAATCAGATCAACGATTTGAACGGCCAAATGCAGACACTCTCCACGGAAATTTCCAATCGGAAGGTAACCGCGCCGATCGACGGTACGGTCAATGTCATCGCAGACCTGAGCAGAGGCGAGCTTCTGCAAGCGGGAACAGAGGTTTTGTCGATTGTCCCCGACAATAATTCGGAATATATCGTTCAGTTGGTGGTACAAAACAGGGACATCGGCAACCTTCATAACGGTGATCGGATCCAATACAATTTCTTGGCTCTTCCCTCCAAAGAATACGGGACATTGAAGGGAACGATTCAGACGATTTCAGCCGATGCCCGTTCCGATCAACAAAGCGGAGCCAGCTACTATTTGGTGGATGCAACCTTGGACAATAAACCGCTTTACAACAAAAAGGGAGAAGAAGCCATGATTAAAGTCGGCATGCAGACAGAAGCCCATGTCATTACCAGAAGCGAAAAAATAATAAACTACCTGCTCGAAAAGCTTGATTTGAAGCAATGATTTCGGGATCACAAAAGGAGAGCTTCATATTGAAAAAATATACCGGGATCGTCCTGATTGTTGTGATCAGCTTGTGCGTTTTTCCGTTTTCCGTTTATGCGGACAGTTCATCCGCCGATGCCGGTACCGGTGCTTTCGATTCGGTGAAGGAAGCGATGAAGCTGCTGCAGACCTTTGACCTGCAAAATGTCAGCGAGGATGAGCTGAAGAAAGCCGCCATTCAAGGCATGATCGATTATATCCATGATCCGTACACCGTTTATTATGATGCAGCCGAGCAAGATCGGTTCATGAATGTGCTGAACAGTCAGAAAGTCGGACTGGGCATCCGCTTTGATGCGGACACTGCCGATCCGAGGGTCAAGCAGGTTTTTGCAAAATCGCCGGCGGAGAAAGCAGGGCTTCAAGCCGGGGATGTACTGTTATCCATCGATTCCCTTTCATTGGATGGTTCGGGTGCGATTCAGCAATTGACCGATTATCTAGATTTGAAAAAAGCGGGCGACCAGGTGACGCTTAAAATCGAGAGAAACAGCCAAGTCCGCCAGGTTGCGATTGTTCTGGACTTGTTCGAAGCCCCCTCTGTTATAGCCAATATGCTCCCCGATGGAATCGGATATATGCGGCTGCTGATTTTCTCGCAGGGCGCGGACCGGCAATTTGACGAGTCTCTGCAGCATTTGAAGGACAGCGGCTTGAAAAGCCTGGTTATTGATCTGCGCGATAATCCGGGAGGATTAATAGACGTGGCTGGTCATATTGCCGGCGATTTGATGAATAAAGACACGCTCTTGATTTCCAAAGATAAAGACGGCAAAGAATCAAAGGTGTCGTTCAGCGGCGCTTCGCCAGTATCCGTGCCCATCGTGGTGCTGGTCAATGAGCACAGCGCCAGCGCGTCGGAAGTTCTGGCTGGCGCGCTGCAGGATTACGGACGGGCGACGATCGTCGGGACGACCACCTATGGAAAAGGCGTATTCCAGCGCATCTTTCCTCTGCTGACCGGGGGCGGGATGCTTAAAATAACGACTGACGAATATTTTACGCCGAAGGGACATCCGGTCAATCGGATCGGCATTCATCCCGATGTGGCAGAATCCGCGTCGGCCGCACAATTGATCCGCGCTTTCCAACTGGCAGGACTTAAGAAAACGAAGCTGAAAATCGCGGATCATCAATTGACGATAGATCAGACCGATTTTCCGGAGAAAGTGACGCTGCTGCGCCAAGACGGGAAGTGGCT
>CAZESH010000155.1:0-9766 GCA_964514665.1 uncultured Caryophanales bacterium
AGCGGGACCAGGGCCAAAATCGTCGCTCCTGCCGTCATGATAATCGGCCGCAATCGGGTCATACCCGCTTCAATCAACGCATCTCGCACGGTATACCCGTCTTCTCTCAGCTGCTGTACTCTGTCTACTAGAACGATTGCATTGGTGACCACAACTCCGATCAGCATCAGAAATCCGATCAGGGAAGTCACGTTGATCGATTCTCCGGCAATCGCCAGTCCCAGCAAGCCGCCGATTGCCGCCAGCGGAAGCGAGAAGATAATGGCAAACGGCGCGCTTAAGTTTCCGAAAGCAAGCACCATTACGAGATAAACGATCAAAATCGAGGCCACCATGGCCATGAACATTTGGCTGAAGCCTTGGTTGATATCTTGAGTCACGCCTGCCACCTCGCGGCTGATGCCGGCCGGCAGTTCAATCGCATTCAAATCCGTGGATACCTTTTTGCTGACGCCGCCTTTATCCTTGCTGTCAATCTTGGCCGTAATCGTCACTACCTGCTGCTGTTTTTCGCGGGCGATCGATACAGGCGCATCAATCTGTTTGACATCGGCGATATCCTGCAGGCGGATCGTCGATCCAGCCGCAGTCTTCAGCGGGATTTCACCAATTTTTTGAGCCGAATCCTTGAATAGGGGATCCATTTCGATATCGGTTTTGTATACGACATTATTGAAATTCATATCTCCCAGACTGGTTTTGCCGATCCAATCATGGACATTGCCCAATACCTGTCCGACCGTCATTCCGTATAATCGGGCCTTATTCTCATCCACAGACACTTCCACTTCCATTTTTGATTCTCCCAGTGTGTCCTTGATGTCGGTTAATTCGGGGTAGTCTTTCATTTTATTCTCTATAATTGCAGCGCCCTGCTTGAGCACCAGCAGATCGTCGCCTTTCAGCGAGTAGGAGAAATCCGAGCTGGAAGAACCCCCTCCGCCGAAAGAAATGAGCTCTCCGTTGACATCGGATTCCTTCGGCAGCATCAGCTTGATCTTCTGCTCATACTGCTTCATCACGGTTTTCGCATCCTGATGCTGATTGACTTCCGTGAACATCGTGGAACGGTAAGCCATGCTGTTGCTTGAAAAATTATAGCCTACAAGCGATTCCACATAGGTAAACAATGGCTTGCCTTGGTTATCCTTGCTGTTTTTCAGCATCGTTTCGATTTCCTTCATCTTTTCATTCATGGTGTCGATCGATGTTTCCCTGGGCATCTTGATCAAATAGTACATTTGCCTGTCGGACTCGCTATCCGGCATGAATGACTTGGGCAAAAAGGGAACGGTCAGTCCGACGGACAGAACGAACAGAATCAAGGCAATCAGTAGCGTTTTGATTCGGTGCTTCAAGCCCCATAACAGCACGCTTTTGTATATACTGGCAAATCGGCCGACGCGATGCTCAGTCGATTGCGGTATGCTCCGGCTTCTCATCACCAGCAGCTTGCTCAGCATGGGAATGACGGTCAAGGCTACAATCAGCGACGAAAGCAGTGCGCAAACAATCGTGATGGCAAAAGGCCGAAACACTTCCCCCACCACCCCGCTGACAAAAGCGATCGGTCCGAACACGCCGACTGTAGTGAGTGTGGACGAGGTGATCGCGGAAGCCACCTGCTTGGTGGCGAGCAAAATCACAGATTCGTTTCGATCCTGCGCCTTCAACAATCGGCTGTAAATATTCTCGATCACGACGATGCTGTCGTCCACTACCCGACCGACTGCGATCGCCATCCCTCCGAGTGTCATGATGTTCAGGGAGATGCCGATCGGCGCCATCAAAATCAGCGTGACCAAGATCGACAATGGAATCGATATCAGCACGATCATGGTCATGCGGAAATTGCGCAAAAACAGCAGGATCATGATGGAAGCCAGCAGCGCGCCCAGTCCACCCTCCCGGATCATGCCGTTGACCGAATCCTTGATCGCGGTGGCGTTGTTGAAAACCTTGTGGAAGGTCACATTGGGAAGATCCTTCTTCCAGCCGGCAATCCATTTATCGGCCGCATTGCCAAACTCGACTGCGTTGGCGTCTTTTGTTTTATATAGATGGATGCCGATCGCCGGTTTTCCGTCCAAGCGGGCGAAAAACGAAGACTCTTCAATCGATTCGACCTTCGCAATCTGCTGCAGCTCGAGCGTATCGCCCCGTCCGGTGCTGATCAGCATGTGATCCAGATTGTAGATGGAATCGTAATTCCCCGTAACCCGCACCATTTCCGTGTTGCCGTTGAAATCAACCGATCCTGCCGGACTGGAGGTCAAGCCCGACTTGATGCTGTTGATCACCTGGGCGGGGGACAGGCTATAGTTGCTCAGCGCATTTGCGTCCAATTTGATTTTCAAAGTCGCTTCCTGATTGCCGATCGAATCGATGTGATCAATCCCTTTAATCGAATTAAATCCGGGTTCAATCACATCCTTGTACACCTTGTCCAGCTCGGTCTGGTTCATCCCGTTCTCACCGTATACAGCCATGTAATAAACCGGCTGCGAAGCGAATCCGAACGTCATCACTTTCGGCTTATCCGCACTGTCGGGCACACCCACGTTGGCAATCAGACTTTCGATGTCATTTTTCGCTTTTTCCGGATCTTTTCCCTGATCTAGCTCGACAATAATTTGTGAAAAATTATCGCTTGACGTAGAGGTCAGATTTTTGATCCCCTGCAAATTGGCGATCGATTTTTCCAGCGGTTTGGTTACTTGATCCAGCACATCCTTGGGAGGAGCCGGATATTGCGTACTGACCAAAACAACCGGAAACGAAATATCCGGCATGCTCTCCACCTTCAACGTGCCGTAGGAATAAATTCCGCCGGCAAAAAGAAGGATCATGAGAATGATCACCGCAGCAACATTTTTCATGGAAAACTGCGTAAGCTTGATCATAAAATGGGTCTCTCCTTACAAATTTTATTTCATTTTAAGATATAGAATAGAATCGGACTACTTTGACCAAGGAAAAAACTATGTAAAACGGCATGCAATTGATAGATAATAGCTTCTATGTGCGTGGATTTGCTTGATCATAAGCTGCGCTTGAAGGCCCCTCCTTTCAATGCCGACTCTCTTCGATATTAGATATTGTAAATAAACAGAACCTGCTTCAAAACCGTCCAGCGCCGTACCTCAACCTAGACTAAAGTCGCAGTTCGGACAGCCGCAAAAAAAAAGAGGCTCCGGATCAGAGCCCCGCAGTCAGCATTCTGGTTACAAACATACCATAAACTGACCACTGTATAAAGCTTTCTTTTTACGCACTGCAGTCATCCGTATTTATAGGTAATCCCATATCCGCCTTTCGGATAAACCCAATGAATATTGTCCGACGGGCAGGCAATGCGGCACGTGCCGCACTCGATGCAGTTTTCAAAAGCTACCGTTGTGATCTTCTCTTTTTTGTCCCATTCATAAACATCTGCCGGACAAAAAAAGTTGCAGTCCTTTGTCGTGCAAGTCAGGCACGACTCCGTTTCCTTGATGATCAAATGCGACTGATCGTCGCACTTGTAACGGATCATGAACAGTTTGTCGCTGACTCCGGAATTACTCATCCGTTTATCGCCCTCCATCCTTTATACCCTAATTTCACCATGCCCATCGTGCCCCCGGCCGCATCCTTGATCAGCTTCATTGCCATCTTCTGCTTGTCGGCCTTCGGCACGCCGTCGATCAGGAACATCTGATAAGCCGCTTCATTCACCGCATGCGGCAGCTTGTCGAACAAGAGCTCGGGATTTTCCTCTTTCAACAGCTGATGCATGCCTTTATATTTCTTCAAATCCTTCATCACAAAGGATTCACGGACTTTCTCATCATAGCGCTTCAATTGATTAGCAGAAAAGTCGCCGGATTGCTTCGCCTCGATAATCGCTTCCGCAGCGAACCTGCCGGAGGTCATCGCAAGATTGGTGCCTTCCCTATGCACAAAGTTGACCAGCTGTGCGGCGTCTCCGGTAATGCACCAGCCGTCTCCCGACAACGCGGGAATGGAATGGTAGCCGCCTTCGGGAATGAGATGGCCGGAGTATTCCTTCGTCTCGCCGCCCTGAATCAGCTTGCGGATCGAAGGATGCTGCTTGACCGCATCCAACAAAGCATAAGGCTTGATCCTCTTTTCCCGCAGATGGTTGACCATGACCCCGACACCAAGCGAGATGGTGTCCTTGTTCGTATACAAAAAGCCCATGCCGGCCATGCCGAGCGAGGTTTCCCCCATAAACTCGATGGTTACGCCCTCGTCGCCCTCGACATTGAAACGATCCTCGATTTTTTCCTTCGGCAGGCTGATGACTTCCTTGACGGCCAGCGAGACCTGATCAGGGTTCCACTCTTTATGCACGCCCATTGCCTTGCCAAGCAGCGAATTTACGCCGTCGGCGATGACCACGACATCGGCATAGAGATCGCCGTCCTCGCGATCGGTTTTGACGCCGACAACCTTGCCGCCTTCGCGGATCACATCGGTGACCACCGTTTCATATACGGGGATCGCACCCGCTTCCACAGCTTTCGCTGCAAACCATTGATCGAATTTGACCCGCAAGCCGGTAAAACAATTGGGCGGATCCATGTAGGCTTCGTTGCGATGGCTGAACGCCACCATCGATTGCTTGCTCATCATCCAAATTCGCTGTTCCACAATATACCGCTCAACCGGCGCGCCTCGTTCCTTCCAAAATTCCGGTACAAATTCCTCGATCTGCTTGCGGTACAGCACGCCTCCGAACAGGTTTTTTGACCCTGGAAATTCACCGCGCTCAATCAGTACGACGCTTAATCCCGCTCTTGCCATGACCAACGCTGCAGCGCTTCCGGCAGGACCCGCTCCTACGACAATCGCATCAAATTTTTCCTCCACTGTTCTTTTCCCCCTTATTTCATCATTATCGTATCCGGATTGACCTGCGACCTGCGATTTTTCCGTTATCGCTTATCCCGTCTCCTGCACTGCTGAAACGCTTTCAAGCGGTTTCTGAAACAGGCTGGCTCCCCTGCGTTTTTTTACTTCCTCGGTCAATGCCGGAACGATTTTGAACAAATCTCCGACAATTCCATAATGGGCAAATTGAAAAATCGGGGCATCTTTATCCTTGTTGATGGCCACGACCACTTCGGAATTGCTCATGCCCACGGTATGCTGCACCGCTCCGGAAACCCCGATGGCAAAATAAAGCTTCGGTCGCACAGTGCTACCGGTTTGGCCGACCTGATGATCGTGCGAGATCCAGCCCGCATCAACCGCGGCCCGGGAAGCTCCGACCTCTCCGCCCAGCGCATCGGCCAATTCCTTTAACAAGGCGAAAGCATCCGGACCTCCCAGTCCTCTGCCGCCGGCCACGATGATTTCCGCTTCTTCCAGATTGACTTTCCCCGACTCGCTGATAAAGTCCACCACTTGGGCAGCTATCTCCTCTTCCCTCATCGGGCTTTCAATGGCAATAATCTCCGCCTGTCTGCTTTTGTCCCGGGGCAGCGCCTGATAGACACCGGCGCGCGCCGTTGCCATTTGCGGGCGATACTGCTTGCAAAGAATCGTCGCCATCATTTTCTCCGAGAAAGCGGGACGGCTGGCAAGCAGCAGCCGGGACGGCGGCGGCTCGACGTCAAGCTGCGTCGAATCGGCGGTCAGTCCAGTCGGCAGATGGGTGGCAATAGCACCGGCCAAGTCCCGGCCCGTACCCGTCGCACCGAACAGTACGATCTCCGGTTTTACCTCGTCGATCAGCTTCAAGCAGACACGGCTGTATGGGCGGGTCCGATAATCCTTTAATTCCGGCGCATCGCACAAGTACACTTTATCCGCACCATAGTAAACGGCTTCCTGTGCCAAATGTCCGACCTCGCTGCCGATCACCAGCGCCATCAACTCGACCTCGAGCTTATCCGCCAGCTTGCGGCCTTCGCCAAGCAGCTGCCAGGATACGCTTTTCGCTTCTCCCGAACGCTGTTCAACCACGATCATAACCCCGCGGTATGCCGACCAATCGGGCATTTCGTCTTCTTCTTTTGCTTTGACTTCATCTGACAATGCCTTTCCCTCCCATTATTTGCTGTGTATAAATGACCAGATTACGATGTCCAGCCTAATCTCTCGGGCAAATCTTCACTCCATAATTTCTCGGCCAGTTCAGCGGCAAGCGTTTCCGGACTGTCACCGTCAATCATCGTCGTATTTACCGGCTTTGCCTCAGGCACCCAGGTTTTGGCTACGATCGTGGGCGAGCCCTTCAGCCCGATTTTGGAGCGGTCCAGATCGGGAAAATCCGCTGTAGTCCATACAATCGGTTTATATCGGGCAGCGCGGATCATCCCGGGCAAGGGAGCCCGCCGCACCTTGTTTAATTCCTTAAGCGCGGTGATCAGCACAGGCATTTGGGTTTCCACCACTTCAATGCCATCCTCCAAAAACCGCTGGACTTTGACCCTGCGCTTCCCTTCATCGACCTCCACAACCTTGCCCACATAGGTCAACTGCTCCAGATCCATGCGGCAGGCCACTCCCGGGCCGACCTGTCCGGTATCTCCGTCAAGCGTCTGCTTTCCGCAGAACACGATATCTACAGGGCCGAACATTTCCTCCACTTTTTCTATCGTCTTGGCTACGACATAGGACGTAGCCAGCGTATCTGCACCTGCAAAACCACGGTCGGTTACCAGTACGGCCTCGTCGGCGCCCAATGATATGCATTCCTTCAAACTTTTTTCTGCGGGTGGAGGTCCCATCGTCACTACCGTTACCTTGGCACCGATGCGGTCTTTGATTGCCAAAGCTTCCTCCAATCCGTGCAGATCATAGAAATTTACGATACTGGGAACCCCTTGCCGGATCAACGTGTTGTTTTTCGGATCGATGCGGATTTCCCGACTGTCAGGTACCTGTTTGACACAAACAACAATGTGCAGCATCTAATCACCTTCCTCCTTCGGATGTTCCGGTTGTTGCCGACGGTTCATTCATGTTTGTGAATTTTGTTACATGAAAGGGCGTTGTACACTGCTGACTTTTAAAGCATTGTATGCGCCATTCACCAAACTCATGCGTGCTTCCGCCCGGCTAAACCGTTTGATTGTCGGATTTTTTATAATTTTGTAACTATTCTTATTATTAAATGAATTCTTTTTGTTTTTTAAAATCCCTTTTTTATTTGAAATTTTTTTTTTGCAAATGATTGGGATCTCCGAATTCGGTCTGCTATAATTTGATCATTGCCATGAAATGGTTGCCATGATATACACGGTAAGGAGGGAACCGATGCTGCGCTATGCCGTACTCGTCTTCTTGGGAGCCTGCAGCTATGGCATTTTGTCGACCTTCGTCAAGCTGTCCTACCGGCTTGGCTTCAGCCTGCAGGAGGTCGTCGGGAGCCAGGTGCTTTTCGGTTTCCTGATGTTATGGAGCGTTGCACTATTTGTGCCCAAAATCAAGCTCGCATGGCGGGAGCGCCTGCTGCTCATGGCAGTCGGATCCACGATCGGCTTGACGGGCATGCTTTATTATGGCGCCCTGCGTTATCTTGACGCATCGCTGGCTGTTATCCTGTTGTTCCAGTTCACCTGGATCGGGGTTATTCTTGAATCCATGCTGCGCCGCAAGCGTCCTGAAAAGGAGAAGGTATACGCGCTTGTGCTCTTGCCGGGCGGTACGTTTCTCGCCGGCAACGGGCTTGAAGTGCACTTTTCGCAATGGTCGCCGATAGGGGTTTTGTTGGGATTTGGCGCGGCTTTGTCCTATTCCGCTTTCATCATTTTCAGCGGCAGGGCCGTCAATCGGCTGCATCCGCTTTCCCGCAGCACGGTTATGGCTGCCGGCTCGCTGATTCTGGTATTTGCCGTTTTTCCCCCGAGCTTTATATGGAACGGAAGCCTTTTGCATGGTTTATGGCTATGGGGAGGACTAATCGCTTTGTTCGGGGTGGCGATCCCGACCCTCCTGTTCACGATCGGGGTGCCGCATATCGGCGGGGGAATGGCCACGATCCTAAGCTCTGCCGAGCTGCCCATGGCTGTGCTGATGTCCGCTATCGTATTAAAAGAAACCATATCCGGCTTGCAGTGGATCGGAGTGATCCTTATCCTGACCGGCATTGTTCTCCCCGAGGTGATTCATTTCTCAACGAAACGGGAAAAGGGATTAAAATGAAAAAAGACCCCAGAGGGTCCTTTTTGACGGTGATTTTTTTGAGCATCCTTTTCAGCCTTCAACGTAAAATTACGTTCTTCTTACACCTTACCTCAATTGTAAAATGTAAATTCAGGCCTGTTTTTCGCTACACAATGTTGACGAAAAGACCGGATATCAGTTGTTTCGTTGAATAGTTCAACGGAACCACACCTCTCTTGTCACCGTCCTTATTATGATTTCCTGTCAGCCGTTTTTTATGTGCGCCGAATATTGTTGAAAATTAATGGCCTTCGCCGTGATTTTCGCGTGAATGATTGCGATTCTTCACTTTCTTCGAACCGGAAAGAGGCTCGGTCGGCTGCCGCTCGTCTTTTCTGCCGCGGGATGCCTCGCCATCGCTGGCCGGTCCGATCGGGTATGCCTTGTTCTTGGGCATTGCTGCTTCCTCCTTTTTTCCTCTCGGTCGCTTTATTTATTCTTCGTCGTGATTTAATGCATCTTTATGCCTGCGGTCGTTCGTATCCTGCTGAATTTGCTGGGCCTGGTGGGAATTAACCGCGGTCGTATCCAGCTCCTCCACTACATTTTTCAAGTTTTTGTCGCGAATGCCGCTTTTTTGATCACTTCGCATAGTGCTGCACTCCCTTTCAAATTAAATCTCGCCGGCCGCCACGGCGGCATGCACGACCTGCGCGCATTCATGAAGATGGCGGACCGTATCCTCTATCAAGCTCTGCATGATTTGCGGTCTTTCGTCAATGTGGATCTGCCCTTCCTGCGCATCCAGCAGATCGACCTTGGTTTCCCTCGAATCGACATAGGTTACGCGAAAATCAAAGCTGTAATCCGTGCGCCCTGGAATTTCAACGTGAATCAGTAAGGCATCGGGATTTTTCTCATCCCCTCTGACCTCCGCCGATTGGCCATCCTTCAGCGTTTCCGGCAGGCACTGCGTCCATTCCTTTATCAGCTGCTGCCGGCTAAGCCCCGTCAAGGTTTCATTCATCAGTTACACCTCCATAGCGTTAGCTTGGGTGTAATGAAAACCATTTATGCATACAGTAAAAGCATTTTTCCGGTTGAAGCTCAAGGCTGAACAGCATGCGGATCGGAAAGCAGTGCATCAATTTTTCCAGCCGCCTTGGCCGCCTCTTGGGCAATTGTCCCCTGCTCAAGAAAGATTTGCGTCATGAAATCGGTATACACCTTCTCGGCCTTCTCCCAATTTCTTACCGGCGGCCTTAAGAAAGCATGATCCAGCCCCCGCACATAGGCTTTGACATAGGAGCTGTTCGTCAGCTCGCCAAGCGATTGCGAAACCTGCAAATTCGTGGGAATCATCCCCGTCTTGAACATCAGCATCTGGGCATTGCGGTCGGTAAGCCATTTCATGAACGTCCAAGCCTGCTGCACATGTTTGCTTCCCTTTAGAATGACCAGATGCTCGCCGCCAAGAATCGAAGCATTCCCGTTGAGATATGGAAACGGAACGGCCATAGTAGCATTCGCAACATCCAGTTTTTCTTCCTTCGTATTTTGCCAAATGCTGTAAAACCAAGGTCCTTCGTCGATCATCAGCATTTTTCCGTCGACAACGTCATGCATGCGGTCGCGATTATTGGTCAGC
>CAZESH010000156.1:0-9759 GCA_964514665.1 uncultured Caryophanales bacterium
GCTCGAGCAGTGGTTCATCAAGCCGACAGATGAGCTGCATCATGATGTCGGTTTTCAATTTTTGTCCACGGCCGTTATCAAATATAAGATTGCCGGCGATCCGGCCGGCTATCGTCGCGGGATGGAGGCGGCGAATTTTCTGGCGTCGAGGTTTAACCCGGCCGGCAACTTTATTCGCGCTTGGAACGCAGATAAATACGGCTGGGCGATCATCGACTGCATGCTGAACATCTCCCTCCTGTTCTGGGCGAGCGAGGAAACGGGCGATCCGCGATACCGCCATATCGCTGTTCGCCACGCGGAGACGACGATGAAATACGGGGTTCGTGAGGATGGTTCGACGAACCATATTATCTCGTTCGATCCGCATACCGGTGAATTTATTGAAGCCATTGGAGGCCAAGGCCTGGCTCCGGATTCAACATGGAGCCGCGGCAATGCATGGGCGCTGTACGGATTCGCCAACACCTACCGCTACACCGGCGATCCGCGCTTCCTGACAACGGCCAAACGCGTTGCGCACTACTTTATCGCCGCGCTCCCGGATGACCATGTTCCGTACTGGGACTTCCGGCTGGAGTCGCTTGACGGCATGTCCCGCGACAGTTCGGCCGCAGCCATCGCGGCATCCGGCCGGTTGGAAATCGCGGATGCCGTGCCAGCGGTCGAGAAGCGGCTTTATCTTGGCGCCGCAGAACGGATTTTGCAAGCTCTGACGGAAAACTATGCAACCTGGGACAAGCCGGAGCATGAAGCCATTCTGCTGCACGGAACAGGAAGCGGAACATCGTTCATCGATGTCTCGCTTATCTACGGCGATTATTATTACGTGGAAGCGATGGCCAAGCTGAACGGCTGGAAGCATCGCATCTACTAAAACGGGCAGGGTTGATTATGGGAAACGATAAACAGTTGCGTTTTTTGAGTCTATGGGCGATCAACGACCGCTTGGAGCTGCAAGCATTAAGAGAGTCGACGGCGTACACCCCGGTGTACGTTTTTTTTCTTTTGTTGTTTGTTTATGCGGGTTTTCGAATGCTGTGGAGGATCGCTTGAATCGTGATGGCGGTATGAGAACGGACAGTTTGTTGCGAACATATCCGATGGTTGTTAAAGAAGACGGCCCCTGTTGATATGTAATGATGCGCAGTCATTACGCTTGTTGTATAATTTGCATAAATGGTGTAAAGTAGTTAGAAAATAGGGTAACCGATTTCTCTCTACATCGATTCATGCGCAATTATTGCCATTATTGTTCTGGCTTTTTTTGCTCATAAGTTAAAATCGGGCAGCATTCTTGCAAATGAATGAACTATGAACAGGATAGAGGAGATTATGAAGACAACCATCTATGATATCGCAAAAATTGCGGGCGTATCGACAGCAACTGTTTCCAAGGTGATTAATAACACGGGCAGAATAAGCGAAAAGACAAGAAAGAAAATTCGCGGAATCATGGACGAATTGAGCTACCAACCCGATGTGTTGGCTTCTGCCATGAAAGGGAAATTCACCTATCAAGTTGCATTGTTGATCCCCGAAATGGATAATCCGATTTACGCTCAATTTTTGAAATATATTGAGGATCGAGGGCAAGAGCTCGGGTTCAGCATAGTAATGTGCAATACTGACAATAATCCCGAGAAAGAAGCACGGCACATCACATTGTTGCGGCAAAAAAGGGTGGATGGGTTTATCATTGCCTCAAAATTTAAAAATGAAGAGCTGTTGAAAGAGCTGCTGCGGGATGAAGTTCCTGTCGTTCTTTTTGCCCATGAGAGGCCGGACATTTTAACGGATAGCGTTACGGTGGACGATTTTCAGGGGGGAGTCATTGCGACGGAGTATTTAATCTCCCAGGGTCATAAAAGAATAGGTGTTGTGGCCACGGATTCGATCAGTTGCTTGGAGCGTATTAGAGGGTATAAATCGGCTTTGCAAAAAGCTGGAATCAAATTCGATAAGGCTATGGTTGTGGTCGGCGGATCGAAAATCGACGATGCTGAGATAACCGCGAGGAGCTTGCTTGAGATGGAGGATAATAGGCCCAGTGCGATTTTCGGCTGCAACGACTTGATGGCAATCGGTGTTATGCAGGCCGCCAAAAAACTCGGGATCTCGGTTCCCGATGAGTTATCCGCAATCGGCTTCGATAACACCGAACTGTGCAAGATCGTGACTCCCGAACTTACCTCCGTTGAGATGCCGATCAACGAATTGGGCAGGAAAGCGATGGATGTCATCATTGATAAAATCGAACGAACGGGTGATGCCAAGCAGCGTATTCGGATGCTGCCGGAACTCGTGATCCGCAGTTCCGTGTCGAGAATAAAATAAATCCTTTGATTGTAAGAATCTCTCTTCACGGCTGGCTTTGAATTATCTGATAGTTCGAATAGTAAGAATAATCGCAGAAAAAATCTCTTGCAAAAACCACTTGAATAGATTAAAATAACTTTAAATAAGAGTAATCGATTACCCAACTATTTATTGAATCCACTTTGAATTATCGATATTCGCATAAAATTGTTGCATATACATTGATTTCAAAGTAATTTTTTTTACTAAAGAGTAATCGATTACCCTATTTTATTTCATTAGAGAAAGCATTTGATTCCAATCGCATTTGGCAAAAAAATATTCCAAATATTCCTTCAATATTGTGATCATGATTGGTCCATAATGGAAGCGCTTCAATTAGTGTTTGGAATGCAGCTGGGGGATATCAATTGGGAAACTTTAAAACAAAAAAATGCAAGCATTTTTAGAGGTGGGGGTTTCTAATGAGAGATGTGAAAATCGGCATTTTGGGCGCAGGCTCTATCGCAAAAGTGCATACTTCAATTTTGAAGAGGGATGAAAGGGCGGAAATCGTCGGTGTAGCCGACATTGCGGAGGATAGAGCGCAAGCGCTGGCGGCCGAGGCGGGAAATGCAAAGCCGGTCAAAACACTTGAGGATTTGTTCGACCTCGGTGTCGACGCCGTATACGTTACGACTCCGAATATCATGCACGTAGATCCTGTACTGAAATGCTTGGAGAATAATGTAAGCGTATTTAGTGAAAAACCCATGGCAACCAAGTTGTCGGATGCGGAGAAAATCAAGGATGCCGCGGCAAAATCAAAGGGCATCTATAATCTTGGCATGAACAGGCGGTATGCCTATGTTTATAAAAAAATAAAAGAGCTGATCGCATCCGGAGAGATGACACCCTTTTTGGCCAACATCAAGATGAACCGGGGAGAACTGCTGAATCCGCCCTGGACGGCGAATCCCCAAATGACGGGGGGATTTCTCTACGAAACCCCTTTTCATCTCATGGACATGAGCCGCTACCTGTTCGGTGAAGTAAAGACGGTCAAATGCGAAGGGAGACAAAACCTTTCCGAGGATGAAATGGACACCTTTGCCATTCTGCTTACGTTCGAGTCCGGCACTGTTGCGAATTTCGTGACATACGCGCATGCCGGTTGGAGCGTTCCTTTCGAGAGTCTGGAGGTTTATGGAAAGTATGCAACGGTTGCGACGAATGAACTGGAAAAGGTGATGTATGCTCCAGGATTGAATCAACCGGCGCAGATCAGTGATTTTTATCAAGTGACGATGGAACATAAATGGGGTTATGTGGAAGAGGACCGGATTTTCATTGACGCGATTGTCCATGGAACGAAACCTCCAGTAACGGCCGAAGACGGATATCTCTCGACGCGGCTGCTGGAATCGATCTATGAAAGCGCAAGGAGCGGAAAGCAAATCGTTTTTTCCTAAAAAACAGTTGGTATACGATCAAGAAAGGATGGAAGAGCCATGGGAGGGAAGAAGAAGGTCCGGATCGGCATGGTGGGTTACAAATTTATGGGGAAAGCCCACAGCCATGCTTTCAGGGATGTGCCGTTTTACTTCGATATGCAAGCGGTTCCCGTCATGCAGGCGATTGCCGGTCGCGACGAAGCAGGTGTGAAGGCGGCATCCGTAAAGATGGGATGGGCGTCTTATGAAACCGATTGGCGCCGTCTCGTCGAGCGGGACGATATTGATCTGATCGACATCGTCACTCCGAACAACACGCATGCGGAAATCGCCATCGCGGCGGCGGAAGCGGGCAAGCATATCATTTGCGAAAAGCCTCTTGCGCTCAATTTGGAAGATTCCCAAAAAATGCTGGCTGCCGTACAAAAGGCGGGGGTCGTTCATATGATTTGCCACAATTATCGTTTTGCCCCCGCCGTGCAATTTACGAAAAAATTAATAGAAGAAGGCCGCTTGGGAAAAATCTATCATTTTCGGGCGACGTTCCTTCAAGACTGGGTTATGGATCCGGGCTTTCCGTTGATCTGGAGACTTCGCAAGGAAGTTTCGGGCTCGGGAACGAGCGGAGACCTGGGTGCACATATTATCGATCTCGCCCGTTTTTTGGTTGGAGAGTTCAGCGAAGTGACCGGCATGCTGGAGACGTTTGTAAAAGAGCGCCCACTCGGGAATATGGACATCAATTTAAAGGGCCATGTGGCAAGCGACGAGATGGGAACGGTGGATGTCGATGATGCGGCCGCGTTTCTGTCCCGATTTAAAAACGGCGCATTGGGCGTCTTTGAAGTGAGCCGCTTCTGCCGCGGCAATCGTGCGGGCAATCGCTTTGAGATCAACGGCGAAAAAGGCTCCGTTCGTTGGGATATGGAGAATATGAACAACCTGCAGGTGTATTTTGAAGATGACAAACGCGGCTTGCAGGGATTCAGGACGATCAATTGTACGGAAGTCGAACATCCTTTTGCCGGCAATTACTGGCCCGCAGCGCACATCATCGGTTACGAGCACACGTTTATCAACCTGATGGTTGAACTGATGAACGGCCTTGCGCAGGGGCGCAGTCCACAACCGAATTTTGAAGACGGAGTGCGAAATCAGGCGGTTTTGGAAGCGGTCGAGCAATCGGTGCAAACCGGCGGTTGGGTCAAGGTGGCCGATCCTTTGAAATAAAGCAAACAAAATTGATGATTGAAGGAGAGATCGCAATGTCTGATGTCAGAATTGGCCTCGTTGGAGCCGGCTGGATGGGGAAAGCGCATACAAACGCATTTGTAAACGCCCAGCAGCTGTTCGGGAATGAATATGGAAGTCCGGTATTCGAGATGGTGGCCGATGTGAGCAAAGAACTGGCCGAAAAAGCGGGCAGACAACTTGGGTACGCCAGATTTACCGACAATTGGCGGGAGGTTGTATCCGATCCCGACGTTGATGTGGTGGACATCGCCACACCGAACGCTCTTCACTACGAGGTCGCAAAGGCGGCTTTGGAGAATGGAAAGCACGTCTACTGCGAGAAGCCGTTGACACTTTCTGCGGCGCAATCCAAGGAGCTTGCCGAATTGGCCGGGCAAAAGGGAGTCGTCAACTATGTGGGCTACAATAACGTGATGAATCCTGCGAGCGCTTACATCAAAGAGCTTGTGGAGACGGGCAAGCTTGGCACGATCGTGAGATTTTCGGGGACCTACGATCAGGATATGCTGCTCGATGCCGCACTGCCGATTACCTGGCGTCATCTCAACAAGTACTCAGGCAGCGGAGCCTTGGGCGATCTGGGATCGCATTTGTTCAGCGTCTCGCAGTTTATCCTCGGCGATATCAAAAAAGTGAATGCACTTTCAAAAATCGTCATACCGAAGCGGGCGAAGCAAGCTGGCTCAAAGGAAATGATAGATGTCGAAAACGACGACCTGATGATCATTACCGGCGAATACGAAAACGGCGCGATCGGCACCTTCGGCACGAGCCGGATCGCGGCGGGACGCAAAAATTTTCTCTCGATCGAGATCCAGGGCACATTGGGCTCGGTGCACTATTCGCTTGAGAGCTTAAATGAAGTGCATGTGTACTTTACATCCGATGAAAGTCGCGACCGCGGATTCAGGAAAGTGTTTTTGGGGCCCGATCATCGGGGATTCAGCGCATTGAATCCGGCAAGCGGAATTGCGATCGGTTTTAATGACATGAAAATATTGGAAGCCAACCGGTTGCTTTCGGCAATTACCCGCGGAACGGCCTATACGTGCGATTTCCGATTCGGCTGGAAGATCGACCGCACGGTCGGCGCCATACTGAAATCCGCGGCCGATCGGCAATGGATCGACGTGCATTCATATGAAGGGGGTGAGGCCGGCAAGCTTGCAAGAAACAGCTAGGCAGGCAATTCATCATCAGGTCAGGCAAAATACTAACTAATTTTGAGGGGGATATTCAATGAAATCCAAGAAGAGTATGTTAGTTTTGTTAAGCTTAATCGTTTTGGCAATGATTTTTAGCGCATGCGGCGCCAAAAGCTCAACCGGAGCCGACAAGGACGGCGGGGATCAAGCGACAGCTGCTCCTCAGGCAACGAAAGCCGCGGATACCGCAGCGGACAAAAAGATTACTATTGGCGTATCCATGCCCACCTTTGACGACAAGTGGTTAAGCTACCTGTTGGGTGCAATGAAAGATTTCGGAGATTCCCATAAAGGTGAAATGAATGCCGTTTATGTAGATGCGCAGAACGATGCGAACAAGCAATTAAGCCAGATTGAAAACTTTATTTCACAAAAAGTCGATGCCATCGCGATTGTGCCTGTCGATACGGTGTCGATCCAGCACATTGTCGATCAAGCCAATAAAGCGAACATTCCGATTGTCATCGTCAACCGTACGTTTGACGGAGTGGACAAAGCAAGCGCTTATGTTGGCGGCAATTCGATCCAATCGGGTATTCTGGAAATGACCCAGGCCGGCGAAGTGCTGAATGGCAAAGGCGACATCGCCGTGATGGAAGGACAAGAGGGTCAGGAAGCGCAGATCCAAAGAACAGCGGGATATAAGAAGATGATCAAGGAAAAATATCCGGATATTAAAATCGTGTTGGACCAAACCGCTTCCTGGGATAGAGCAAAAGGCTTGACGCTGATGGAAAACTGGCTCAATTCCGGAAAGCATATCGACGCCGTGGTGTCCAATAATGATGAAATGGCAATCGGTGCCATTATGGCGTTAAAAGCCGCGAACAAGCTTGATCAAGTCAAAGTGTTCGGTATTGACGGAACACCGGTCGGTTTAAGCTTTGTCAAGAGCGGAGAAATGCAGGCAACCGTATTCCAGGATGCCATGGGCCAAGGCGAAGGCGGTATGGAAGCCGCCTATAAATTGGCGAAAGGCGAAACAGTGGAAAAAACCAATTTTATCGATTTTGTGCTTGTAACCAAAGATAATGTGGACGAAATTCAGAAAAAATGGGATGCAGCCAGACAGGCAGGCCAGTAAATCTATTTAAATACGAAAGGACACTTCGCAGGTGACGTGTCCTTTCGTATCCAATCTTTTATCGGTTCATACTCCGATTCTGCACAGTACTGGAGGAAAATAAAATGAGTGAAATGCTCGATGCAGAAAAAAAATCGGGTTTTCAAGAAAAATTCAAAGCAAAGAGCCATACGATATTGACTCAATTCGGAATGCTGCTGATTTTGTTGGCGATGATTATCATTATGTCCTTTTTGTCGCCGACGTTTTTAACTACTGAGAATTTATTGAACATTGTCAGACAAATGACCATGATCGGCATTATCGCCATTGGCGTAACCATGATCATCATTACGACGGGGATCGATTTGTCATCCGGTTCGGTCGTCGCGCTTGTTGCGGTTGTAACGGCAAGTGTCGCTCATCCGGGACAGTATCCGTTGGTGCTGACGATATTGATCGGACTTGGTGTCGGATTGCTGACGGGCCTGATCAACGGGACCGTGATCGCCAAGGGGAGAATTGCCCCGTTCATCGTCACGCTGGGCATGATGACGGCGGCAAGAGGGGCGGCTTTGCTCTACAGCGGAGGAAGACCGATCGGAAATTTATCCGATTCATTCCAGTTCATCGGTCAAGGAGATTTTTTGGGAATCCCGATTCCCATCCTTATTTTTATCGGCGTTTGTATAATTTCATTCGTCTTGTTGAATAAAACGAAGTTCGGAAAATATGTGTATGCGATCGGCGGCAATGAGCAAGCCGCGGTCATTGCCGGTGTGAATGTGGATAAATACAAAATCATGATCTATAGCTATGCAGGTTTGCTTTCCGGTCTTGCCGGAATTATTGTTACCTCCCGGATCGCATCCGGACAGCCGACGGCGGGACTCAATTATGAGCTGGATGCCATTGCGGCTGCGGTTATCGGCGGAACCAGCTTGGCCGGCGGTATCGGCACGATCGGCGGAACCGTGATCGGCGCGTTGATTATCGGCGTGATGAACAACAGTCTCGATTTGTTGAACGTTTCTTCTTATTGGCAGCAGATTGTAAAAGGAGCCATCATTGTCACCGCCGTTTATTTCGATTCCAAAAAAAACAAGAGGAAATAGGGAGAGATAGTCATGAAAATCAATATCGCAACAGCCCCGGATTCATGGGGCGTATGGTTTACGGACAATGAGAAACAGACTCCTTGGAACAGATGCATGGATGAAATGGCGGCAGCCGGCTATGAAGGCATTGAATTGGGACCGTGGGGGTATCTTCCCAACACGTACGAGGAGCTGAAAGCGGAACTGGACAAACGCAATTTGAAGCTTGTCGCCACCACGCTTGTCGGCGATCTCACTTCTGATGAAGCGACGGAAAAGCTGATCGCCCAACTCGATGAAATGGCGGACGTACAGCTTCGTTTCGAAGACGCCAAATATGTGGTATTGATCGACGATTGCTACACCGATACATTCACAGGCGAAATGATCAGGCCGGCGGTATTGGATGATGGGCAGTGGCGCGGATTTGTGCAGAATATCCTGAAAGTCCGGGATCGCGCTTCCGAGCATGGTTTGCGGCTGGTTTTTCATCCCCATGCCCAAAGCCACGTAGAAACGGAAGCCCAGATTGAAAAGCTGCTAGCGGACACGGATGTGAACTTGTGTCTGGACACCGGGCATCATGCGTATGCCGACGGGGATCCGGTGGCTTTTATGAGAAAGCATCATGCAAGAATCCCTTATCTTCATGTGAAAAGCTGCGATTTTGAAGTCCGGGAGCGAATGTTCAAAGAGAAATGGCCCTTCGCCGAAGCCGTCGGCAAAGACGTCTTTTGCGAGCCCGAGCTTGGCGTTGTGGACATGATAGCGTTTATGGAAATGCTGCGGGAAATCGATTTTGAGGGATGGGCGATTGTCGAGCAGGATATGTACCCCGCTCCTTTTGACAAACCTTTTCCCATCGCCAAGCGAACGCGGGAATATTTAAGAACCATCGGAATGGCATAAGGATTGTTCTGGACAGGAGGATTTCGGATGCGGATTTCCATTCTTCACAAGCTGTTGGCGGGATTTATGATCATTGCCGTCATCGTAGTGGGAGAAGGCGCTTTTTATTTAATTTCCTTGAACAAAGTTCATCAATCTCTCCTCAATATCTTGGAACGGCAGGCCGCTTTGAAATCTTATGCGGACGAACTTAAATATTACACAACGTTTCAAAATGAAAACTTGTATGGCTATTTTTTGACTCAGGATACCTTCTATAAAGTGAAATTGTCGAATTCATATGATCAAATGAACGATTTATTCGTGAACATGAAACCGTTGATTCATGATCCCGAGATGATGAAGCAGATGGATAATGCCATTAAGCTCAACGACCGTTATATGACCGAAGTAAAAAAGATTTTCAAAATTCCGCAGGATCAGATGGCAAAAGCAATTGAAGATTCCAAAACCGGCATTATCCCGCTCGGAAGCCTTAT
>CAZESH010000157.1:0-9625 GCA_964514665.1 uncultured Caryophanales bacterium
GCTCCACCTTGATCATGCGGCTGAATCGTTTTACTCGTTCCATCATTTTCAGGTTCCTCCATTTATCCCCGTTTAATCGTTTTATGCGTCCAACCATTCATACAACGGATAATATTATATCACAGAATGGGCGCTTCTTATATTTTGAGAAAATTTGACGTTTTGACCGTAATGAAGACGAATAGAGCATGCTATAATAATATCGTCTGGAGGGATAATGCTTGAAACGCATATGTGTTTTTGCCGGATCCAACACAGGAGAGAAAATCGAATATACGGAAGCTGCGGAGTCGCTCGGCAAAGCTCTTGCCGAACGGGGGATAGAGCTTGTCTACGGCGGATCGAACCGGGGTTTGATGGGACGATTGGCAGATGCCGTCTTGTCAAGCGGAGGGAAAGCCATCGGGATTATGCCGGGGGGACTGTTCCGCGGAGAGATGGTGCATCGGGAATTGACTGCATTTTATGAAGTAAAGGACATGCACGAACGCAAAGCGCTGATGTCCGAGCTCTCCGATGGATTTATCGCCCTGCCGGGGGGACTGGGCACCTTTGAGGAAATCATCGAGGTGCTTAGCTGGTCGCAGCTTGGGATTCATCAAAAACCGATCGGTTTATTCAATGTACTGGACTACTACCATTCATTTTATGAGCTGATCGACCATTCAGTGAAAGCCGGTTTTGCAGCATCGAGCAATTTGCAGCTGTTCATCATGCACCCGCAGGCAGACGATTTGCTTCAAGGTTTGCTGAATTTCAACAGACCCGAGCTTGTCCATAAATGGAAAACAACGCCTAATTGAGCGGACAAACGGCTGCAATCCGCCGTTTCCTACACATATAGCAGCACGACGAAGAAATGGCAGGCAGAACCTGCCAATACAAAAAGATGCCATACGGCATGGTGATAGGGAAAGCTACGCCACACATAAAAGAACGTTCCGAGCGTGTACAACAGTCCGCCTGTCACAAGCAAAGCGATGCCTCCATCGCTGAGCGCCAGGCGCAGCGGATGCCAAGCGAAAATAATCATCCAACCCATCAAGATATAGAACAATGTGGATAAAAACAAAAAACGCTTTGTAAAGAACGCCTTGAATACAACGCCTCCCGCCGCTATTGCCCAAATTACCGCAAACAGCAGCCATCCCAAAGGGGATCTTAACGTCACGAGCAGAAACGGTGAATAGGTTCCGGCGATAAACAAATAAATCGAGGAATGGTCGAAAATTTCGAACAGATCCTTGACCTTGCCTTCCGGAAAGCTGTGAACGAGCGTAGAGGAAACATATAACAGCAGCATGGTCGAGCCAAATAAGGTAAAGCTCACAATCCGCCAGACCGAACCGTCCACACTGGCAAAAACAATCAGCACAACCAATGCGGCAGCGCTCATCAAAGCGCCGATGCCATGCGTGATCGCATTCGCCACTTCTTCCCGGCGGGTGTATACGTGTGTGTTGGCCATCTTCATCACTCCCTACCGGACATTTTACACTATTTACGGAAGGATCACTATTTTAAACTGTTTTTTATCGTTTCCTCATCTGATTTTCAGCTTGGACGTTTATACTTGTCCCGTGCCCCCTTTTGATAGATAGCCCGGCCTGCAGCCTAGTCACCTGCAGGCCGGGTTTTTTCACTTTTTTCTCCTCTGTAAATCACGCAGGTCCGCCCAACGAATCAGCCGGATATTCTCTGCCTCAAGCAGCCGGCGAATGGCCGGATCGCGGAAGATTTCAAATTCCATCCCCCTTTTTTTCCAATGGGGATTGATCGCCTGCAGCTCCTCCGTGATCCGCGAGGGATGGATAATCAGTTCGGTCACACCGGGTTTCAGATTGAGCAGCAATGCCGCCATACTGTCGCGGAAGGATTCATACGTTTCACTATCCCCCAGCTCAAAAGGCAAACCCAACAAATAATCGAGGATGACCACGCCCTTCGCGTCTGCTTGGGTGGCACGCTGCGCGGCAATCCGCTGCGCTTGCTCGGGAACATCCAAGCTCCCGTCAAGATAGCGCGGCATCCGAAACGGCAGACGATAAGCGGCGCAAACCTCAAATACCAGCTCCAGAAAATCCCTTCCTGCAGCCAAACCATAAAGACTGCCCATATGATTATCCAGATGTGTCGGGTCAAGCCCCATCCGCATCGCCAGATCGATTTGCCCGACCATTTCTTCACGAACCTCGATAGCCTCCGCCCTTCTTTCGAAGCTTGCACAATCCTGAGGAAAATAGCCTTCTTCGGTTACCAGCGAAAGCACGCTTCCGCTGCGATTAACGGGACCCCATTTATAGCCCTGCCATTCGCTGGTAAAGGTCAGATGGACGCCGACATCGTACTGTGGATGGGCACTGCTCCATTGTACGGCATGCTTGGCCCAGCCGCAGGGCATCATCACTGTGGCCGAACTTATCGCATGCTCGGCAAACAACTGCTGAATCCCCGAATTCACTGCTTCGCACATGCCGAAATCGTCGGCGTTTACAATCAGCAGCTTATCGTGTGAATTGTAGCCGAGCGCTTCGTTTAACTGCATGGTCATGAACCCCTTTCTTTTTACCCGCTGTTTACCAAACTATATTTCCCGACGACAGGAAGTATAACTTTCTCTTAATCTGGCAAATCTAATTCTAGCAACTATAAAAAAAGTGTATAGAGAATATGGGAGGAGTATGTATGAGAAACAAGCTTTTTCTTTCATTATCCATTTGTCTTGTCCTGGTCGGCAGCGTCTTTTCATTTCCTGCAAGTGCGCGCTATTTGATCGCGGCCCAATCCGACGACTGGGACCCGGCCGCAATGCAAACGGTGTTCAGGCCGCAGGCAGCCGGCATGCACGTGCCTTTGTTATCCGGGCAAGAGGAGCGCCAAGCGGAAAAGAGCCTGCCGCCAAAAGCGGTGCAGCCTGTCCGGTATATCGTCAAGCCGGGAGATACGTTGTATCGGATTGCTCATTTTTTCGGAATTTCCGTAGATTCCCTAATGCTCGAAAATCGAATTGCAGATCCCACGCTGCTGCAAATCGGTCGGAAATTGATCGTACCGCAGCATGCCCAAGAGGTCAGCAGCGAGTTTAAAGGAAGCAGACAGCCGGTCGTCAGTATCCTTAATGCAACGTTGACCGCTTACACAGCAGGACCGGAATCAACCGGGAAAAAGCTCGGAGATCCGCAGTACGGGATTACTTACAGTGGAACAAAAGCGCGGGAAGGACGTACCATTGCAGTGGATCCCGCGACCATACCGCTTGGCTCAACCGTTTATATCGAAGGAATCGGCATTCGCCAAGCGGAGGATATCGGATCGGCCATCAAGGGCAACCATATCGACGTCTACATGACCGATGTCGACCGAGCACTTCGATTCGGTGTAAAGAAGCATATTAAGGTTTACGTCCTCTCGACGGACGGCGAACAAAAAGTCAGCTGAGCCTCTATACACCGGCAATATCCAGGATATTACCAGCCTTGCCGATGCTTTGGGGAGCAGCACTCCGCATGATCTTTACTGGGGACTAGCGCCTGCTCCTTTCTTTGCCTTTCTCCCGGCTACAGTCAGATGATTCCGCTTGCCTTCGCGTACAGCTCATTCCATTCTATCTTGGTCATCAGCTGTGCCTGTCTTGCCGCATCCTCGCAAGCCTTGATCCGATTCACGCTGGCGGTGCCGATAACAGGTTGAATCATCGCAGGATGCCTCATCAGCCACCCAAGAACAATCGCTTCGGGGGTCGTTTCTTTCTCCCGCGCCTTGGCAGCAATCCGCTCAGCCGCTGCCTTGACGGACTCCGATTCGTTGTCTAGAGAAGGGCCGCTGAATCTTCCCTGGGCAAACGGTCCCCATGCCTGAATTTGAATGTTCTCCATTTGGCAGTACTCCATCAGTCCCTCGGAGAAATTGCTCTTCGTGCCTTCCCGTTGGTTGACATAAATGCCTTGATCCAGCCAATTCAAATGCGCCAGGCTCATCTCCAATTGATTGACGATAAACGGATCCTGAACCGCGCTTCTGAGAAAGCGGATCTGAGCGCAAGGACAGAATAAACACTCACGTGCTTTACTCAAGGTAACTGCGGAAGCGCTTGCAAGAGTTGCGAGCTCATTTTACACCGAACATATAAGCCTAGCAGCGACCTTTTACGGAACCGCTAAACGGCCTCCATCCACATTGATTACTGTTCCGGAAAGGTAAGAGGGGCCATCGCACAGGAAGTATACCGTCTCTGCGATCTGCATCCCGCTGCCGCTGACACCAAGCGGAATCTTGGAGAGCAGCGCCTGCTTTTTCGCCTCATCATAGCCTTCAGGAAAAAGGATGGCGCCGGGCTCGACGGCGTTAACACGAATCTGGGGGGCCAATTCCTGAGCAAGCGATTTGGTCAAGGCGACCAGACCGGCTTTCGAGGCGCTGTATGCCGAATGGGAGGCGAGCGGTCTTTCCGCGTAAATATCGGCAATATTTACGATGGCTCCCCGCTGCTTGCCCAGATGCGATGCTGCATGCTTGGCCAGAAAATGCGGCGCCCGCAGATTGACTGCGAAGATATCGCGCCAAACTTCCGGCGTCATTTCGCTGGTCGGTGTAGCGTAGAAAACCGAGGCATTGTTGATCAAAAAATCGAGGTAGCCCCAACGGTCGATCACCTGGCGAACGAGCCGTTCCGGCGCACCGGGGTCCGCCAAATCGCCCTGCAGGCACATTGCCGCGCCTCCTTGGGAACGAATATGCTCCACTAGTGTGCGGGCCTCTTCCTCCGAGCTGTGATAATGTACGGCAACGGCGTAACCCTTGGCAGCAAGGTAAGAGGCAATATCTTTGCCGACCCTCACCCCACCGCCGGTAATCAGGGCCACCTTACTGCGCATTTCTGCAGTTTCCGCAGCACCCTGCAAACTTTCGGCAGGCAAGCGGCTCCACTGCTGCGAGGGGTCGTGAAAATCCGACGCCATAGCGGACAGCGTAATTCCCAGCTTGGGATGAATGCGCTGCGGAGCGATCTCCGCCATGGGAATCAGCACGAATGCGAACTGCTCCAGCTGCGGACTGGGCAGCAGCGTGATTCCCCCTTCTTCCATAGCCTGGTCATTATATAAGATCACATCGAGGTCGAGCGGCCTCGATTTATATTTATCCATCTGATTGCGGATCCGTCCAAAATCATCTTCCAGCTGCTTCAGCTTATCTCTGAGCAGCGGGAAGGACAAATCGGTGCGAATCTCTGCAGCGGCATTCCAAAATGGATTTTGTCCGGGAGGTCCTACGGGCTCGGTGGCATAAACCGAGGAAATCTTCCGCACCTCGAATTCCCGGTGCAGCCGGTGCAAGCAGGCCGGAATATTGATTTCCTTGTCGATATTGGAGCCGATACTCAAATAAGCCGTATTCATTCGACGGCTCCCCGCTGGATCATAATCCCGACGTTGCGCGATCCGCGTATGGCGCCGGGCTTGCTGACTTTCAGCTTGACTTTCGGGATGTGGAAGGTATCCGTACAGAGTTTGGCGATTTCTTCCGCCATCGTTTCAATCAGAAAAAACCGGCTTTCCTCGACGAGCTTGATAATCGACTTGGCTACCGACTTGTAGTTCAGCGTATGTTCTATACGATCCGTTGCGGCTGCTTGGCGAATGTCGGTGTACATTTCCAAATCGATCCGCACCGTCTGCTTCTGTTCCCGTTCCCAATCATTAATTCCGATAATACAATCAATCTCCAGAGCATCCAAGAAAATTACATCACGGCAATCCTCCATAATTATGTACCCCCTGCCCCTATAAAATGGTTCTTATAATTCGCCGACATTATAACACAAAAATGACCAAAAGCGTAACTTGTCCATCCTCAAGCAAAGCATTGGACCAAGGGGAGCTTGCACGGTTTCCAGCATAGCTTTTTTGGGATTTATTGAAATGGCGCCGGCTGCATAGAATATGCAATTTATTTGAAAGATAAAAAAGAATTTACGATCAACGAAAGGGTGTGAACCAGCCGATGCCCCATCGGGACAATCAAGATCTGATCCTTTTTTTGAACAAGGAATTGTCCAATTTTGCCGTTCTCTATATTAAGCTTCATCGTTATCATTGGTTTATCCAAGGCAAAATGTTCTTCGAACTGCACAGCAAATTTCAGGAATGGTACGAAGAGACGGCCCAGGTGATCGACAATTTTGCCGAGAGGATATTGGCAATCAACGGCAAACCGCTGGCCACGATGGCGATGTATTTGAAAGAAACCTCGCTGCGGGAGGCCGCGGCCGATGACGAGCCCTCGGAAATGCTAAAGGTGCTTTACGGCAACTGTGAACAAATTTGCGACGAATTCAAGGACGGCATGAAGATGTGCGAACGGCTCGGCGATTATGTAACGGCTGACATGCTGACCGGATTGCAGGGTTCCTTGGAAAAACGGCAGTGGATGTTAAAATCGCTTTTGACGGACAAGTCCTTCGAATCGCTGCCAGAGCCCGTACGGATATAAAATTTTTTTGTTGTAAGTAACCCCGGGATTGAGTAGATTATAATTATATATTATCGCTATTCATTTCTTATGAGGGCCGGGGGATTTTTTTGAGCTTGCGAAAACAGTTTTTTTGGGCTTTTTCCGGTATTTTGCTTGTTATTTTGCCTTTTATGCTCTTCAAGTTGACAGATCACAAACCCGTTCCAAAACCGGCGCCGCATGCCCTGCAGCGAGCCGGACGCAAGTTTCAACAGACGACCGGCACCATTGTAAATCCGGAAAACCGGTATCCGGTCAGCGTACCTCAAGTTACTCCTGCGGTTAAGATTACCGATGCTCTTCAATTAAAGAGCATATTTTCTTACCGCAAAAAAGTTGCCGTGCTGATGTTCCATGACCTTGATACCAAGGGCAAGGGAGGCGACATCATCACGCCCGACCAGTTTGCCGCCAAATTGGATTATTTGAAAATGAAAGGCATCCATTTCATTTCGCTCGATCAGTTCAGAAGCTTTATGCGCGGCGGCCAAATTCCCGACAATGCGGCGCTCGTTACGTTTGACGATGGATATGTAAACTTTTATACAGCCGCCTATCCGATCATGAAAAAGCGGCATATTCCGGCAGTAAGTTTCGTCATTACCGGCGACTTCAAAAAGACAGCTCTTGTTTACACTCCTCATATGACGCCCGATGAAATTTACAAAATGGTCCATGAGGACCGGGAGATCGAGGTGCAGCCTCATACGGACAATCTCCATTATAAAACGGACCGGCATCACGACGCCCTGACCGGGCTCATTAAAATCAACGGAAAAATCGAAACCCGGACACACTATGTCTACAGGATTACCAGCGATCTTGGCACATGTATTCGCCAGCTGTCCGTATTAACACCGCATCCGCTCGATACTTTTGCCTATCCTTACGGTTTATCCAACCGCACAGTCATTCAAGTGCTGCAAAAAGAGGGAATCCATTATGCTTTTACAACCAAGCCTGGACTTGTCTCCAGAACTCAAAATCCTTATCTGCTGCCACGCATCAATGGAGGAAGTCCTAAAATTACCCCGGAAAAGCTGTATGAAGCGATTCAAAAGGCGGATCAAATTGTCAGTTGAACCCCTTGTATAGCTCAAGGCTGTCTATAGGATCTTACTAAGAAAGGCCCGGGTCCGGGCCTTTTTCGGCCGCTCAAACAGCTCCTTCGGAGTACCCTGCTCGATGATTTGTCCCTCATCCATAAACATCACCCGATGTCCCACTTCCCGGGCAAAGCCCATCTCATGCGTGACCACGACCATCGTCATCCCTTCTTTGGCCAGCTGGCGCATGACCTGAAGCACCTCTCCGACCATCTCCGGATCAAGCGCCGAGGTCGGCTCATCGAACAGCATCACCTTCGGCTTCATCGCCAAGGCGCGGGCGATCGCCACCCGCTGCTGCTGTCCGCCGGAGAGCTCATCGGGATAGCTGTTTTCCTTTTCCGCCAACCCTACTTTAACCAATAGTTCCCGGGCAAAACGCCTGCTCTCTTTAACCGGGATCTTCAGTACCTTGCGCGGTCCGATCGTAATATTGTCGAGCACATTCAAATGATGGAACAGATTGAACCGCTGGAACACCATGCCGACCTCACGGCAAAGCCGGTGAATATTCGCCTTTGGATCAGTCAGCTCATGACCGGAAATCATGATATGTCCGGCAGTCGCTTGCTCCAGTCCGTTCAAGCATCGCAGAAATGTGCTTTTCCCGCTTCCCGACGGCCCGATCACCACAACCACTTCACTTTGCGCGATCGACATGTCGATGCTTTTTAGAACCTCGTTCTCCCCGAAAGCTTTGCGCAATCCGTTAACGTTTATCAACTTGCAGCCTCCTTTCCAAATAGGCTGCGATTCGGGTTATGGGCCAAATCACAACGAAATAGAAAATGGCGATCGTGCCGTAAATCGGAAACGGTGCAAAATTTTCCGAAACGATCACTTGACCGCTGTAAATCAATTCCCCGATGCCCACCATCGCCAGCAAGGACGTATCTTTGATGGTTTGCGCGGACTGGTTGACCAGCGGCGGAATCATCCGTTTGAAGGCTTGCGGCATTACAATATGCACCATCGCCTGAAGCTTGGTCATGCCGATGCTGTGCGCCGCTTCCTTCTGTCCGCGATCGATGGAAACAATGCCGCCGCGGATGATTTCCGTCATATAAGAGCCTTCGTTCAAAGCCAGTGAAGCTGTAGCCGCCATCCAAACATAGTTGCTTCCGAACCAGGCATGCAGCGGCAAAATACCGGCTAGTCCAAAATAAATGAACATGATTTGAATCAGCAGCGGCGTGCAGCGGAACATTTCAACATAAACATTTGCCACTCCCCGTAAAGCGGAAAATTTGGACAGCTTCATGTAAGCGGTGATCAATCCGATTATAATAGCCAGAACAATTCCCGCCGCAGAGTATTCAATCGTTTTCACAAGCGCCCTCAGGATGACAGGCAGCGCATTCGCAATGACTTCCAATTCGCTCACGCCCCACTCTTCAATCATTGATAGAAGGATGGCGCAGCCTGGTTTGCCGCGCCATCCTTTGACAGCTTTGTTATTCTCCCGCGATTATTCGTTCAAGGCCGCTTTTTCAGGAGCGATGTCCTTGCTGACCTTGCCTGCTTTGTCGTTGCCGAAATATTGTTTGTACAGCTTGTCGTACGTGCCGTCTTTGTGGATCTGATCGAGACCGTCGTTGATTTTTTTCAGCAAATCTTTTTTATCCATGTTTACTGCAATTCCGTAATATTCGCCTGTCAGCAAATCGCCTACCGTCGTGACTTGATCGTGCGAGCTCATAAAATTGATGTTGACCGGATTATCGAACACCACTGCATCGGCGCCGCCGTTAAGCAGCTCGTTATAGGCATCGTCGATATTGTCGAACTGGCGGATTTTGATGCCGGCAACGGTTTTGAGTTTGTCAACCGAGGAAGTGCCCTTCTTTGTCGCAACGGTTTTTCCCTTCAAATCGGCTAGCTTGGAGACTGTGGAGGCATCCTTCTTCTTCACAAGAATGCTTAAACCCGAGCGATAGTAAGCATTGGAGAAGTTGACCGCCGCCATCCGACTCTTCTTTATCGTAATTCCTGCTACCGCCACATCAATC
>CAZESH010000158.1:0-9609 GCA_964514665.1 uncultured Caryophanales bacterium
TATTCCACTTGGTATGAGCCGTTTGATGATCAGGCTTATATCGACAAATGCGTCAATTTTGTTTTGTCCCATCCGGCTGTGACCGGTTTGGCCAGTGCCGGAGACGTGCGGCTGCTGCCTAAGATCGTGGAGGCGTCCAAGCGTTTCAAGCCATACGGCGAAGCGGAAAAGCAGGAACTGATGGCTGCTGCGGGAAGTTTCGGATCCCCTTTTGATTCCATGTAATCCAAGCAAAAATCCGATTGAAGCCCTGCCGGACGAATGTCCCGGGGCTTTTTTGCGATTTTGCAGTATAATGTTAGTTAAAACCCGGACAGGAAGGTAATCCGTTGTGAATACGACCGGCTTTCACCCATTCATGTTTTCAATCTATGACCGCAGCCGCGAGCCGATGAATGGAGAGGTGCTGCGCCCTTTTGCCATTGATGAGCTTATATGCAGGAGCATCGGCGTCAGGAAGACGGCTGTCGTTCATATATGGCGTCATGATCGGGCTTTCGTTTTGGGATTGCGGGACAGGCGGCTGGCCTTTGCGAAAGAAGCGATGGGAGAGCTGCAGAGCCAAGGCTATTCGGTTGCTGTGCGAAATTCAGGAGGCGCTGCCGTGCCGCTCGATCCGGGAGTGGTCAATTTATCTCTGATCGTACCCAAGCTGCCGGGAACCCTTGATTATAAAGATGATTTCAATTTTATGGCCGGACTGATTTCCGCAACGGTTGCGGATTTGTCGGATGCCCGTGCTGCATCGGGAGAAGTAGCGGGCGCCTATTGCCCGGGTGAATTCGATCTCAGCATCGGGGGAAGGAAATTTTGCGGAATCGCCCAACGCAGGCAGCTTGGCGGCATGATCATCCAAGCCTTTGTCAATGTGGAGGGCTCAGGCATGGAGCGGGCAGAACGGGTCGCGCGATTTTATCAGACAGCCTCTGGAGGAGAAACCGATGCTGCCGGCTCCCTCTTTATTCAGCCCTCGAAGCTGACCAGCTTGCAGGAGCAGATTCCTTCCCTCACTGTTACTGCCTTTGTCAACGCATTTCAACAAAGAATCCGTCTTGCTCTGAAAGCGCTGGACGATATTCCTGCTGAGGATGAGATCGAAAAAATGATCGAGGTACTGCGGGAACGTTATGACGGATAATCAGAGAAGGGTATAGCCCGGTATGAGAAAATGCCGCAAAGCGTCCGGCAGCTCCTTTTGCCAAAATCCCCAAGTATGCTTTCCCGGCTTCTCCAAATAGGCAAGCTTGGCTCCCTTGTCCCGCAGCAGGAGGCTCATTTCCCGGTTAAAGATCAGAAAATTATAGCTTCCCCGCTGAGTCGCCACTTCGGTTTCCTGCTCCCCCACCAGCATATACGCATGGAGACTTTGCAGATCCCTGGCTTCCGCCGCCCTTAATTGGGATGTTGGAAGAAATGCGCCGGACAGCGAGATCAGCTTCGAGAACGTATCCGGGTAATCCAAGGCAAGATGAAGAGACACCGTGGCACCGAGCGAGTCCCCGGCCAATATGCGCTCCGATGGTTCTCTGCGGGCGGCGTACCGGGCTTCGATAAAAGGAATCAGTTCATCATGAAAAAATTTCAGGTAAGCGGCAAATCTGGAGCCTTCCGGCGCATATTCGGAGGTTCTTTTTGTTTTGTCCACTTCCACTCCGACAATGAGCGGCGGATCCATATTTTCATCCAGGATCAGCTGCGTGGCGAAAGTGGCGATTCTGCCGAGCTGAAAAAAATCATCGCCGTCTTGACAGTAAATCACCGGATAAGAGCCGATATTTTCGTAACCGGGCGGAAGAAATACTTTAACCCGACGGTTTTCCCGGAGAAAATCCGAAGCAATCTGCTCGCGGATGATGGTGCGCTTGTGGTAACTTTGGCTGCTCATTCATGAAACCCCTTTGTTTAGGCAAATATAAAGACACTGTGGATTTTTTGACTTAACCGTAGATTTTTTATAATCTGTATTATATAATCAGTTAAACTGTTATATTCATTATTAAGCATTAAACCTTTATAAATCAACAATTATTTTTTGTGTAATTAAAAACAGGATGTTAAGAATAATATAACAGATTTCCTTTTGCCAATTTTAAAAAGAGGTGATCAGACATGAGCAGTGTAAAAGCAGCGGTCAAAAGCAAGCACATCGTAAAGACGGAACCGGTTGAAATGCTGTCCGTTCTTGATTTAAACGGAAATGTAGTAAACGAGGATCAAATGCCGCCATTATCCGATGAACAGCTTCGTACACTGATGCGTAAAATGGTTTTTACGCGTATTTGGGATCAACGTGCAGTCAGCTTGGGACGGCAAGGCCGTCTGGGGTTTTATGCGCCAGTTTCCGGACAGGAAGGTTCAATGATCGGAAGCCAATCCGCGCTTGATCCGGAAGACTTTATTCTTCCGGGATACCGTGATATTCCGCAGATCGTCTGGCACGGTCTGCCGATGTACCAGGCTTTTCTATATTCAAAAGGACATCAGCATGGAGGGGAGATTCCTCAGGAGGTCCATGTGCTGATGCCGCAAATCATCATCGGAGCGCAAATTGTGCAAGCGGCGGGCGTTGCCATGGGCTTGAAAAAGCACGGCAAGCCCAACATTGCCATTACTTATACCGGGGACGGCGGCAGCTCGCAGGGCGATTTCTACGAAGGGCTTAATTTTGCCGGAGCTTTCAAGCTGCCGGCCGTGTTTGTCGTACAAAATAACGGATACGCCATCTCCGTGCCCCGTGAGAAGCAGTCGGCGGCAGCATCGATCGCACAGAAAGCCGCGGCCGCGGGAATCACTGGGGTACAGGTTGACGGCATGGACGTACTGGCCGTATACCAAGCGGTTGCCGAAGCCAGACGACGCGGGATCTCAGGAGAAGGACCGACTTTAATCGAAACGGTATCCTACCGTTTCGGGCCGCATTCCCTTTCGGGAGACGATCCGACCCGTTACCGCACGAAGGAAGAAGCGGGAGAATGGGAGAAGAGGGATCCGCTGAACCGCTTCCGCGCTTTTCTGGAGAAGAAAAAGCTGTGGAGCGCAGAGGATGAGAACGGCGTGATCGAAGAAGCCAAGGCTGCCGTGAGCGAAGCGATCAAAAAGGCGGAAGCCTATGAAAAAATGACGATTCCCGCACTTATCAATTCCGTGATGGATGTCACGCATGCACAGCTGAAAGCGCAAATGGAGCAATTTGCGAATAAGGAGGGGAAATAAGACGATGGCGCAAATGACGATGATTCAGGCGATAACCGATGCCATGCGTGTGGAGCTGGCCAAGGATGAAAATGTACTGATATTCGGCGAGGATGTGGGTCAGTACGGCGGCGTATTTCGCGCAACGGAAGGGCTGCAAAAGGAATTCGGAGAAGAGCGGGTTTTCGATACCCCGCTGGCCGAGTCGGGAATCGGGGGATTGGCGATAGGTTTGGGTCTTCAAGGATTCCGGCCGATAGCGGAAATACAGTTTATCGGCTTTATTTTTGAAGCGCTCGATTCGATTATCGGGCAATCCTCCAGAATGCGGTTCCGTTCCGGAGGGCGCTACAACAGTCCGATCGTTTTCCGCTCTCCGTTCGGAGTCGGCGTCAAGGCCGCAGAGTTCCATACCGATCCGCTTGAGGGGCTGCTGGCGCAGTCTCCGGGGATGAAGGTTGTCGTGCCTTCTAACCCTTATGATGCCAAAGGACTGCTGATCTCTGCTATTCGCGACAACGATCCGGTTTTCTTCATGGAGCACATGAAGCTGTACCGCTCTTTCCGTGAAGAGGTTCCCGAAGGGGAGTATACGGTACCGCTCGGCAAGGCCAAGGTGGTGCGGGAAGGCAAAGACGCAACCCTTATCACTTACGGGGCGATGGTTCACACCTCGTTAAAAGCGGCCGAGGAACTGGAGAAAAGCGGCGGCGTAGAGGTTGAAGTAATCGATTTAAGGACGCTGAACCCGCTGGATATCGAGACGATCGCCGCTTCTGTAACCAAGACCCACCGCGCCGTCGTCGTCCAGGAAGCGCAAAGGAGCGCGGGTGTGGCGGCAGAGGTAATTGCGCAAATTAATGAAAAAGCGATTTTTCATCTCGATGCGCCGGTTTTGCGTGTGACGTCTCCGGATATGCCTTTCAGCTTTCCGAGCGTTGAAGACGATTGGGTGCCCAATCCCAAACGGATCATGGAAGCCGTGAATCAAGTCCTGGACTTTTAAAAGATAAAATGCGGTTGAACAAAGGAGGTTATGGAACGTGGCTGTACTGGAATTCAAGCTTCCCGATGTTGGAGAGGGCATTCATGAAGGGGAAATTGTCAAATGGCACGTCAAGCCGGGCGACAGCATTGAAGAGGATCAGGTGATTCTTGACGTGCAAAATGATAAAGCCGTCGTGGAGCTGCCGTCTCCGTTGAATGGCAAAGTTAAGGAAATCAAGGTGGAGGAAGGAACGGTAGCTGTTGTCGGCGACGTGCTTGCTTTGTTTGAGGTAGAAGGAGATGCAGTCCAGAATCAGACTCCGGAACCTGCCGACGTACAGGCACAGCCGCTGCAAGCGGAACCTGTAGGCGAACAGGCGAAGGTGCAAGAAGCAATGCCCGCAACCGCGCCAGCTGTCAATGCGGAGGCGCCAAAGCCGGCGGCTTCCGAGGTGTTGGCCACGCCGAGTGTCCGCAAGCTAGCCAGAGAGATGGGCATCGACATTGCCAAGGTGCAGGGGACAGGAAGACACGGCCAAGTGACCCGTGAGGATTTGGCGGCATTCGATCCATCGGCTGATACGCAAATACAAGCCGCTGCCGAAGTACAGACGGATCAGGCGAAAGCGGCTGCGAAGCCCGAGCAAACAAAAGCCCCCGGGGCGGCGGCAAGTGACTCGACGGAGGAAAATCTCGAAGAGCGCGTGCCGCTGAGAGGCGTGCGCAAGATCATTGCCGGGGCGATGGTCAAATCGGTTTATACAGCTCCGCATGTTACGGTAATGGATGAAGTTGATGTCAGCCAGCTTGTGGCCCTGCGCGAAAAGGCCAAACCGCTGGCGGAGCAAAAGGGCATAAAACTGACCTATTTGCCGTTTATCGTCAAAGCCTTGGTGGCCGCCGCCCGACAGTTTCCGGAAATCAACGCTTCGTTGGACGACGAAAAAAGCGAAATTGTCTATAAAAAAACATACAATGTGGGCATTGCCACCGATACGGAGAACGGGCTGATCGTTCCCGTTGTAAAGCATGCCGATCGCAAGAATATCTGGACCATCGCCGCAGAAATCAAAGATATGGCTGTTCGCGGCCGGGAGGGCAAGCTGAGCGCCAATGAAATGAAGGGCGGCACGATATCGATCACCAATATCGGTTCGGCAGGCGGCATGTTCTTCACCCCGGTGATCAATTATCCCGAAGTGGCCATCCTCGGTACCGGAAGGATAACGGATAAGCCTGTAGTCAAAAACGGCAGCATCGTGGCTGCGAAAATGATGGCTTTATCCTTGAGCTTCGATCATCGCATCATTGACGGGGCAACCGCGCAATATGCGATGAACACGATCAAGCAGCTGCTGGAGGATCCGCAGCTGCTCGTTATGGAGGTGTAAGCTATGGTTGTCGGTGAATTCACTAATGAGGTTGATGTGCTTGTAATCGGCGCAGGACCGGGCGGCTATGTCGCCGCCATCCGTGCCGCTCAACTGGGCAAGCAGGTAACGGTAGTCGACAAGCTGGAGGTCGGAGGCGTTTGCCTCAATCGCGGCTGCATTCCTTCCAAGGCTTTGATATCCGCCGCCCATCAGTATGAAACGGTTCAAAAAGCGGGCGAAATCGGCATTCAAAGCGAAAGGACCACCGTCGATTTTGCCAAGGTGCAGGCGTGGAAAAGCAGTGTCGTGAACAAATTGACCGGCGGCGTTTCCCAGCTGTTCAAGGGCAACGGCATTCAGTTTATATCCGGAGAAGCCTTTTTCACTGCAGAAAATGAGGTTCGGGTGGTAAACGGCTACGAAGGAAGCCGATATAAATTTAATCACTGCATCATCGCCAGCGGATCCAGACCGATCGAATTGAAGGCATTCCCCTATGGGGGCAGAGTTCTTAGCTCGACGGAAGCGTTGGAGCTTAAGGAGATACCGAAAAGCCTGATTGTCATCGGAGGAGGATACATCGGTATCGAGCTCGGTCAAACCTATGCCAAGCTCGGAACCAAGGTGACCATATTGGAGGGTGCAGACTCGATTTTGCCGGGATTTGAAAGCGAAGCGACGAGGCTGGTCGAACGCAAGCTGAAAAAAGCCGGTGTGGAGATTTTCACCAAAGCGATGGCCCGGCAAATGAGTGCCGGAGAGCAGGGTGCGACGGTGACCTTTACCGTTAACGGCGAGGAAAAACAAGTCTCGGCGGAATATGTGCTGGTCACGGTCGGCAGAAGGCCGAACACGGAAGAAATGGGTTTGGACGTAATCAACCTCAAGATCAACGACCGCGGCCTGATCGAGGTGGATAAACAAGGCCAAACCAGCGTTCCCAACATCTATGCGATTGGCGACATCGTCCCCGGCCCGGCGCTCGCCCATAAAGCTTCTTATGAGGGCAAGGTTGCGGCGGAGGCAATCGCCGGGCAGCCGAGCGAGGTGGATTACAAGGTCATTCCGTCGGTGGTTTTCTCCGATCCGGAAATCGCCAGCGTAGGCCTGAGCGAAACGGAAGCCAAGGAGCAGGGCTTGGACGTGATCAGCGGCAAGTTCCCGTTCGCCGCCAACGGCCGCGCCCTGTCTCTGAATGCAGCCGAGGGGTTCGTGAAAATCGTCGCCGACAAAGAGAAGAAATGGGTCTTGGGCGCGCAAATCATCGGTCCGGAAGCCTCCAACCTGATTGCCGAAATGGCGCTCGCAATCGAGCTCGGCTCGACATTGGAGGACATAACGCTAACGATTCATGCCCATCCCACACTTGGCGAAATCGTCATGGAAGCGGCCGAGGGCGCTCTGGGCCAGGCGATTCACCAGATCAACAAATAATTCAACACGCGGAAACTGCAACTGAGCCTCTGCCGATTCTCGGCGGAGGCTTTCAAGCTGTTTCCGCACTTCTCGCGATTAATCCGGATAGCAGTGCAATGCTGAGTAAAAAAGCGGCAATGATGACAACAAAGGGTATGGCAGGATTGATCGTATAAGTCCAGCCTCCGATAATTCCCGCTGGTGAAATGAAGCAAAGGATCAAGACCTGCAAGAGGGAGAAGCTTTTCGCCCGGTTTTCGTCGTCAATCGAATTGGCCACCGACGCCTCCATGTACGGATTGGAGATAATCGTCCCTGCTGCGGCAAGCATCGTGCTGATCAAAATCCATGTCAGGTTTTGCTCGGGTGCAAACAGCAGAACAAGAATGGATACGGCGGAAATCGCAAATCCGGCGATCATGTAGATAAACATCCGTTCTTCCTTTAACCGCGGCATGAGCAAATACATCAGCAGCAAAATAACGACCGAGGATATCGCCGGGAACCAGGCAATCACCGCATCGCTGAAATGCAGACGGTCGACCAGATAAATGGAAAAATACGTATTGCGGATGGTCATTTGAAAATTCATCAAAATATAGACGGCAAACAGCACCAGCAACCGGTTGTTAGACATAATATCCTTCATGACATCGGCGTATTCTTTAAAGTCTTCCCTGAATCGGCCCTGCTGGCTGGCCTTTTTTCTGCGAATGCCTATCTCGGTTTCATGCGTGGTAAAGTGGCGGATGATCATCATCAGGGTCATGGACACGGCCGCAAGCACATACATGAAGCGTACGGCGGGAATCAAGCCGTAGCCGCTGACGAGCCAGCCTCCGAGCGGTGCGAACAATCCGGCCACGACACTGATCAATTGCACGACCGCGTAAATCGCCGAACGGTTTTTGGGAGGCGTGTCCTCCACCAGCAGGCAGTTCCATGCCGTATTGGGAATGCGCTGGAAGCTGTTGAAAATCGCGGCGAAGAAGAAAAACCAGAAATTTTGCGCAAAGGCCCAAATCAGCGTGGCCACGGTCCAACTTACCAAATCAAAGGTTAAAAGCGCAGCCCGCCTTCCCATCCGGTCGGTCAAATAGCCGCTGATAAAGGAAGAGACGATTTGCAGCACAAGGCCGAGCGAGGTGAGCAGTCCGATTTGCCGCTCATTGACGCCCAATGCCAGCATATAAACGGAAGCGTAAGTAAGAAACAAGGTGTATGGCAGAATGAATAGCGGTTCGACGAAGAGACTGGCTCTGGCATTTCCCCGAATGCGGTTGAACATGTTCGTTTTCCTCCCTGCATGATGCATACATGTAAAGTATAATCACTATTCGGCATGCGGCAATCCCCAAACCAATGAATGCAACTAACATTAAAGTAACTTACTATTTATATTGAAACAAAGAAAATGTCAGGTCACTACTTTTGTGATCGGCTCATTTCCGATACAATAAGAAGAAGCAAGTTGTTTTTTTGTGCCGTTATGCGGTACCGGGTGATTTTAGAGCAAAGGAGAGAGAGATATGGATTCCTTGGAAGTTAAATATAAACAAATGGAAACGATTCTGCAGGACCTGGATCGCGTGGTCGTGGCTTTTTCCGGAGGCGTGGACAGCACCTTTTTGTTGAAGGTTGCATTGGATACGTTGGGACCGGAGCGGGTGCTGGCGATTACGGCCGATTCGGAAACCTATCCGGAAAGGGAGAAGCAGGCCGCTGTCGAACTTGCCGCGCAGCTTGGAGCGCCCCATGAGGTGATTCATACCAGCGAGTTGAATATCCCGGGGTATGCCGAGAATCCGACGAACCGCTGCTATTTTTGCAAAAACGAGCTGTTTTCCCATCTGATTCCGATCGCCGAGGAAAAAGGTTTTTCAGCCGTTGTTTTCGGAGCGATCGCCGACGATTTGGGCGATCATCGTCCCGGCCTGCAGGCCGCTTCGGATCGCGGTGTGCGTGCGCCGATTATGGAGGCGGGGATCAAAAAATCGGAAATCCGTCACCTGTCCCGGAAAATGGGGCTTGCGACTTGGGATAAACCTTCCTTCGCATGCTTGTCTTCGCGTATTCCCTACGGTGAATTAATCACCCAGGAGAAGCTAACGATGATCAACCGTGCCGAGGATTTCTTGATGCAGCTCGGATTTCCCCAAGTCAGGGTCCGCCAGCATGACAATACGGCAAGAATCGAAGTTCCGCCGGAGCGGATTCCCGAATTGGCAGCCGTGTCCGACACGGTGGACCACAAGCTGCGCGAAATCGGATACGCTTATGTAACGATTGACTTAAAGGGCTATCGCTCGGGAAGCTTGAATGAAGTGCTTTCCAAAGCGGAAGTTTCCAACGCATAGTCCGGTTTTAAAACGGTAAAGACAATAAAAAAACCTCCAACACCAATAAATTGTGGTGTTGGAGGTTTTTTTGGCCTTATAAGTTTGGGGACAAAATTTAGTTCCAATGGAATTATATTTGGCGATAAAACCAACCTCTAAATGGGGTCTCATCTTTGGGAAGCCTTGGGTAGAGGTTTTTTCACATTGGCAGATGTTTGCCGGAAATTGTCGTGAAACGGGGAAGCGCCTAATACGTATACAATAGCAGTCTTTAGAAAAGGGGAGAAGGATATGGAGGAAGT
>CAZESH010000159.1:0-9607 GCA_964514665.1 uncultured Caryophanales bacterium
CTTCTGGGGCATTGACTCAGGCAACTGAAAATATCATGACATATGTTGATAGAAGGTCATGACCTTTGGCCGATACCACCATGCAAAGGAATGAAGGCAATGCCAAATTCAAACCGAGACCGGAAACCTGCGAAAGTCAGCGCTCTGTTCGGGAATCAATCCGCGACACCATTTGCAAATTCTGGGTCGGAGTTGACGCCGCCTTCAACCGAAGGCGCAATGTCGCCGTTAGCTTCCGGAGAACAGGGATCGGGCTCCAATTTGATTTCCTTCCCCGGCAGTGCGGCAGGAAGCCAAAGCAGTGGGGGAGCCCTCGCCATATTGGAGAGGCTGGGTGGAATCGAAGGTGTTTTGAATACTGTCACAAAGGTTCAGAACATCATGAAGTCGATCCAGCAATTTGCCCCGATGATCCAGCTATTCTCAGGACTATTCGCAAAGAAGAAGGCCGCGTCCGCTCCAAGCCGTAAGGGTGCCAGAAGATCAGGTTCGCGGCGAAGAGGCTCACGCAAGGGGAAAAAATCGGTCGGCAGAAGGAGAAAAAAAAGCTCGCGAACCTATCGCAGAAAAGGAAGGTAATGTGACGGCCATCGGTGGGATAACCCACAAAAATAATGCGATGATGTGAGTCATGTCACATACAGCCATAGCTCCTTGTAATAACATAAGGATAAACTTCCGTTGACATGTGGACGGAAAATTATCCAAAGGGGAGAAAAACATATGGCTAAATATACGAGGGTTGACAAGGATACCTGTATAGCGTGCGGAGCATGCGGTTCGACTGCTCCCGATATTTTCGACTATGATGATGACGGCTTGGCGGAGAATATTTTGCCCGGCGACCATAACGAGGGAGTAGCCGAAGTCCCGGAAGATTTGTATGATGACTTGCAAGATGCGGCTGAGGGCTGTCCATCCGAATCAATCAAAGTAGCGGAAAAACCGTTTAAATAATTGGATATAACCCATATGTTTTTGCGTCGACGCTGACGCTGCAAAGAAGAGCCCCGCGCTCTTCTTTTTTTGCGAATAGAAGGCCGCGTCTTTGTCCATATTAAATCTGATTTACCGTAAAAAGGAGGTTGAGTTTTGTGAACAAACAACGGGCCAAGGAAATTGCGGCATCTCCGGTCATGGCGAATGTAACGCTTGATGGCACGCCGATCTATATCCAGCGTGTGGATGAACAAAAGGAAACGGCGAATGTATTCCCGCTTGATCAACCGGAAAATGAGCAGGAGGTTGCTTTGAACGAGCTTGTCGAGCACTGAAGCGGGATACGGATTATAACAGGCAACTGCAAATGCCTGCTTTAAACTGTAAAAGCGGGGTGGAGCCGGCAGCCTTGCCAACGCTTTCACCCCCTCATTTCTTCGGCTGCCGCGGTAAGCGAGGCAGATGAATCGCGAATGTCGTCCCTTTTCCCAACTGGCTGTGTACCTTTATTTGTCCATTTATTTCTTCGATCACGCGATACGTGACCATTAATCCGAGACCTGTGCCATTTATGCCTTTGGTAGAAAAATAAGGGTTCCCCAATCGCTCTGTCTGTTCCTGTGTCATTCCGGTTCCTGAATCTTTGAAGATGATGATTTGCTGATCTTGGTTATGAAACATCAGGATTTCCAACCGTCCTCCCCCGTACTGCATGGCTTCGATGGCATTTTTTGCAATATTCAAAAAGGCTTGCTGAAGCTTTCTTTCATCCCCCTTTATCCAGCAAGGAGACAGATGTTTTTCGATTTCAACGCTATTCATGTTGGCAAGCGGTTCAATAACCTTCAGGGTTTGGTTCAAGAGGTTTTCGATATTGATGTCCATTATTTTTTGGGGAACCGCTTTTGCAAAAGTAAGATAATCGCCAATGATGTTCTCCGTCCGCTCCAATTCTTCCATTGCGGTTTGAATGTACCTGCTTTTTAGCGGATCCGTTTCTTTATTTTTTAAAAGCTGTATGAATCCCTTTGCACCCGTCAAACCGTTCCTTACTTCGTGTGAAATGGATGCGCTTAAGTGGCTTATCAGCTCGAATCTTTCCAGATTTTCCATTTTGATTCGCAGCAAGTTGTTCTTTCTGATTCTTTCCAAGGTTAAAATAACTAAAAGGATCATTGCGAGCTTGATAAAGGCAACCTGAAGAAAAACGGACAGGGTTAAATCGGAGACGAACAAATAGGAGTAGATGAAGCGGCTGAGCAGCAAATGAATGGCGCTAATGGATAAAGAGACAAGGATTTTCTGCTTTGTGCCTGAGCCCAAAAAACGTCTTGAGGCGATCAACAGCGGGATGGTCAATAATCCGTAATTCAAAGCGGCTCCGTAAAATCCGGCATCGATACCCAGAAACAAACGGAAAATGACAATGAATAAATATAAACCTGCGCTGACCACGGGTCCTCCCATCAAGCTGCCGAGAATAAAGGGGACGGCCCGAATGTCAAAGTGAAATTGGCTGCTCAGCGAGATGGAGAAGGTCATGCAAAATATAATGGAAACAGCGCTTAGCAAAAAGACGAAAAACGACCTGTTTTTTTTCGTTAAATTTTTGGCTTGACTTTCAAAAAGCTGCACTATAAAAAGGATTACCAGCAAAAACAAGACATTAATCAGGATATCTCTCATCTTCGTATGCTCCCATATTAAATGCTATGCCCAAAATCATATAACATCTATGCGCATTTTCATAGAAAAAAATTGGAATCCTCGTGGATGTTCGCAGGGAGTCTGAAATTTTTCCGGAAAAGCAGGGATTTTCGCGAAGCAAAAGAAATTATGATACAATCAAGGCTGGGAAATTTATCGTTCGACCGAGTTTTTCAGCGGACTGAAGAGGGGAGGATATCCGATTATATGCGCAGTTTGAACGGCCAAAAAATCGCAGTGGCGGGTGCCCGAAAATTCCCGGAAATCGCCGCCATGATTGAAAAGCTTGGCGGCATACCGCTGTCACGTCCGATGCAGGGTACGGTTTATTTGGACGATACGCATATGCGTAATGAGGTCATGCGGGTTGTCGAGGAAGATTTGGATTGGCTGATCTTGACGACTGGAATTGGAACGGAAGCGTTGATTCAAGCAGCTGAAGGTCTTGGCGTAAAAACCGCGCTGTTGGAAAAACTTAAACGGATACGGATAGCCGCAAGAGGCTACAAAACGGTCAATGTGCTGCGTGAATACGGCATTGTTCCGGCCGTCCGCGACGATGACGGTACGACTGCAGGCCTGATCCGGGCGCTTGAGGACAAGGAATGGATCGGACGCAAGGTCGTGCTTCAGCTTTATGGCGACCCTGCCCCGCGTTTTCAGCATTGGCTGCAGGAGCGCGGAGCGATTTTGGAGGAAGTGCTGCCGTACCGCCATGTTCCTCCGGAAGCGGATGTGCTGGAGCGAATGCTTGAAGAAGTCATTCATGGCGAGGTGGATGCAGTGGTGTTTACAAGTGCGCCGCAAATCCGTTTTCTGGCTGCGGGAGCGGACGCCAAAGGGCGGCTCGATCTGCTGCTTCGCTCCTTTGAACAGCGGGTAACCGCCGCTGCAGTAGGGAAAGTAACCGCAGAGGCGCTCGCAGAAGAAGGGATCAAGCGGATGGTTGTTCCAAAGGTGGAACGGATAGGCAGCATGATCGTGGCTTTGGCCGATGATCTCGGAGCTCGGGAGACTTAAAATTTGCATCCATTTCGCTGCATAAACGTATCAAGAAGAGACTGCCATATATAAGGCTATTCAGAAATGAGAGAGGAGCAGCAAAACCTATGAAAAAATCGACAATCGTGTGGATCGTTATTGCTGTAGTCGTGCTTGTGGCCATTTTCAACGCAGTAGGCACATACAACAGCATGGTGTCTTCCGAAACGAACGTGGAGAGCAAATTTTCGCAAATCGACAATAACCTGCAGCGCCGTGCGGACTTGATTCCCAACCTGGTCAGTACGGTGAAGGGCTACGCTTCGCATGAAAAAGAGGTGCTGCAAAATATCGCAGATGCCAGAAGCAAGCTGGTAGGCGCGCAAACGCCGGCGCAAAAAGCCGAAGCCGATACCCAGCTCAGCGGAGCGCTGTCCAGATTATTGGTGGTCGTGGAAAATTATCCGAATTTAAAAGCCGACACGCAGTTTACGCGTTTAATGGATGAACTGTCCGGAACGGAAAACCGCATTGCCGTGGCGCGCAAGGATTATAATGATGCGGTACAGGCTTATAATGTGAAAATCCGCAGATTCCCGGGGTCGCTTTATGCGTCGCTGTTCGGATTCAAAGAAAAAGAATTTTTCAAAAGCGCTCCGGGAGCGGAAAAAGTACCGGAAGTGAAGTTCTAAAATGACATTGACGATGCATCGCGCAAACAAACGAATAACGGCTGCCCTGCTTGCGCTGATCTTCGGTTTGACGCTTGTGCTGTCCGTGGCTTCCGCTGCGCCCGCCGAATCTCCTTTTGGCGTTTATGTGCAGGATAATGCGCAGATGCTGGACAGCCAAACGCAAAATCTGCTGTACCGCAATGCCGTATGGCTGCAGCAAGCCAGCGGAACCGCGCAGGTGGGCGTCGTAACGGTTGCTTCCTTGGACAACAATACGATCGAGGATTTGGCGGTCTCGACCTTCCGTAAGCTCGGATTGGGTGACAAGCAGAAAAACGACGGCGTACTGCTGATTTACGCCAAACAGGAAAACCGCGTCCGCATTGAGGTAGGCTACGGTCTGGAAGGTGCGATTACCGACGGCACCGCCGGCGCGATTCTGGACAGTTTTTTCTTGCCCTATATGAAAAAGGGTCAGGCGGCTCAGGCCTTTGTTGCGGCGCAAACCGCGATCATCCGTCTAGTGGCCAAGGAGTACAATATCGATCCTGCGGAAATGGATCGCCAGGGCATTCCGCAAATTACGGCTCCGTCCGGGCAGGCCAAGCAATCGATGCCCGGCTATATGAAGCTTTTGCTCGGTTTGATTGTAGTGATTCTGCTGATTCTGGATTTCCGTTTTACCGGAGGGATGTTTACCTTCGCCATTCTTTCCATGCTTCGCCGCGGAGGCGGCGGTGGCGGAGGATTTGGCGGCGGCCGTGGCGGCGGCGGCTCTTCGGGAGGCGGCGGGGCCAGCCGGTAGCAGATCAAAGGGGTGTCTTGCAAGCAAGCTCGCTTGTAAGACACTCCTTTTTTTTCGGCGGCACCTGCCGGAGTCGCGGCATGCATCAGCGCAGTGTATCGTTTTAGAAGCGATGAGGCAATCTTTTAGATAATAGTAGATATGCTGATGTTTTTATGTTATAATTAATAGATTGCTTCCAATTTTTAAAACCTCATGGAAATTTCCTCAACTGAATGATGGCTCCCAATTGATTCAAATTCCTTTTAACCCGAAGAATTTGCAGTTTCGTATCACTGATTCACACTGGCTCGATCAAGGAATCGTAAGGATGAAAGAGAGGTAGGGCTTTCATTGTTTTAGTATACAGGCACCAAGCATGGTTTTTGCATTTCATTTGTGCGGAATTTCAGAAAACTGCCCCTTTTCAGACGGCAGGTCACGTTTTCCGGAAGCATCGCGAGGTACTAGAGTCTCTTTGAACGGAGATTTTGGTACCTCCTTTTTTATAGGCATTCATTACAGAATGACAACGGAAGGGAGATTCCGTTTCGGTTTCGATTGCTTTTCGCCGACTAAAATTATGATGCGAAAAAAAAGGATAACCACAGAAAAATGTCGAATTTTTAGCAAATAAATATCAAAAATTCCCATGGAAAATAATCTTATAGGGCTCAAGGAGGATATATATGCAGCTCACATCCATACGCGTCGAGAATTACAAAATTATCGAGGATTCCGGAGAGGTCCACTTGGATCCTGTCACTTGTCTGGTAGGGAAGAACGAATCGGGGAAAAGCACGCTGCTGCAGGCGCTGTACAAATTCAACCCGGTTGAATCGGATATCATCTATCACGATCTGCAGGATTATCCGCGCCGGCTTCTGGCCGATTATGAAGACATCAAGCACGAGCATGTTGCCAATGTCATGACCACTCGCTGGACGCTGCAGGACAAGGAATTGAAGGAGCTGAAGGAACTGCTCGGTCCGGATGGCTTCAGCGAGCAAATGGTCGTCGTCAAAAAAGGCTACGACAATCAGCGGAAATGGGATTTTGCCGTCAATGAGAAGGCGGTTGCCGCTTATTACTTGAGCAGATCGGGAATAGAAGCTGCCGAGAAGAAGGAACTCGAGGACAGCGAATCTGTGGAAAAGCTGTTGGAGCGTTTGAAAGCGCTGGAAAAGCCGGGCAAGAAACAGCAGGCGCTGCAGGAGCGGCTGGAAAAGGCATTTCCTACCACGGTGCGGAATGCGGCCGAACGGATATTGGAAAGCCACCTGCCTGTCTTTTTATATTTTTCCAACTATCAGCGGATGCCCGGACAGGTTGCGATGAATGAGCTGCTGGAGAAGCAGAAGACCAAGGGACTGGCGTTTTCCGACAAAATCTTCCTGGCCCTGCTCAGCTTGGCGGGGGTAACCGCCGAAGGGATTCAGGAGCTGGGCTTTTTCGAGCAGATGATCGCCAAGCTGGAAGCAGTGTCCAACCGTTTGAGCAAAGAAATTTTCAGCTTCTGGAGCCAGAATCAGCATCTGGAGGTGGAATTTCGCTACGACGCGGCGCGGCCGAACGATTTTTACCCTTACAATGAGGGATACATCTTCCGCACCCGCATCCGCAATCGCAGATATGGCGTTACGGTCAATTTTGAAGAGCGCAGCAACGGGTTTGTCTAGTTCTTTTCCTTTCTCGTGTGGTTCTCCCAGGTACGCAAAAATTACGGGGAAAATTTGATCATCCTGCTCGATGAACCCGGTTTGAACCTTCACGCCAAAGCGCAAAAAGATTTGGTAGGCTACATCAATGATCGGCTAAAACCGGATCATCAGGTGATCTACACGACACATTCGCCCTTCATGATCGATTCCGCGAATTTGTCCAATGTCCGCATTGTCGAGGATGCCGACACCGGCAAAGAGGGTTCGCTCGGATCGAAAGTCGGCACAAAATCGATCAGCCACGATCCCGATACGCTGTATCCGCTGCAGGCTGCGCTTGCCTATGACATGATGAACGGCTTGTTTACGGATAAGCGCGCCCTGCTCGTTGACGGACCGACTGAGCTTTTGTACCTGAAGTGGTTTTCCAATGAGCTCAAGCAGCTGGGAAGGACGCATCTTGATGAGCGCTGGACGATTGTTCCGGCAGGCGGACTGGAGAAAATAGCCGGCTTTATGAACCTGTTGGGCGCAGATCGCGAACGGCTTGCCGTGTTTACGGGTGTCAATCAGGATTCCAAGCGAAGCGGTGATTCTATGCTCGAATACGAGCTGCTGCAAGGGGGCAGGGTGCTGACACCGCTGATGTATTTGGAGGGACAAGCAGAAGCCGACATCGAGGATATGATCGGCCGCCAGCTGTATGCCGCTCTGGTCAATCATTGCTACGATTTAAACAAGAGGCAGATTTGGAATCCGCAAAAAGCCAAAGAAGAACCAACGCGGATTGTGCCGGAAGCAGAAAGCCATTTTGCTGCATTTACAGGCTCCAAGCACGTCTTCGACCGCTATACGGTGGCAGCCTATTTGCTGAACCATTCCTTTGAATTGATAGATGTGTTGACGGACATCGAGCAGTCGATGGACCGCTTTGAAAATCTGTTTGTGGATATGAACCGGCTGCTATAAACATTTGCCTTTGCCGATTTTTTTTGTATGATTAAAGATAACAATGTCATTACAAAATGCCTGGAGGGCAAACGGATGTTTGAAAAACTGCTTCTTGCCACTGACGGTTCTCCGCACGCTGTGCAAGCCGCCCTGGCAGCCGCAGGCCTGGCGCAGGATTTGAAAAAGGCCAGCGTCACCATTTTGCATGTGATGGAGAAAACGCCTTCGGATGAACAGGTGAGAAGAGCGGATTTCGTTGTCGAAATGCTCCTGGATGAAGATGTGAAGGCTGCGCTTTCGGAAACGGAAGAGCTGTTGGCGAAGGCGGGCGTTGCGGTAACGATAAAGGTCGCGATCGGCCATCCCGCAGAGGAAATCATCAAGCATGCCGAACGGGGGAGCTATGATCTGATTTTGATCGGCAGCCGTGGTTTGAACGCAATCAGCGAGATCCTCCAAGGCAGTGTGAGCCGCCGCGTGACTCATGAAGCGGGTTGTCCGGTAATGGTTGTAAAATAATGCGATGAAGGAAGGACAAGCTGCAATGCTGAAAACGCTGGTGAAGGCGCCGATTCAATTTTACCGCAAATTTATCTCTCCGCTAAAGCCTCCGAGCTGCAGGTTTTATCCTACCTGCTCGCAGTATGCTCTGGAAGCGATCGAGGTGCACGGTGCGGCCAAAGGCAGCTATCTTGCCGTCAAGCGGATCGTCAAGTGCCATCCCTTTCATCCGGGCGGTCTGGACCCGGTTCCACCCAAAAATAAAAAGGATTCCGACTCGGCTTGACTTCCGCTGCCCCGATTCGGTATATTCATCTTAAGATTTGAAAATGAATAGTGCGCCTCTTATGAAGGGATAAGTACATGGCGGAGCCTGATACAGAGAGCCGGGGAAGCTGAAAACCGGTGCGGGAAAGCTGTGGAAGATGGTCCTGGAGGATCCGTTTTCGAGCTGGTGCTGCATGCAGTAAGGGGACGGCGCGGAATCCGGCGTTAGCGGAACAGTCTTTTACAAGGACTTGCAGAGCCTCCCGTCTGTAAAGATGGAGGGAATGTGGGTGGTAACGCGCGAGCTAATGCTCTCGTCCCATTACGGACGGGGGCTTTTTTGTTTTCAAAGCCATATATTTAAGGAGGATGCTTTACATGAGCGATGGAAAAAAGACATTTTACATCACAACGCCGATCTATTATCCCAGCGACAAGCTGCATATTGGCCACGCCTATACGACCGTTGCGGGTGATGCCATGGCCCGGTATAAAAGGCTGCGCGGTTATGATGTGATGTATTTGACAGGCACGGACGAGCACGGCCAAAAAATCGAGCGCAAGGCGCAGGAAAAAGGAATTACGCCGCAGCATTTTGTCGACGGCATCGTGGCCGGCATCCAAAAGCTTTGGCGGCAGCTGGAAATATCCAACGACGATTTTATCCGTACGACCGAAACGCGGCACAAACAGTCGGTAGAACGGATTTTTCAGCAGTTTCTCGATCAGGGCGATATTTATTTGGGTACTTACGAGGGTTGGTATTGTACGCCGGATGAAGCTTTCTTCCCGGAGAGCAAGCTGGTGGACGGCAAATGCCCGGACTGCGGTCGTCCTGTGGAAAAGGTCAAAGAGGAGAGCTACTTTTTCCGCATGAGCAAATATGCGGACCGGCTGCTGCAATACTACGAAGATCATCCTGATTTTATCCAGCCGGAATCGAGAAAAAACGAAATGATCAACAATTTCATCAAGCCCGGTTTGGAGGATCTGGCCGTATCGCGGACGACATTCGATTGGGGCGTCAAGGTGCCGAACAATCCCAAGCATGTGATCTATGTATGGATTGACGCGCTGTCCAATTACATCACGGCGCTTGGTTACGGCTCCGGCAATTCGCAGAAGTTTGAGCGTTTTTGGCC
>CAZESH010000160.1:0-9522 GCA_964514665.1 uncultured Caryophanales bacterium
GCTGGCGGGTAAAGGCAACACCCTGATTGCTCCAACGGGCCGTGTCGGTAATATTGATGTTCTTGTACCGTTCCCTCAGCTCGCGAATCTTGTCGTCGGTTTCCTGCAGTTTTTTGTTGTAGCGGACAACCGTCATGTTGTTGGTCATCCATTCGCCAAGCTCTTTATGCAGTACATAAGCATTTTCCTTACCATCCATCTTCAAAATGCCCTCGTATTTATCGATCTGGCGTTTGCTTTCTCTATCATACACGGTACTGGAAATATCTTCGGCCGATTTGTTCAAGCCCTTGATATATTCAACCGCCTTCGGACCCGCCACCATGCCGCCAAAGATCGAGGACAGGAGCGAGTTGGCACCGAGCCGGTTGGCGCCGTGATACTGGTAGTCGCTTTCGCCGCAGGCAAAAAGGCCGGGTATGTTGGTCATTTGATTGAAATCTACCCAGATGCCGCCCATGGAATAATGCACGGCCGGGAAGATCTTCATCGGAATTTTGCGCGGATCGTCGCCCATGAACTTCTCGTAAATTTCGATGATTCCGCCGAGCTTGACATCAAGCTCCTTGGGATCCTTGTGGGAAAGATCAAGGTAAACCATGTTTTCCCCGTTGATGCCGAGCTTTTCATCAACAACAACGTGGAAGATTTCCCGGGTGGCGATATCGCGCGGCACCAGGTTGCCGTATGCCGGATACTTTTCCTCCAGGAAATACCACGGCTTGCCATCCTTGTACGTCCAGATGCGGCCGCCTTCTCCGCGCGCCGACTCGGACATCAGACGCAGCTTGTCATCGCCGGGAATTGCCGTGGGATGAATCTGGATAAATTCGCCGTTGGCATAATTTACGCCCTGCTGGTAAACCGCGCTGGCCGCCGTTCCCGTATTGATCACGGAGTTGGTCGATTTACCGAAAATGATGCCGGGGCCGCCCGAAGCAAGAATGACCGCATCCGCTTTGAACGAACCGATTTCCATGCTTCTGAGATTTTGAGCGGTGATTCCGCGGCAAACGCCGTCATCGTCAAGCACCGCCGAAAGAAACTCGAAATGCTCGTACTTGGTCACCAGACCTGCCGTTTCCCAACGCCGGACCTGCTCGTCCAATGCATACAGCAGCTGCTGTCCGGTGGTTGCCCCGGCGAATGCCGTACGATGGTGCTTCGTTCCTCCGAAACGGCGGAAATCGAGCAAGCCCTCCGGCGTACGGTTGAACATCACGCCCATCCGGTCCATCAGGTGGATGATGCCGGGGGCCGCCTCGCACATCGCTTTGACCGGAGGCTGGTTGGCCAGAAAATCGCCGCCGTAAATCGAATCGTCAAAGTGCTCCCAGGGGGAATCGCCCTCCCCTTTCGTATTGACCGCACCGTTAATGCCGCCCTGCGCGCAGACGGAATGCGAACGCTTGACCGGCACGAGCGAAAACAAATCAACATGAACACCGGATTCCGCCGCTTTAATCGTTGCCATCAAACCGGCCAATCCGCCGCCAACAATAATTAACTTATTAGTCGCCACGTTCTACACTCCCTTCGAGAAAAAGTTTGGATCTGTAAAGCCGGACAACGCCATGATGCCGACAATCGACATAATAACGAAAAAGACCATCCAGACATAAGTGGATACTTTCTGTGCACGCGGTCCCACCGTGATGCCCCAGCTGACCAGAAACGACCACATTCCGTTGGAAAAGTGGAAGGTTGCGGCAACCACGCCGATAACATAAAGCGTGAACGTCAGCGGATTGGATAGAATATCGACCATACGCTGGCCGAGATCCTCGTGGGTTACATTCCCGAGCGTAACCTGAAAGCGGGTTTCAAAGGTATGCCAGACGATAAAAATAAACGTCAGTACGCCGGTTACACGCTGCATGGTAAACATCCAATTGCGGAAATAGCCGTAATGATTGACGTTATTGCGCGCCTGATAAGCGACATACAGCCCGTACACACCATGAAAAAGAATCGGCAGCCAGATAAAGAACAGCTCCAAAAAGAATATGAACGGCAAATTGTTCAGCCAGTTCACTTGGGCGACAAACGCGGCATTGCCCTTAATCGATTCGTAATTGGATAAAAAATGTTCCACCAAAAAGGCGCCGATCGGGATAACGCCCAGCAGTGAATGAAGTTTCCGCGTGTAAAATGAATTGCGAGCCATGTTCAATAATTCCCTCCTAATAGTAATGGCGCATCGTCTTTGCAAAAAGGTTCCAATGTGCCTATTTTCCAATAACATGATCCGGTTTATACGCTTCCATGCGGTTTGTGAACAATTTATGTCCTTTACCATCTTACACTTAGAAAGCTTATAATGGAATTGCAGAATTATTATATCGTATTATAACATCTAATTATATGAAAAACACATCGCAAGGGAGCGAAAGAGGATGAATGAAAATTTGGAAGTATTTGCCGTTATCGTGGAGCAATCCAGCCTGAACAAAGCCTCCAAGGTTTTAAACATTTCCCAGCCCGCATTATCGAGAAAAATCCGCAATTTTGAGCAGCAGCTGGCGGTCGAGCTGTTCAAAAGGCAAGGGAAAAAGCTGATTCTCACGGAAATCGGCCAAATCACTTATGAATATGCACTCGAATACCGGCTGCTCAACAGAAAATACCAAGCGGCGCTGGCCAAGTACAAAGACCCGGTCAAAGAAAGCATCACCGTAGGCGCGAGCTTGACCACCTTGCAATCGACGCTGCCCGACCTTATTTCCCTCATTAACCGGCACGATTCACATACCGACATTAAAGCGGTAACAGGCAAAACCCATGAAATCGTCACGCTCGTAAAAGAAAAAAAAGTGGATGTCGGTCTCGTCGCATCGAAAATCGAAGACCATTCCCTCCACTGTGTGCCGCTGTTTGAAGACCATCTCAGCCTCGTCGTGCCGAAGCATCATCCGCTGGCGGTCAAAAGCCAAATCCATATCCAGCAATTAAACGGCCTGCCGATGATTTTATTTTCCAAAGGAACCTGGTATCGAATTTTGACCGACGAATTGTTTCACCGTTTCGAAATCATTCCCGAAATCAAAATGGAAATCGATTCGTTCGAGGCGATTATCCGGCTTGTTTCCACCTGTCAGGCGGCGACACTGCTTCCGCAATCCTATTTGCGCCAATATTTGTTGGACAACAACGACCTGGTCAAGCTCGACATTTCCGAGCTGCAGCAGACGGTTCGAACGACGTCGCTTATATTCAACGATCCGCTGACACTTAATGAGGCAACGCGAAAATTTATTGAGCTTGCCGAGAACAATTACATCAACCGATGATGATCTTTCCTTCGGGATGCCGGTACAATTCCTTGTCTTTTTTGTTGCCCAAGGCATAAGCCATCGTAAGCGGCCCGAGCCGTCCAATAAACATCGTCAGCATGATCACGATCTTGCCGAACAGCGTCAGCTTGGCGGTAAGCCCCATCGACAGCCCGACGGTGGCGAAAGCAGAAGTCGTTTCGAACAGGATCATCAAAAATTGGTGATCCTCCGTTGTCGAAAGCACCATCGCCACTACGATGACAATAAACAAGGAGATCAGAATAATCGTCAGTGCCTTGTAGATACGTTCCTTCCCCAAACGAAAACGAAACATGACCACATCTTCTTTGCCGCGCAGCATCGCCAGCATCGCTCCGACCAGCGTGGCAAACGTAGTCGTTTTGATCCCTCCCCCGGTCGAGCCGGGAGAAGCCCCGATGAACATCAGGATGATCAGCAGAAACTGCGAAGCCTGGCGCATGTCGGCAATGTTCAGCGTATTGGCTCCCGCCGTCCGCGGCGTGATCGCCTGGAACAGGGAAGATAGAATTTTTCCCTGCCAATTGAGCGAACCCAGCGTTTTGCTGTTGGTGAATTCAAATATGAACAAAGCGATCCATCCAAATAAAATCAAGCTCCCGGTAGTCGTCAGCACCACCTTGCTATGTAGAGACAGCCGTCTTCTTCTAAGCGTCCAATCGTGCAGATCGGAAATGACGACAAAGCCCAGACCGCCGACAATAATCAGAATCATGGAGGCGATGTTGATAATCGGATCTTCCGCATAATTCATCAAGCTGTCGCCGAACAAATCGAAGCCCGCGTTGTTAAAAAAAGATATCGCATGGAAAATCCCAAAATAAACGGCTTTTTCCCAGCCCAACTCAGCCGACCAGCGGAGGGAGAAAACCACCGCCCCGGCCGCTTCGACAACGAGCGAATAAATAATCACCTTGCGAATCAATCTAACAATGCCTTCCATGGTGATTTGATTCATTGCCTCTTGAAGAATCAAGCGTTCGCGCAGCGAAATTTTCTTCTTCAGCACCAAGGCGAAAAGCGTGGACATCGTCATAAATCCAAAGCCGCCGACCTGGATCATGATCATAATCACGATCTGACCGAATACACTAAAATGGGTTCCTGTATCCACCACGACAAGCCCTGTGACGCATGTCGCCGACGTTGCCGTAAAGAACGCATCGATCATCGATGTCGGCTGACCGCTGGAGGATGCAAAAGGAAGCGAAAGCAAAACCGCACCAACAATAATGATCAGCGCAAAGCCCATGACTAAAATTTGCGGCGGGGAAAGACGGAGCTTGTTATTTTTCACTTTTATCATTCACCTTCTAATTAAGAGCGATCGCATATGATTACAATTTTCGTTTAATCGCATCATAATGTCAACCACTTCACTTTTTAAGCCGCATGTGGAAAAGCGGGCCGCAACTGTGTTAAGTTATTGAATAGGTCATCACACATAGGAGTACATAATATGCGGAATAACTCAACAGACATAAAATCATTGACGAAAAAAAGCGGACTGTCCGTGCTTGCTTTAATCGGCATCATTCTCTTTGTCGTCTTCGGCATGAGCGGCGAAGGAGATCCCTCTGCTGCCGCCGTTTCCAAGCAGGCTGCGGAAACAAAAGCGGCCGGCTTTTTGCAGGATCAACTCGGCATAAGCACCGCGAATGCTTCCTTCGTAGTGTTTCAATCGCATACGCAGCTTAGCGGCTACCTGCAAAAGGAAAACCTGACGCAAAAATTCGACCGTTCTTTTTCGCAATTTCCAATTGATTATTTTCAGGTCGAGCTTTCAGAGGAAGGCGGCGCAAGGCGCTATCTGGTCGACGTCAGCACTCGCTCAGGCGACGTTTCAGGCTGGGAACAAATCGGCCTGAAGCCTGACGCCGCCAATAACCGCGACAAAAAAACAGCCGAAGCCTGGTTGAATGCAATGGGATATGAAGCACGGCAATTTATCGCCGATTTCGATCCGGACAGCGGGCAGTGGATTTTTGAAAATAAACGCAATCCGGTCGGCGAAGCCGTTCTGCAAATCCGCATCGCCGTAAGTCATGGGCAGGTGTCCGCGTTCGTTCCGGGCTTTCAGCTGCCCGCATCGTTTACGGGATGGATGGACAAACAGAGCGGCTCCGCCCAGATCATGTCCCTGGTATCGCTGCTCCTGTCGCTGCTGATGGCGGTCGGAGCGATTATCGCATCGGTTTTTTACCGCGGAACTGCTTCATTCTTCAGGGGAATCTTGCTGACAGCGGTATTCATCCTCACCTATGTGATCAACAACCTGAACATGTACCCCGGATTCAAAGCTGTCAGCGGAAGCGGCTGGGACAGCCTGTTTTCCGTCTTTTTCATGCACTTTACGATCTTTTTGATGGCTGCTGCGGTTTACATTTCCCTCGTTGCCGGAGATGCGATGTGGAAGGACTGGGGGAAAAGCAAGTGGTCCTCATGGAGCGAGCCTGATTTCGGCATGCAAACGCTGATTGCAATGGTTCGCGGCTATTTGCTCTGCCTGTTTATTCTCGGTATTCAAGCCAGCTTGTTTTCTTTTGCAGAAAGGTATTTCCATATGTGGGCAGTCGACGATCCCTCACAGTCCACCTATAATAATTTTTGGCCGGCGCTGTTCCCCATCCTCGCCTGGGCTGCGGCGATTTCCGAGGAGGCCGTGTACCGTTTATTCGGTATAGCGCTGTTTAAAAAATTGACCCGCAGCACGTTTCTGGCGGTTTTGATCCCCAGCTTCTTTTGGGCGCTTGGACATACCGCCTATCCGATCTATCCGGTGTATACACGTCTGATGGAAGTTACCGTACTCGGTCTCATATTCGGCTTTGCTTTTCTGAAATACGGTTTAATGACCACGATTTTCGCCCACGCCAGCATGGATTCCATCTTGATGGGATTCAGCCTGATGTATTTGGGCGGTGCAGGCAACACCGCCGCCGGTTTATTCTACATCTTTTCTCCCGCCTTGGTTGCCATCGCCATCTACTATTTGCATAAGAAATTCAGGAAGGATCCTGCTCCTCCTGCTCACGCAGCGCTTCGATAATTTGTCCGATCAAGCGTTCGCCGAAACCGAGCGGTTTAAAGTCCTCGGCGCTCGCTTCCTTTATTTTTTTCAAGGAACCGAAATGGCGGATCAGCTGTTTCCGGCGCTTCTCGCCAATTCCCGGAATCGCGTCGAGGCGGGAAGCGACCATTGATTTCGCCCGTGTCTGGCGGTGAAAGGTAACGGCAAAGCGATGCACTTCATCCTGGATCCGCTGCAGCAGGTAAAATTCCTGGCTGTCGCGGGGAATCGGCACCACCTCCGGAGGATCGCCCATCAGCAGCTGTGCGGTCTTGTGCTTTTCATTTTTGGCCAGCCCGCAAACCGGGATATATAAGCCCAATTCGTTTTCCAGCACGTCCACGGCTGTCGCAATCTGACCTTTCCCCCCGTCAATCACGATCAAGTCGGGCATTGCCAAGCTGTCTTTCAGCACCCGTTCATAGCGGCGCCGGATCACCTCCCGCATCGTTCCCACATCATCGGGCCCGCTTACCGTTCTGATCTTGTATTTGCGGTATTCCTTTCTGTCCGGTTTGCCGTCGGTGAACACTACCATTGCCGATACGGGATCGCTGCCTTGAATGTTGGAGTTGTCGAATGCTTCAATGCGGCGGATCACGCCGGTTCCAATCCAATTGCCCAAATTTTCCGCAGCCTTGCTTGTACGCGCCTCGTCACGCTCCAACAGCCTGAATTTCTCCTCCAAAGCCATTCTCGCGTTATCTCCGGCCATCCCGACCATCTTTTTCTTCATCCCGCGCTGCGGTACATGAACCTTCACCTTGAGCCAGGATTCAAGCGTCTGCTGAATGTCCGCCGACTCTTCGCCGCCCGCGGCTTCGGAGTCATCCGGCAGCAGGATTTCCTTCGGAAGCGCAGGGTTTTCACTGTAATATTGCGAAACAAACGTGATGAAATCCTCATAAGCTCCTCCGTAAAAAGGAAACATGGAAGCATGCCGCTCGATCATTTTTCCGTTTCTCATATAGAGGATCTGCACGCACATCCAGCCTTTATCGACGGCAAATCCGAAAATGTCCCGATCGGTCATGTCATTCATGGAGATCGTCTGTTTTTCCATCACCAGCCCGATATGGCGGATCAGATCGCGAAGCTCCCCTGCCCGCTCAAAATTGAGCTGCTCTGAGGCCTCGTGCATTTTTTCCGTGAGGTCGCGGCGAATCTCATCCTCTCCCCCGTTAAGGAAGCGGATGATTTCCTGTACCATTTGATCGTTCGTGGCTGCATCCACCGGATGGACGCAGGGAGCCAGACACTGTCCGATATGATAGTACAAGCACACCTTATCCGGCAGCGTTTTGCATTTGCGCAGCGGATACATCCGGTCCAGCAGCTTCTTCGTCTGCTGTGCGGCGAAAGCGTTCGGATACGGGCCGAAATATTTGCCTTTATCCTTTTTCACCTTGCGCGTGACCTCCAAGCGCGGATGCTCGTCCCCGGTCACCTTAATGTACGGGAACGATTTGTCATCCTTCAGCAGCACGTTATAACGCGGATGATACTGCTTGATTAAATTGCATTCGAGAATCAGCGCCTCCATATTGCTGGCGGTCACAATATATTCAAAATCGCGGATTTCATTTACGAGATGCTGCGTTTTCGCGTCATGGCTGCCGCTGAAATACGAGCGCACGCGGTTTTTCAGCACCTTGGCCTTGCCGACATAAATCACCGCCCCCTCGCCATTTTTCATCAAATAGCAGCCGGGCTTGTCGGGCAGCAAGGAAAGCTTGTGTCGGATGGCTTCACGAGTATGCGATTTTTCGTCAAATGAGGATTGTTTCATCGTGCTCCCCCCTTTCAAGCTTATCTTGCCATTGAAGAAATTATCCTGCTGATCCTATTGTATAAAATCTCCGCCGCGTCAACAATGCGCAGTTGTTGCTAATGGCCCGGAAAAATGCGCACATGTAAAAGCGTTTCTCCATCGAATGAAGAAACGCTTATGACAGCTGAAAATTAATTCAAATAGCGGTTAACTACGTTTTTTAATGCTTCCTTTGGCTGGAATCCGATGATTTTCTCAACCGGAGTACCATCCTTGAATATGATCAAGGTAGGGATGCTCATTACGCCATAACGGGCAGCGGATTCCGGATTATCATCCACATTGAGCTTGGCTACCTTCAGCTGATCTCCAAGCTCTCCGTTCAGTTCTTCCAATACCGGTGCGATCATTTTGCACGGTCCGCACCAAGGCGCCCAAAAATCCACAATCACAGCGCCGGAATCTTTAGATTCCACTTCGCTCTTGAAGGATTGGTCGCTAATCGTCACAATTGCCATCGTTACTTCCTCCTTTAAAGCTGAAAATACACATTTCTCGATGTTAATTCGGCAGAATTTATACTACCACATTAAGGTAATTTGAACAAGAGTAGTATACCACAATTCAGTTGGTTTTCATAACATCCCCGCAGCTGCCCGAAATCATGCTTGAACCAATCAGAAAACAAAATCACTCCAAGAAAAATCTCCCTTTACAATCGGGAAACAATTTGGGTATACTAACAATAAAGTTGCTGTAATGTTAATGCTTTAGGAGGATTAATGATGAACGAATCGAACCATCCCGAACTGCACGTGAATGAAGAACCGAGAAACGATTTCTCCGATGTGCTCATCGGCTTCGGTGGAATGTTCACATTCATGATCGTTGTCGCGATCATTTTTACCGTCATCGAAATCATGACCCGTTAAGGCAATTTCCAAACCGAAACCAAAAGGTCTGGTATTCTAACCAGACCTTTTTTGCTGTCCATTTTCGGCGAACCCTCTTCAAATGCCCCGTTTGTTCGTACCGCATACCTCGATCACGTCCACAAACGGACGAATGCGGTCCATGATCCGCCGGCCCTTGTATTCTTCTTCTCCGTCCTTGCTCGTAAAGCTGAAATGGCGCTCCAACGATTCCAGATCGTAATTGGAGGTGAAAAAGGTCGGCTTGCGGTTCATTCTGTAATTCAAAATCGCTCCCATCACATGATCCCTTACCCAAGGATTCAAATTTTCCGCGCCGACATCGTCAAAAATCAGCAGATCGGTTTCCTTCATCAGCTCAACCGTATCCTTCAACTTTTGCGGCTCTTGGAACATTGTTTTCAAATCCTCGACAAACTCGGGCATGTATACAAT
>CAZESH010000161.1:0-9454 GCA_964514665.1 uncultured Caryophanales bacterium
GAGCAGCTGGAAAGGCTTTTTCCGCAGGAACCGCTGCCGCTGCTGACATCCCATACTCTTGCAAGCAGGCAGGAGCTGTTGGCCAATCTGCAGCAGATCAAAGCTCAGGGCTTTGCCGTTGATTCGCAGGAATCGGCTGTCGGTTTTTGCTGTGCGGCGGCTCCCGTTTATAATGCTTCGAAAGAAATAGACGCGGCGGTAAGCTGTTCCATGCCGCTGCATGTTTGGGAGCATAAGAGCGGGCAGGCAATCGCTGAAATTGTTGATTTGGCGGCAAGGCTGTCATTGATCCTATAATAAAAAGGAGTGAATGAATTTGAGATTGAGAGGAAAAATAGCGATCATCACCGGGGCGGGGTCGGGAATCGGCAAAAGCACCGCGCTGCTGTTCGCACGTGAAGGCGCCACGGTAATCATTAACGATTTGGACGAAGAAAAGGGAAAAGAAACCGTTGCGGAAATCAAAAACGGCGGCGGGACGGGACACTTTATCCGTGCGGACGTGACCAATCCCGAACAGGTGCAGGCGATGGTTGACGAAGTCGTACAGCGGTATGGTAAAATCGATGTATTGTTCAACAACGCGGGAATCAGCGGTGTCGGGCTTTTGCATGAAATTGAACCTGATACATGGGACAAAATCATGAGCGTCAATATCAAAGGCGTCTATTTACCATCGAAATACGTACTGCCCCACATGATGGAGGCAATGAACGGCAGCATTATCAACATGTCTTCCTGCATAGCCGAAATCGGCTTGGCGAACCGGGCCTCTTATGCCGCTACGAAAGGCGCAGTGCTGGCGCTGACGAAATCGATGCAGGTGGATTACGCGCCTTATAATATCCGGGTTAACGCGCTGCTGCCGGGCACGATCTTGACCCCGTTTGTGGAAAATTATCTGAAAAACTCCTATGACGATCCGGAAGAGGCGATTTCTTCTCTTAAGAAGCGCCAGCTGAGCGGAGATCTCGGCAGGCCGGATGATGTCGCTTCCGCCGCTTTGTTTCTGGCTTCGGATGAGTCGAAGTTCATGATGGGATCGCCGTTCTATATTGACGGCGGCGTCGTCTTCGGAAAAAACGCATAAAGAAAGGTTGAGGGTTATGAAGCTGCTTACATTTGAAAAGAACGGTGCATTAAGTCTTGGCGTCAAGACCGGACAAGGCGTTCTCGACGTTGTCGGCGCGCTGGAGAAGCATCCTGCTAAGGAGGTTCCGCAAACCGTTCATGAAGTCATCGAGGGGGGGCAGCAGGCCGTAAATGCCCTGCAGTCTTTCACCGATGCGATGTTGAATGGCGCTGCCGCCGAATTTTTGCTGGAGGAGTCTTCGCTTACGCTTGGTCCTTGCGTCGCGCATCCGAACAAAATCATTTGCGTCGGGTTAAATTACCGCAAGCACGCCGAGGAAACCGGTTCGCCGATTCCGCAGTATCCGATTTTGTTCAACAAATTCAATAACACGCTGACGGGAAACGGTGCGGATATCGCCCTGCCTAAAGTTTCGCAAAAGGTCGATTACGAAGCCGAACTCGTGATTGTAATCGGCAAGAACGCCAAATACGTCGACAAGGAGCAGGCGCTTGACCATGTTTTCGGCTATTGCAACGTCAACGACTTGTCCGCCAGAGATTTGCAGCTGCGCACGCAGCAGTGGCTGCTGGGCAAATCCTGCGACGGCTTCTCGCCGCTCGGGCCGTATCTTGTCACTGCCGATGAAATCGGCGACCCGAATCAACTGGAAATCCGCAGCATCGTAAACGGGGAAGTGCGGCAGCAGTCCAACACGTCCGACATGATTTTCCACTGCGACGAAATCGTCAGCTACATATCGCAGCATATGACATTGGTGCCGGGGGACATCATCTTGACGGGTACTCCGGAAGGCGTCGTGATGGGCTATCCGCCGGAAAAGCAAGTATATTTAAAAGACGGTGATGTGGTGACGATCGAGATCGAGAAGCTCGGAACGCTGACCAACCGCATGGTAGCGGAACAATAGCAGATTTCGGTTTCATATTCATGAAGTTCCCGGCAATCAGTCAGGAACCCGACGAGGGTTCCTTTTTTGTGTAGAGATATATGTGCAGGGTCTTTTTGCTACAGGTGCGGACTTTGATTCCGTTATACTTGTTCAGAAGGACAGAATTAGAGCTGCGCGGACCCCGTTCAACACCAAACAAGAACAGCGCCAATATTTTAAAGATTTTACACAAATCTTGCTTTTATTTTTCAGTCAATTTTCATTTCTTATCTATAATGTAGAGAATGAACATAAATTGATAAAGGGAGGAGTGTGTTGAAATGGACAGTCAGCGGAAAATTCTTATCCTGTTTGCTGGCTTCGGGGACGGCCATGTGCAGGTGGCCAAAGCACTGCAAAGGAGCTTTTCCAAACGGGGCCAGCATCGCGTGATCATGCTTGATTTGCTTGCGGAGACTCATCCGCTGATCAACCGGATATCCAGGTTTTTTTATATAAAAAGCTCAACGCACTTGCCGCAGCTTTACGGTTGGAGCTATTATGCCACCGAGCATATGAAATACGACGGAACACTTGCCCGGGCGCTGAATTCCATTGGCATGATGCGTTTTAAGCAGCTGATCGAAACGGAAAAACCGGATGTGGTGATCAATACATTCCCGTTTATGACGATGGCTGAACTGCGCAAGCATACGGGCAATATCCTTCCGATTTTTACGGTGCTTACGGACTTTGCGCTTCATTATAGATGGCTGCATCCCGAAGTAGACAAATATTTTGTGGCAACCTCGGATTTAAAAAAGAAAATGATCGGAGCGGGTATTGCCGAAGACAGGATCAAGGTTAGCGGAATTCCGCTCCGAGCGATGTTTGAAGAGGGAAAGCCGCGTAACAGGAAGCGCAAGTACAGCGCCATGGAGACGAGAACACAGCATGTTTTGGTAATGGCCGGGGCCTTCGGCGTTATGCGGAATTTGCGGCCGATGATCGAAAGGCTGCTCACGCCCCGAATCAAGCGAATCGTTGTGGTTTGCGGCAAAAATGAAAAATTACGGGAAGCGACAGAGAAACAGTTCAAAGACGAGCCTCGCGTCCGCGTGCTCGGTTTTGTGGAACAAATCAAGCCCCTTATGGAAGCTTCGCTATGCATGGTAACGAAAGCTGGGGGAATTACGCTGTCGGAGGCGATTGCGCTGCAAATTCCGGTCATTGTATACCGGCCGCTGCCTGGACAGGAAAAGGAAAATGCCGAATATTTGGCGAACAAAGGCGCGGTTCGCATCGCCGGCAATTTATCGGAATTAGCTGCGCTTGTCGATGAATGGGTCACAGATGACTATAAGCTGCGAACGGCCAAGGAACGGATCGGGCGATTAAGGACAAAGGATGCTTCCGCAACGGTTGTGGATGATATCCTGCGTGAAATCAAGCATTGGAAGCCGACTTATCGCACACTTAAAATCAGCGCGGCGGGAAAGGGGCGCAAATGGCATGGCTCGGTTCGTTCGCGGACTTTACTTGACTGAATCTGTACGTTTGATGGCATTGATGTTTATCGTAGAATTTGTCCGAGGAGCCTATTTGCTCGCTTTTCTTCCCTATTATGCCGTAGAACGGCTCGGCATCTCGCTTTCCCTGGTCGGTATTGCCGTCTCTGTTCATTTTATTGCCGACTCGGCGATCAAAGGATTGGCGGGTTATTTTTTGGATCGATTTTCCTTGCGGGGGATCGTGCATGTTGGCTTGCTGATTGCATTGGCGGGGTTTGCCCTGATGGCTAATTTACATGGCGGTCTCTTGTTCATAGCCGCAAGCACTTTATTCGGCATCGGGCTGTCGCCGGTGTGGCTGGCCTGCTTGAGCAGCGTTGACGAGGAAAACCGCGCATCGCGAATGGGCGCGCTGTACACGATGTGGATGATCGGTCTTGGCAGCGGGCCACTTGTGATTAATTTTTTGATGGATTACAGCTATCGGCTGTCTTTTTCCCTTTTGGCGCTGCTTCTGATCTTCGGTTGGCTGCTGTCCACGGGACTTCGCAGCGGAAATGGAAGAAGCCGGAGCGAAGCGCGGATAAACGTGCAGCTGCGGCAATTGATCGGACAGATGCGCTCCATCGGCGCGCTCATTCCCGGAATGATGCTGCAGACGTTCGCTGCCGGCATGCTTTTGCCGGTGCTGCCGATTTTCGCTTCCCGGCACCTGGGGCTGAGCCATGGCGAATATTCGCTGGTGCTGATGGCTGGCGGCGGATTGACCGTGCTGTTTCTTGTGCCGATGGGCAAACTGGCCGACATGCGCGGCAAGAAATGGTTTCTCGTGATCGGCTTCAGCGTGTTTGCCGTGGCCTTGTTTTCGCTTATCTTTGTGGAATCGACAGCTTCGGTGCTGTTCTTGGCGGCGATGATGGGGATTTCCTACGCAGCGGTTCTTCCTGCTTGGAATGCCCTGCTGGCCAGCCATATCCCGCAGGAGCACCAGGGCACGGGCTGGGGCGTGGTTTCGATGATCGAAGGGGTGGGCATCATTCTGGGACCTGCCACAGGAGGCTGGATTGCCGACCGCTTTAACGCAAGCTTGCCGATTGTGTTCGGTGCGATCCTTTTGGCGGCGCTTGCCCTTGTGTATATGTTCTTTTCCGCATCCCACTTTGAAACGGAAGCGGCCAAGGTGAGGCAGGAGCTATCGGCGGCGCTGCATAACCCCCGACGCGTCGAAAACGGAAACGTCGAATTGTAATTAACCCTATATGGCAAGAGAACCAGGCGCTGTTTACCGGCGTCTTTTTATTTTAAAGGCTCTGTTAAACGTTATTGTTGATATTTAGCCAATTGCGAACTTATGTGCTATTATACTGTTGATAAAACATTAATGGGGGCTGCTGTGGTGAACAAGGCGTTTAGCAATTTACTGAAACACCTAGGGAAGTTGAGTTCAACTGAACAGTGTAACAGACGCATGGAGAGCGTATAAAACTTTAGTCAATACATGGGCACGAAAGCAGCAAGCAAATAATCAAGGACATGTTGGTAACATCGTTCTCGTTTGAAGTGGCGAAACATACCAGAGTATCCATTCACGTAAGTTTGCGGTATAAACATGAGGTTCAAACTAGAATTTTGTGACTTTAACTTGATAAGATTTGCAGGATATGGTTTTTTTCATGCAATCATACAGTTGCTTATACTTGACAAGCAACCGCAGAGTTGCTTATACTTGATATATGAACAGGGACAAAGACGCTATATTCAAAGCACTTGGCGACTCGACTCGGCGGCTTATATTAGACGAACTATCCGAACGCAACGAGCAGACGTTGTATGAACTTACGGTGCGTCTCATTACGAAGCACGACCTTTCCATTACGCGACAGGCGATAGCTAAACATCTTTCTGCATTGGAAGATGCAGGGCTCGTAAAATCAGAAAAAAAGGGAAAGTATCGAGTGGTTATATTCAACAACGAACCACTTAAAAATTTGCTGAAAGGATGGGTAGAGTAATTTTAATAAAAACTTCTGACGAATGTATGGGTTTTTCTGATTGGAGCCAGATTGCTAGCAGATCACCAACGTCGCAAATATCAAAGGAGGCAAAAACATTATGAAAATCATTGTTACCAGTATATTCGTTCAAGATCAAGACAAGGCATTGGAGTTTTATACAGAAACGCTGGGCTTTGTAAAAAAGCATGACGTTCCCGTCGGAGAATTTAGGTGGATAACGCTTGTTTCTCCCGATGAGCAAGACGGTACCGAGCTTTTACTCGAACCGAACGACCATCCTGCCGCCAAAGCGTATCAAAAGAAGATATTTGCCGATGGCATCCCAGCAACAATGTTTGGCGTTGCAGATATTAATAAAGAGTACAAACGATTATTGGAAAATGGCGTGAAGTTTACTATGGAGCCGACAAAAATGGGGGAAAACACAATAGCTGTCTTCGACGATACTTGCGGCAACCTTATTCAGATAATTCAGAAGTAACTTTATGTTAACCCTGTCCTATTTTTAGGATGGGGTTATACATTTATAAGGTCTAAAATTAAATGAGATTGTTGTCACTCTACAATGGAAATGTAACATTGTGAATAAGTACACTTAAATTAACGGGTAACGATAATTTTAAAAAACGGAAAATCGAGCCACCCAATTGAGGTGGCTCATTCTTTGGAGAAAATCAACAATATTCATTAACAGAGCCATTTTAAAAAACACTTGTACGTACAACATAGATTAATGTTATAATAGAGCTGCGTACAGGAACGATTTTTCTCCAGCAAGATACGCAGGATTCGGGGTGAAGCATGAAGGAACGGATTATGCCCAAGTATTTACAGCTAAAAAAGGAAATTCAGTCTTGGATCGACGGCGGGAAATTTTCCGCGAATGAACAGCTGCCCTCGGAGAACGAGCTTTCCGTTCAGTTTAATATGAGCCGGCAAACCGTAAGGCAAGCACTCGGGGAAATGGTCCAAGACGGAGAATTGTACCGCGTGCATGGCAAAGGGACTTTTGTGGCGGCCGCCGAGCGGAAGACAAGCGGGGAACTTCCCACAATCGGATTGCTCACGACATACATTTCCGATTATATCTTTCCTTCCATAGTGAGAGGCGCGGAGTCACTTTTGCGCAGCAAGGGCTATCGGCTCGTTCTTTCCAGTACCGACAACGACAAAATGAAAGAGCGGGAAAGTTTGGAAATGATGATGAAATATAATTTAAGCGGCTTGATCGTCGAGCCGACCAAGAGCGCGGAAGGCAATCCCAACCTGAATTATTACTTGAATTTGGAGAAGCACGGGATCCCTTACCTGATGATCAATGAAAAATATTCGGAGCTCGATTGTCCGTGCCTGAAAATGGATGATGAACTTGGCGGCTTTATCGCGGCTGAGCATTTAATCCGGCTTGGCCATCGCAAGCTGGCCGGATTTTTCAAAATCGACGATTTGCAGGGCGTGAACAGGCTTAAGGGCTTTTTACGCGCGCATCGTGAGTATCAAATTCCCTTCATTCCCGAATGGATCATCCGCTATACGACGGAAGAGAAGCAGCGCGTCCCGCTGCAGACGGCCGAAGAGCTGCTGAATCTCAAGGAAGACCGGCCCACCGGTTTCGTATGTTACAACGACGAGCTGGCGGTGCTGCTGATGGATGCCATCCGCAAGCTGAACATAGCCGTCCCGGAGCAATTAAGCGTAACCGGCTTTGACGATTCGTTTCTGGCAACGGCAACCGAACTGAAGCTGACTACGCTTGCGCATCCGAAAATGGAGATGGGCGCACAGGCGGCCAACCTGCTGATCGCCATGATCGAGAAGCGAAAGCAAGCGACGGAGAACGGTTCGGTTATTTATAAGCCGGAGCTGATCGTCAGGGAGTCGACTGCTGCCGCACGTTAGATATTATAACCTTGTATATACAAGAGGTTAGATGCCAAATATGAGTTAAGGAAAAGGAGAGGATATCACTTGCTCGAGTCATTGAAAAAACAGGTGCTTGAAGCCAATCTTCAGCTTCCGAAGCATGGTCTGGTCACGTTTACCTGGGGTAACGTGAGCGGGATCGACAGGGAAAAAGGACTGGTAGTCATCAAGCCGAGCGGAGTGCCCTACGAGGATTTGACGATCGACAGCATGGTCGTGCTGGATCTGGACGGACACATCGTCGAGAGCGATTTCAAGCCATCATCGGACACGCCTACCCATCTTGCGCTGTATCGCGCCTTTGAAGGAATCGGCGGAATCGTGCATACGCATTCTCCGTGGGCTACAAGCTGGGCCCAGGCGGGAATGGGCATTCCCGTTTATGGAACGACCCATGCCGATTATTTTTACGGAGAAATTCCCTGTACAAGGGAAATGACGGATGAGGAAATAAACGGGGAGTATGAGCTGGAAACCGGTCATGTGATCATCGAAACCTTCAATCAGACGGATCCGCGTCAAATGCCCGGCGTGCTTGTCCACAGCCACGCTCCTTTTTGCTGGGGCAAGGATGCGATAGAGGCCGTTCATAACGCCGTGGTGGTTGAAGAGGTGGCCAAGATCGCCCATCGCACAGTCGCTCTCAATCCGCAAATCGGTCCGGTTAATCAGGCGCTGTTGGATAAACATTTTCTCAGAAAGCATGGAAAAAACGCTTATTACGGCCAACAAAAATGAGGAGGGAACAAGCATGAGTACAAAATATGCAATCGGTCTAGATTACGGGACTGAATCCGGGCGCGCCGTGCTGGTGGATTTGAGCAACGGGGCGGAGCTCTCCAGTCATGTTACGCCATATCCCCACAAAGTGATCGACGAGAAGCTTCCGGTCGGGGATTTGCCGCTGGAGCCGGATTGGGCTCTGCAGCATCCGGGGGATTATATCGAAGTGCTGAAACGCTCTGTGCCTCAGGTGGTTCGCGATGCCAAAATCGATCCCGCCGACGTCATCGGCATCGGAATTGATTTCACCGCTTGCACGATGCTGCCGATTAACGAACAAGGACAGCCGCTTTGCATGACCAAGGAATGGGAAGTAAGTCCCCACAGCTGGGTGAAGCTCTGGAAGCATCATGCCGCACAGGATGAAGCCAATCAGCTTAACGAAATCGCGAGACAGCGCGGCGAGGATTTTCTGCCGAGATACGGCGGCAAGATATCTTCGGAATGGATGATCGCCAAAATATGGCAAACGCTGAACGAAGCGCCGGAAGTATTCGACTCTACGGATCGCTTTACGGAAGCAACCGACTGGGTCATTTATCAGCTGACCGGAAATTTTCTGCGCAACAGCTGTACGGCCGGATACAAATCGATTTGGCACAAGCAGCAGGGCTATCCGAGCAAGGACTTCTTCAAAGCGCTTGATCCGCGTATGGAAAATCTCACGGATACGAAGCTGCGGGGCGAAGTTGTGCCGCTTGGAACCAAATCCGGCGGATTGACCGAGGAAATGGCCAATATGATGGGACTCGTACCGGGAATCGCTGTTGTCGTCGGCAACGTCGACGCGCATGTTTCCGTTCCCGCCTTGGGCGTGGTTACACCGGGGAAAATGGTAATGACGATGGGCACTTCGATCTGCCATCTGGTGCTCGGCGAGAAGGAAAAGCGCGTGGAAGGCATGTGCGGCGTGGTCGAAGACGGGATTATTCCCGGATATCAGGGCTATGAAGCCGGGCAATCCGCCGTAGGCGATATTTTCGCCTGGTATGTGGATGAGGCCGTGCCCGCTTATGTAAGAGACGCAGCCGAGAAGGAAGGCGTCAACGTCCATGAGTGGCTGGAAAAGCAAGCGGCGAAGCTGAAGCCGGGTGAAAACGGACTGCTGGCGCTCGATTGGTGGAACGGCAACCGTTCCGTGCTGGTCGATACGGATTTGACCGGACTGATGGTCGGATACACGCTGCTCACCAAACCGGAGGAAGTGTATCGGGCGCTGCTGGAATCGACGGCATTCGGCACCCGCAAGGTTGTGGAG
>CAZESH010000162.1:0-9417 GCA_964514665.1 uncultured Caryophanales bacterium
GGAAAAGGCGGTGATTTTCGAAGGGCAGCGCAGCATGCTTGAGGACCCCGCATTTTTTCCGGAAATCCAAAGAAAAATCAGGCAAGAGCGAAAACCGGCGGCATTGGCGGTGCAAGAAGTGTCGCAGCAGTTCGCCGCGGTATTCCTGGGCATGAAGCAGGCTTATATGCAGGAAAGGGCAGCGGATATTCAAGATGTCGGAAAAAAATTGCAGAAGCATCTTCGTGCCGATCAGCAGGAGTCGTTAGCCGACATCAGTGAAGAGGTGATTTTGGTTGCGGACGATTTATCGCCCTCCGAGACCGTGCAATTGGATAAACGATACATCCATGCTTTCGTCACGAAAGCGGGAGGATCGACTTCGCATACGGCAATCTTGGCCAAATCGCTGGGAATTCCGGCGGTTGTAGGGATGGGTGAGCGCATTTCCGAGATCGCCCATGGCGATTTCATGATCGTCGACGGCACGGATGGAACGTGCTTGATTAATCCGGATAGGGATACGCTGCGGAAATTTCAGGATATGGCGAGACAAGAAGCGGAGCGGCAGGAGCAATTGCATCGTTTCACTGAGCAACCTGCAATGACCGCGGACGGATTCCATTGTCATATGGCGGCGAATATCGCCAGCGCTGCGGAAGCGGAGCGCGCGCTTGAATCAGGCTTTGAAGGCGTGGGATTGTTTCGTACGGAATTTATTTTTATGGACAGAACCCGTCTTCCGGAGGAAGAAGAGCAGTTTCAAATCTACAAAGCGGTTGTCGAAAAGATGGCGGGCAAGCCGGTTATATTCCGTACATTGGATATTGGCGGAGATAAAGAGGTTGCTTATTTAAATCTGCCGAAAGAACAAAATCCGTTTCTTGGCTATCGGGCGATTCGCCTGTGTTTGAATCAGGAGGAACTGTTCGCAGTTCAGTTAAGGGCACTGATCCGGGCAAGCGCATACGGGCATGTGAAAATCATGTTTCCGATGATATCGGGGCTAGAGGAATTGCGCAAAGCCAAAGCGGTTTACGATAAAGCAATAGAGACATGCAGACGGGAAGGCGCGGAGTTTTCCGATTCCATCGAGCTCGGGATTATGGTGGAAATTCCGTCCGTGGCCTGGATGGCTGGAAAATTCGCCAAGGAAGTGGATTTTTTCAGCATCGGCACGAACGATTTGGTGCAGTATTGTCTGGCGGTCGACCGCATGAACGAGAAGGTGGCGCATTTGTACGACTATTTCCATCCCGCGGTGATTCAGGCGATCAAAGCCGCGATCGACGGCGCGCATGCCGAAGGCAAACCGGCGGGAATGTGCGGGGGCATGGCGGGAGATCCGCTGGCGGCGCCTTTATTAATCGGGTTGGGGTTGGATGAATGGAGTATGGATATAAACGCCATCAACCCGGTCAAGCAGGCGGTTGCCAAGGTGGATTCCAAGGCGTGTGCGGAATTGGCGCAGACGATTTTAACGTTGGACACAGCGGCTGAGGTTCGGAGCCGGCTGGAGCAGTTCATGCGGTAATATCAAACGTGAATGATTTCGTTTGACTGGTTCGGGTTCATATCCATGAAGTTCGGAGAGGGAGTTCTATTCCTTGGTTCGGCTGCTTTCCGGCTTCGGATGCGGGCCGAACCAGTCTGCCCGGGCTATCGTCGGGATGACAGGCCAAGAACCATCGAAGCCTCTGCGAAGGTATCTTTCAAGAATTGCGGCGTTATTTATCAAATAAATATATCGCAAGCGTATTTAAAATTTCCATATATATATATCTTCGCTGACGTCTATTTTGTCTTTTTTATAAAGATATATCCCCAATGTTGCAAAGTCTGCATTGTAATCGTCTGTTTCAAACATTTCCTTCGGCTTTTCATCGGGTATGGTCTTGTCTGTTTGCAGGGCGACGTTTGATATCTGGTCCGTTGCAGCTGCCGAAGAGGGATCGCTGTTTTTCGGTTGGGACAATGTCGTTGGCGATGAAGAAATCGCAGGCTCGGGAGTAGGACTGCTTGTCGAAACTATCGGCGCAGATGTAGGGGCAGGTCTGGAAGCGCTGTTCAATGGACGATTTTGCAAAGCTGCGGCAGTTCCTTCGAGAATAACCCCCTTTTTTGCCGCCAAGGCACTGTTCATGGCGGTATCGGAAAGCATGAATCCGAAAAAAAGAGGCGTTATGAAGAGTGCATAGACAATCAAATTGATCGACCAGGATTTTGCAGGAAGATGCTCGCATTCACATTTGTAGCGAGTCATCTTGCCAAACAACAGATCAATCGTTTTATATAACTGATAAGCGGAAACGGCAAAAAATACAATCGCCGAGTACTTCACATAAGGGACCATGCGTGGAGCGATATAGAATAAAATGTTATTGGTTTTGAGGGTTGGTAAAAATTAGATGAGGAGCGTTTCCGGTTTTTCTGAAAAAAATAAACAAAAGAGCGGCAATGACTAGTGTAAGCTGTTGAATGCTTCTTTTGTAAATCAAAGTTTGCAATTTTGTTCCTCCCGTTTAGTGAAAAAATCACACCATCCGAATTCACTTCATCGTTTCCGCAAGTTTCAGAATGAACTGCGCAGCCTTGTCGCCGCGCTTGGTGTCGCTGCGGATGCCGATGATTTTCTCATTGCCGGTGATGTTCAGCCCATGGAAAATGTCGCTGTTCGTGATATCGACGCCAAAGAGATGCTTGCCTTGTGTATCCTTCGACTCGGCATAGATCAACCGGCTTTCCCCTACAGCGTTCTTCAGCTTGGTCTCGTATGGGTCAAGCGGCTGATAGACTCCCTGGTTGGCCAGGCGCATGAAGTTGGCCTTGTCCGAAATATACAAGTCGGGCTTCGTGGTGGCCAAGGCGACTATGCTCTTCTGCTGCGCGGCAATGTCGAACTGATCCTTGGCATCAAGCGGAGAGTAGATCAGCTCGCTCTTGACCCGCTTCCACTCCGGCATAAGCGCCAAGATGTTGCTCTCCATCGGCGTAAAATCGGGATTGCCCTCGCCCATAAAGTATTTGCCGAACAGCATAATCTCGACATCGATCGGCGGGCGCCGGGCTTCTGCGGACTTCTCGCGCTGGTGATCTGCAATTCCCTGAATGATATACCCGACCACGACGACAAAAACAATCGCCACAAGCGTATGAAGCTTGTAGTAGTTCCAGAAGTGATCGAGCTTCTGCACCCATGGGCTTCTCGAGCGCATTCGCCGGACGAACGGATTGGAAGCGTCCTCAAGCTCCTCCAGGTGGTTGCGTATTGTATGATAAGCTGCCGAAATTTGTTCGAAATCGTACGTTTCGTTCGTCTCCATCGCATCTTGCCTCTGCCGGGAACGCGCCTTTTCCCTCCGTACCGACAGGGTATATCGATCCTCCACCTGCTGTTTTGACGCATCCTCCGGCAAGCCCAGGGTTTTATATGCTTTCCTCAGCTTCTCCTCCACTTGCGAACCTCCCTTGGCATCTGTCTCTATAATGATGATAATGAAATTTGCGGCAAAAAGAAAGATCAAACCGTGCGGTACATAGTTTCATCCCATCCATGACAAATTAATACGGACATATAAACTTTACTAAAAAGGAAGGATGAAATGAAACGATTTTTCGGGTTGCTTTTGATTGCGTTCATGTTTATGAGCTTGTTTGCGTGTACAGCCAAGCGGGAGGCGCAAACCAAACAGCCAAACACACCCCGGCAGCAAAGCGTCAAGCAGCAGCAGTCGTCTGCCCCGCAGCCGATTGAAACCAAAGAACCGCCAAGCGAAACGCCAGATCATCAAAAGATGCGGCAGAAAGCGGACGGCAGCGCGCAGAAAGTCATCTTGGATGTGCCGCTGATCGCGCAAAACCCCGAGCTCAAGTACGGATGCGAGGTGACAAGTCTGGCCATGCTGCTCAAGTATGCGGGCGTAAAAACGAACAAAATGAAGCTGGCCGACGAAATCAAGAAAGACGCCGATCCGATTGCCAAAGCGGGTGACGGCAACATCGTGCGCTGGGGAGATCCGAAGGACGGCTTTGTCGGGGATATTTCGGGAAACCGCGCCGGCTATGCCGTGTTCGCGGGGCCCATGGAAAAACTGATGAAACGCTATCTCCCCGGGCGGACCTTGAACCTGACCGGCCAGTCCTTTGATGAACTGCTGGCACAAGTGAAGAACAAAAAACCGGTAGTGGTATGGACCACAGGCGACTACAGGCTTCCGGACCGCTGGGAATCGTGGCTGCACGGCAACGAGCGGATTAAAGTGCCGCTGGATCTGCATGCGGTGGTCATCGTCGGCTATGATCCGGATCATGTTTATCTCAACGATCCGCTGAGCGTGAAAAAAGCGCATAAGGTGGATAAAGCGATGTTCATCAAATCGTGGAACGCGTTGGGGAAGCAGGCGCTCAGCTACAAGTGACCCATAGCGGCAAACAGGTCTGGAAGGACGTTCCCATTACCGTGCTTCATTACAAGGGCGATTTAGCTGCATGAAAATAAATGCAGTTGAATCGCTTTTTGCATTCACTTGCAAAATCTTTGATCAAAGTTTCACGGGTTGTATTACTGTAGCGGGCACAAAAGAATGGGAACGAACCAGGGACGACGTCAGGCGATTTTTCTCATAAAAAATTGTCATCATCCGATAAAGACATAATTGTGGAAGTCGAATCTTTCGCAGGACTCCCCTCTTCTATAATTAGAACTGCAAGACAGAGAACTAATAGAAGGTGGGTAATGAAATGACAAGAAAGTCAGGTATCGTATTATTGTCGCTTGTCCTGTCGCTGGTCATGATTTTGAGCGGCTGCGGTTCAAAGAGCGATGCGGGATCGAATGCATCTGCATCACCCGATTCGACCAAGGCGCCTGCTGAAAGCGCTTCACCGGCCGACAGCGCAGCGCCGGCAGGGGATGCACAGCCATTTAAAGGCGTGACCTTGACGGTGGCGACGGTCAACAATCCGGATATGAAAGTCATGCAGAAACTAACGGGAACGTTTGAGCAGCAAACGGGGATCAAAGTCAACTATGTGACCCTTCCCGAGAACGACCTGCGCAAGAAAGTCACCGAAGACGTCGCCTTGGGAGCGGGAAAATTCGATATCGCAACAATCGGTACTTACGATGCGCCGATTTGGGCCAAGAACAATTGGATCGAACCTTTGAGCCCTATGCTGGACAAGATGTCTGCAGATGAACAGAAGCAATATGATCTCAATGATATTTTTCCTTCGATCCGCAATGCGCTGTCCTATAACGGCCAGTTGTACGCTTTTCCGTTCTACGGTGAAAGCAGCATGCTGTATTACAACAAGGATATGCTGGCAAAAGCCAATGTCACAATGCCCGAGGAACCGACCTGGGAGCAAGTGGCCAATATCGCCAAAAAAGTAAAAGCGGCCAATAACGTACCGGGCATCGTACTGCGCGGGCTGCCCGGATGGGGCGAGGTTCTCGCGCCTCTCGACACGATGATCAACGCGTTCGGCGGGTCCTGGTTCGATATGAACTGGAACGCCCAGCTGACAAGCCCGGATACGAAGAGAGCGGTCAATTTCTATGCGAACCTGCTTAAGGATGCGGGCGAGCCCGGACCTACCAGCACCGGCTTCACCGAGGCGCTGACGCTGATGTCCACCGGGAAGGCGGCAATGTGGTACGACGCTACGGTTGCGGCAGGCTTCCTCAACGATCCGAAGCAAAGTCAAGTAGCCGGCAAGATCGGTTATGCGCTTGCGCCGGTCGACAAAAAGAAAAACAACGGATGGCTGTGGGCCTGGTCGCTGGCTGTCGAATCGTCAAGCAAGCATAAAGACGCCGCATTTGCCTTCATCAAGTGGGCGACAAGCAAAGACTATATTCAATTGGTCGGAGAAAAGCAAGGCTGGGGCGTGGCGCCTCCGGGAACGCGTCAATCCACTTATGCCAATCCGAAATACAAAGAAGCGGCGCCATTTGCCGATCTCGTTCTGAAATCGATTCTGAATGCCGATTACAAAAAGCCGACGTTGAACCCTGTACCTTATGAAGGTGTCCAGTATGTGGCCATCCCCGAATTCCAGCAATTGGGTACAGAGGTCAGTCAGCAAATCGCCGCTGCCATTGCCGGGAATAAATCTGTCGACGATGCGCTGAAAGCATCGCAAGAGATTGCCAACAAAGTGGCAAAAGATGGCGGGTACCAGAAATAAGCGAAACGATTCAGAGGCGTATTGTTCAATAAAAAGGAGCAATCAGGTTTTGGAGGGCATCTCGCCCTCCTTGACTTATTTAGCGAAAGGAAGGAGATGCAAATGTCCGCAATCGATCTAGTCGACATGAAGGCGGCAGCCGAAAACCAAGGCTTCGCCAAACCGAAGAAACCGCCCGCAAAGCGCTTGCTGCTGCCGGCAATCGTGTATGTTGCCGTGGTCACCCAGATTCCATTTTTGATCACGATCTATTTGAGCCTGCAAAAGTGGAATTTGATGCGTCCGGACCAGGGCATTGCGTTCAGCGGCTTGCACAATTTTGCCGCTGTTTTGAGTCAGTCCTATTTTTACAAGGTGGTATGGAATACAACGCAGATGACGGTATTATCCCTGCTGATTTGTCTGGTCTTGGGCATGGTGCTGGCGCTGTTGCTGAACCGCCCGTTTATCGGCAGGGGATTTGTCCGCACCTTGATCATCTCGCCGTTTTTTGTCATGCCGGCGGTATCGGGCATCATTTGGAAAACGATGTTTTTTAATCCGAACTTTGGTTTTAGCGCATATATTTCCCGCTTGTTCGGACAGACGCCGGTCGATTGGCTGGGGCAGCATCCGCTGCTCATGATCGTGCTTATGATATCCTGGCAGTGGATGCCTTTCTTCATGCTGGTGCTGCTCGCGGGACTGCAATCGGTTCAGCATGAATTGCTGGAAGCCTCCCATTTGGACGGGGCCACCAAACTGCAGCAGTTTCATTATGTGATTTTTCCCCATCTGCTAAGGTATATCGAGGTGGCGATGCTGCTGGGATTGATTTTCATCCTTCAGGCATTCGGAGAAATTTACGTCAGCACTTCCGGCGGTCCGGGCTACGCCTCGACGAACTTGACCTTCCTCGTATTCCGCACGGGCTTTCAGGGCTGGGATGTCGGCGGGGCCTCCGCTGTTGGCGTGCTGATTGTCATTCTCACCTTGATTTTGATGACCTTTCTGTTTAAATTTCTGCGCCGCGTATTTGGAGGTGAATTATCATGAAAAGTTTCATATCCTTGCTGCTGACGGTGATAACCTTTGTTTTTGCCATCGTATATTTCTTTCCCGTCCTGCTGATGCTGATCACCGGCTTCAAAACGGAAGGAGAGGCGATCAACATGCCGCCCACCTTCTGGTTTCATCCGACATTGGAAAACTTCCGCGAAATTTTTCATTCAGGAGCGGGCGCTTTCTTGGCTAACTCCGCTTTGGTTTCCATGGTCTCGACGGTGCTGGCGCTGCTTTTGGGCGTACCGGCGGCTTACGCGCTGGCGATGTTCAGATTGGGCAAGGCCGATGACATTCTCTTCTGGTTCATTTCCACCAAAATGCTGCCGGCGGTAGGCGTTCTTGTGCCGGTTTATCTGCTGTTCAAAAACATGGGACTGCTCGATTCGCAAATTTCCCTGATCATCCTGTATACGGCGATGAACGTGCCGCTGGCCGTTTGGATGATGCGTTCTTTCTTCAAAGACATTCCTTACGATTTGATTGAAGCTTATCAGGTGGACGGCGCTTCCGGTCTGAATGGGTTCTATCGCGTTACCCTGCCGCTGGTGAAGCCGGGAATCGCTTCAACCGCGCTCCTGTGCCTTGTGTTCGCCTGGAATGAATTTTTGTTCGGGGTAAGCATGACTTATACCCAAGCGGCCACAATGCCGGTCTATATGTCGTCTTATATGACGCAGGAAGGGTTGTTCTGGGCCAAAATGTCCGCCGTGGCGTCGGTGGCTGTCGTTCCCGCTCTTATATTCGGATGGTTGACGCAAAAGCAGCTCGTTCGCGGCCTGACCATGGGCGCTGTAAAAGGATAGGGGGTAAAGTTTATGTCTGAGACCATGTCTGCCGCAGTACTGGATCAACCTTTTTCCATTACCGTCCGGCAAATTCCCCGCCCGCTTCCGGGTACGGATGAAGCGCTGGTTCGCGTTCATTGCATCGGGATTTGCGGATCGGACGTTCATTATTATGAGTTCGGACGCATCGGCCGCTATATCGTGGAGAATCCGATCATACTCGGTCATGAACTGGCAGGAGAGATTGTGGAAGTGGGGGGTAATGTAAAAAATGTTGCAGTGGGCGATCGTGTCGCCGTTGAACCCGGTGTGACCTGCGGCCGCTGTGATTACTGCAAATCCGGCCGTTATAATCTCTGCCCCGATGTGCAGTTTATGGCGACGCCGCCGCATCATGGGGCATGGGCTGAGTATGTGGCGGTAAGAAGCGATTTTCTCTATAAATTGCCGGACACGATGAGTTATGAGCAGGGCGCGCTGCTGGAGCCGTTGTCCGTTGGCATGTATGCGATGGCCAGGGGGAGGGTAAAGCCTTCAGACCGAATTCTTGTACAAGGGCTGGGTCCCATCGGGTTATTGGCGATTCAGGCGGCGCGCATGTATGGTGTAAGCGAGATCTATGCCAGCGATGGTGTGCCGCTGCGACGTGAACTGGCCAAGGAGCTGGGCGCCAAGCTGATTCTTGATCCTTTCGCGGGAGACGTGCAGGAGCAATTGATGCGGTATACGGACGAAGGAATCGATGTCATCGTGGAAACGTCCGGAAACGCCCGCGCCATCGCCGGTACGGTGAAGCTTGCAAAACGGGGGGGCCGTATCGTCCTGATCGGTCTGCCGATTCAAAATGAGATTCCGTTCGACATTGCCGGACTGATCGACGCGGAACTTGATGTTCTGGGTATTTTTCGCTACGCCAACACCTATCCTTCCACAATTCGGATGCTTGGAGGCGGTTGCCGGCCGATTGAAAAAATCATTACCCATAAGTTTTCGCTTGAGCGAATTCAAGAAGCCGTTGAATTGGCTCGCACCAAAAAAGATAAAAGCGTCAAGACTATGATTTATCCAAATGGAGGTAGAGAGAAATGAAAGCTCTTGTGATTGAAAAACCCCGTCACGCTGTGATAAAGGAAGTGCCGTATCCGGCTCCCGCAGCGGGAGAAATTACGATTCAAGTGAAAAGAGTAGGGATATGCGGTACCGATCTTCATATTTATGCCGGCGAGTTCATATCGCCTTATCCGATCATCCCCGGGCATGAATTTTCGGGAATTGTCCATGAAGTGGGAGAGGGGGTCACAAGCTTTAAAGCTGGAGATCGTGTAAGCGCAGATCCATCGTTGTTTTGCAGAGCGTGTGCCTTTTGCCTTTCCCATAGGGGGAATCATTGCGAAAATTGGGGTGCATTGGGCAATAC
>CAZESH010000163.1:0-9376 GCA_964514665.1 uncultured Caryophanales bacterium
TCCATATGGTTTTAACTATATTTAAAATTATAGTAATTTTATGAATAATCAAATATTTCTATAAATTCGGACAAATAACGATTAAAAAAATCAAATTTCACAGACAAGAAATGGCAGAATTTTTATTTTTTTTGGACTATACTTTTTGTATGTTTTAATCATTATGGTGATAAAAATAATCATTTTCACCTATCAATGCTGTCATTCGATCGAAAAAAATGATTATAAATTGCAGTGAATGATGCGATGGTTTATACGAAAAACCTTTTTCCGGCAGGGTAAAGCTCTCTACCATTCCTAGTATCGTTACTTATTGAAAGGTACACATTTTCATCTATATGGTTAAATTGTCGGAAAGTCGGCTTTAAATGAGCAAGACAAATGATTTTATACGACCCAATGAATGAATGGAGGAGGCGTAACAATGAATTTGAAGCCATTGATCGATGTGCCGAAAATCTCCCTGAGCATGTTATCGACAGACAAGACAAATGGCATGCTGATTTTCAACCGGTCATGTGCGACCATGTTGCCGATTTCGACATTTATTAGGTCATGAATTGGCAATGCAAATTAAAACGACCGCGGTACTTTGCAGCTACAGCGAAGCATTGAGAACATTGGGGGTTACTTTGGCAGCGAACCGTTCTGCCACGGAACACCGAACAATCCTTCTTCAGAAATGGGGATATCAAGATGGTTCAAACGATTCAGCCGGCCATTAAGCAGCCGGTCCTGCCTGTAAAGCGGAAAAAATTGACGCGCAATGATTGGGTCGGTTTCTTGTTTGTATCTCCGCTCGTATTCGGCATACTGGCCTTTGCCGTCTATCCGATGGTCGCCGCATTGTATTTAAGCTTTCAGCAGACGGAAGGTGCAGGCGCCTTTACCGGAAAATGGGTCGGGCTCAACAATTACAAATATATCATCCATGATCCAATCTTCTGGAAATCCTTGTACAACACTTTTTACATGGGCATTTTATCTGTAACCCTGGGAATTGGCGTTTCGTTCATTTTGGCGAGCATGATCAACAGCTTGAAAAGGACCCATTCCAAAAACTTCTTTAAAGGTGTTTATTTTTTACCGAATGTGGTATCTGCAGTCGCCACCACCCTGCTGTTTTCCTTTTTGTTCTACCCGACAAAGGAGGGACTGTTTAATTTCGTACTGGGTTGGTTCCACATCGGACCTGTCGGCTGGTTTACCGATCCCCGATTTTCACGGTTCAGCATTGTGCTGATGAGCTTGTGGGGCGCTTTGGGATACAATACGATTATTTTCCTTGCCGGACTGCAGAGCGTACCTCGCGATTTATATGAAGCCGCGGAGGTGGATGGGGCAGGAAGCATGAAAAAGTGGCTTTATATCACGATTCCCTATCTTCGTCCGATTTTTGTATTTATGATCGTCATGGGCACAATCGGAAGCATGAAGCGTTTCACTGACGTCTGGCTGATCGGCGGAACGGCAGGCAATCCCGGCGGATCCTTGCTGAGTTCGGTGCTGTATATATACAGGAATGCCTTCTTGGCGGGGCAAATGGGACTTGCGACGGCCGCGTCCTATCTTCTCTTCCTGGTCATCCTGATTCTCACCTTGCTCTTGCTCGGACTGGATAGAAGAAAAGATAGCTTAGATTAAAAGGAGGAAAGGCCATGCCATCCATCACAATTAAAAGCGGATCGAGGCGGCGCAATGAAGCCAAGGCCCAATGGTTGCTCACATTTGCATTGTCTGTATTGTCGCTCGTCATGATCATCCCTTTTATTTGGATGTTAAGCACGAGTTTCGACTGGGCCGCCAGGCTGCAAATTACTTTTCCGCCGAGATTTTGGCCGGAAGATCCGTCCTTGAAAACCTATGAAGCTGCATTTACCAATGTACCGATGTTAAAGTACATATTCAACTCTATTCTTGTAAGCGGAGGCGTCATTTTGGTCAGTGTGCTCTCATCCCTGCTTTCCGGTTACGCGCTGTCTAAAATCCGATTCAAGGGAGCGAAAATTGTGCTCGTCATGGCATTAAGCACAATGATGATTCCCTTTGAAATGACGATGATTCCGCAGTATCTGCTGTTCAGCAAAATGCATCTGATCGATACATACTGGGCTTTTTATTTGCCCGCACTAAACTACGGCTTCGGAACGTTCTTGTCCAAAGCGTTCATTGATCAGCTTCCTTCTAGTTTAAGAGAAGCCGGAATTATTGACGGTGCAGGCGAGATGACCGTATTTTCGAAAATTTACATTCCGCTCTGTACGCCGATTGTGGCAACCATGGTTATTTTGCTATTCCTTGGTGTATGGAACGATCTTCTCTGGCCTTTGCTGGCATTGAAGAGTGCGTCAAAGTATACAATTCAGCTGGGACTTGCCATGTTTACCTACAATAACGGGATCAACCATTTCCCGTCGATCATCATGGCGGCGACTGCCGTAAGTCTGATTCCCGTAGTGCTCGTATATCTATTTCTGCAGCGCTATATCATCGAGAGCATCGCTCTTACCGGTATAAAGCAGTAAGAGGGATGAAACGTGCTTTTAAGGAGGGGGTAGTCAACATTTAAAAGGTCTCACGTGTCCTGAAAAGCTTTATCCACTTTAAGATTCTGAAAGGGGTTTACAAAATGAAAAGGATTGTTCTGCTTTTCTTGTCGATCGTATTAGTGTTTTCGATTGCAGCGTGTTCATCAGGCGGAGGAGGGGGGAATGCAAAGGGATCCGATTCAAGCAGCCCGGATAGCTCGAAACCGCAAACCAATTCCGACATGAAAGCCACTGTCAAGGTTGCATTGGCCGGGTGGCAGTTGGAAAACGGTATCGATCCGCAAACCGGCGCCAAGAGCATCGGCTTGAACGAATTTTTGAAAAACACTTTTGAAAAGCAATATCCCAACATCAAATTAGAAATTTATCAGATCCCCTGGGAGAACGCAAAGGCTAAACAGTATGCAATGCTGCTTTCCAAGGATGTCGATGTCATGTATACAGGCGGCGCTTACGCGGCTCAATGGTACCAAGAGGGCTTGCTCCGCAATATCGATGATTTGATTAAGATGGATACAAACTTTGATTCAAGCATTTATCTCGACGGTGTCTGGAATAATTCCTACAGCACGAAATCGCTGGATAAACAGCATCAATTCGGTATTCCGGCCGTTCTTGGAAGAAGAATGACAATTTATGACAAAAAACTATTTGAAGACTGGGGTATCGAACCGCTCTCCGAAAAAGCGACACCGCAGGAGATCTTGGACAAAGCGAAGAAGATGTTCGGTAAAAACCCCAAAACAGGCGAGCAGAATTACGGGTTCTACTGGAGCGGAAACTCGATTAACGGTTCAACGTTTGTCGCTTTGACGCTGGCTTTCGGCGCCAAAGGGGCTGAAGGCAGTCTGAGCGATATGAAGAATATCAAGTGGGAACTGAATTCTCCAGAGATGGTCCAGGTTCTGGAATGGTTGAAACAAGCGGCACCGCTCGCGCCTCCGGGATTTGTCAATGCTCAGGGCGGGGAAAACTTCGGACTGGAAAAGAACAATATCGCCATTGGTCTTGACCAAAGCGGCGGCGCCACGATGAGTGATTTCCGTGTAAATAAAAACAAGGATCTGCTGGACAGATTCGTGCCGGCCATGGATATGGGACCAAAAGGTGAAGCATGGGTTGCCGTCGATCCGATCATCATGGCCAAAGACACCAAGAATGTGAAGGCATCATGGGAAGTTATGAAATTCCTGGCCGGATACGAAACGCAAAAGCACAATTATCAATATTTTGCTTTTACTCCGACGCTGAAAAATCCGGACTTTATTCTACCTGAAGACAAGTATGTGAAAGAAGCTTTGAAAATTGCCGACGTCTCTCACTCCGAATTAATGGATGAAGCCAATCCGTTCTTTCTGAGCGATATCAGTCCCGCAATTAACGGTTTCATCAGTCAAGCGGCGCAGGGGAATGCACCCGACATTCAGACTTTCCTTGACGATCTTCAAAACAGGGCTGAAAATTGGTCGAAAAACTTGAAGTAACGGTCAGCGGAGGCGGGGCGCTCTTCCCCGCCTCTTCACTACCATATAGGGTTCATTATTGACGGAACAGTGAAGTAATAAAGGAGGGTTTGGGCATGAAAGTCGGTTTGAGTACGTATAGTTTGAGACAGATGATCCAATCGGGGGAATGGGATGTGCTCCAGATGATCGATTGGATCGCCGAAAATGGTGGAGAGCATGTGGAAATTTCCCCGCACGGCTACAATTTGGAGGGAAATCACGAGCTGGCGGGCAAGATCGTTGAAAAAGCCCGTCAGGCAAGGATCGACATATCCAATTACTGCATATCGTCCAATTTTATTAAACCGGATCAAGAAGCTTATGAAAACGAAATTGCGCGAGTGAAAAAACATGTCGATATCGCGAAGATCCTGGGCGTTAAGACGATGCGGCACGACGTCGCTTTCAGGCCCAAAGAGGAAGCAACGATTGCCCAGTTTGAAGCGGATTTGGATGCATTGGTTCAGGCCTGCCGCAATGTGGCCGATCATGCGGCGCAGTTTGGGATTACGACAAGCTTGGAAAATCACGGTTTTTACGTACAATCCAGCGACAGGGTGCAGCGGCTGATCCATGCGGTTGACCGCCCTAATTTCAAAACGGCGATGGATATCGGCAACTTCATGTGTGTCGATGAGGATTCGGTTTCTGCGGTGAAAAAGAATCTTCCGTACGCCTGCATGGTTCATCTGAAGGATTTCTATCTGCGTCCTTCTTACAGGAATCCGGGAGAAGGTTGGTTCCAGACGCTGAGCGGCAATTATTTGCGTGGAGCCATTGTCGGACAGGGAGATATCGATATTCCCGAAGTGATTCGTATCTTGAAGAATTCGGGATATGACGGATACCTATCCATTGAGTTTGAAGGTATGGAAGAATGCAGAAAAGGTTCCAGCATCGGCATGGAAAACGTCAAACGCTTATGGGCGGAAGCTTAAACAAACCTCATCCTTCCCGGGATGGTAATTTATGCTGACCTGCCGGATTTGGAAAATAGGCGGTTGGACATACAAATGGAGGGAACGGTCCGATGAAATTTGGTGTTTGCACAAATATCGATCAGGTTGGTTATGTTCATGAAGCGGGGTTTGACTTTATTGAATGCACCGTTGTTTCGCTGCAAGCTGAAAAAACGGACAGCGAAGTTCGGGATATAGTGGAAACCTGCCGGAATAGTCCGATTCCTGTGGAGGCATTCAATATTTTGCTGCCCCGTGAGTTGAAGATCGTAGGGGAACAAGTAGATGAGGACAGGGTCAAACGCTATTTGGAAAAAGCTTTGGAAAGAGTGAAATATGTCGGCGGCGAAACGGTCGTTTTCGGAAGCGGGGGTTCAAGAACCCTGCCTGAAGGTTTCTCGCGCGAGCAGGGAGAAGAGCAGATCTTAACGTTTTTGGACACGATCGCCGACTATGCCGATCCGCTTGGGATCATAATTGTGATCGAGCCTTTGAACAGAACGGAATCGAATATTATTAACAGCGTTCCGGAAGCCGTAGACTTCGCCCGCAAGGTGAACCGCAATAGCATTCGAGCATTAGCGGATTTCTACCATATGTATAAGGAAAACGAACCGCTTGAAAATATCGTCTCGTACAAGGAATGGATCGGTCATATTCATGTATCCGACAGCCGGCATGCTCCTGGAATGGGTGATTATCCTTATGACACGTTCGTTGATTGCGTAAAGCGAGCAGGCTACGACGGCCGAATATCGATCGAATGCTTGTGGGACAATTTCGCCAAGGAAACGGTTAATTCCAGAGCCTATCTGCACCGGATTTTTAATATCTGAAGATAATGAAAGGTAACGAAAGGGGATCTCTTTATATGGCAAACAGCAAAAAGACACGATTCGCCATTGTGGGCTGCGGCGTCATATCCAGCGTTCATGTGGACGGCATGATGAATACGGATGAAGCGGAATTAGCCGCTGTCTGCGATATTGTGGAATCCTCCATGAGCGGATACGTGGAGAAATACGGAGTGGACGCTTATACCGATTATTCGGAAATGCTCCGCAGAGATGATATTGACGTAATCTGCATCTGCACACCAAGCGGTATACATCCCGAGCAAGTGATTATGGCAGCCGAAGCCGGAAAGCATGTCATCTGTGAGAAACCGATCGCCATTCGGTTGGAGGATGCCGATCGGATGATACAGGCGTGCGAAGATAAGGGTGTTTTGATGGCAGCTGTCTTTCCTTGGCGGATGTCTCCGGTTATGCAGTTTGTTAAGCAGTTTATTGCAGACGGCAATTTGGGCAAGTTGAGCCTATGTTCCGCCCACATCCGTCCGTACCGCGATCAAAAATATTATGACAGTGCAGGCTGGAGAGGAACTTGGGCGATGGACGGCGGCGGCGTACTGATGAATCAGGGGATTCATACCGTCGATTTGCTTCAGTGGATTGCGGGTCCCGTCGCTTCTTTGTATGGGAAAGCCGATCATATTTTGCGGAATATTGAAGTCGAAGATACTGCCGTAAGCGTATTAACCTTCCGGAACGGAGCCATGGGGGTGATAGAAGCCTCGACAACGGCTTATAATACGCCGGATTTGCTTGTGTTTCATGGAGAAAAGGGGACGATCATGATCAGCAACGGTGAGATTGTAAACCTGAAGCTGATCGACAGGGATATGGAAATACCGCTTTTCCCTCCTTTTCATGTTATTCCCGGAGGACATCGGATGCAAATCAAAGATATGGCCTTAGCAGTCCAGGAAGGACGGCAGCCCGTTGTTCCGGGTGTTGATGGCAGGCATTCGCTTGAAATCATACTGGGTACTTATAAGTCGAATAACAACAATCAGGAAGTATTTTTTAAATAAAAAGTTAGGTTAATTATAGCAAAATTGTTGTTTTCAGGATATTATTAATATCATAGAAATTAATAGATTTCATTTGTAAAAGAAAGGAAGAGACCTATGCTAAAAGGAATTAATCAATGGTGCTTTCCGGAAGGAACACCTTTGGAAGCCATGTTCGATACGTGTCAGAAAGCAGGCTATGACGCAATCGAGCTGAACCTTTACGAACCCGGAGGCGTCGGCCTCACCATGGATACGACAGCGGCCGAAGCGGAGGCCGTCGGCGCGATGGCAAGAAAATACGGCCTGCAGCTGCGCAGCTTGTCCACCGGACTTTTGGGCAAGCATCCGCTTTCCTCGCCTGATGAGTCCGTGCGGGAGATGGGCAGACGCGCCATTACCAAACAGCTTGAACTGGCCGGTGTGCTCGGCATGGATACGATTCTCGTCGTTCCGGGCCGGGTCACCGAAGAAGTTCCCTATGACGAAGTCTATAAGCGCAGTCAGGAGGAACTTAAGAAAGTCATACCGGATGCGGAAGCGCGCAAAATCCATTTGGGTGTCGAGAACGTATGGAACAAATTTTTGCTTTCACCGCTGGAAATGGCCCGCTACATCGATGAATTGGATTCACCGTATGCTGCCGTTTACTTTGATGTAGGCAATGTCTTGATTTGGGGATTTCCGGATCAATGGATCCGCATCCTGAACAAGCGAATCAAGAAGGTGCATGTAAAGGATTTCAAAACAGCCGTAGGCAACTACACCGGTTTTGTGCCGCTATTGGCAGGCAGCCTGAATTGGGGGCGGGTCAGGGATGCGCTAAGGGAGATCGGCTATTCGGATACGCTTGTGGCAGAATTGGATCCCTATGCAAGCACGCCGGATCAATTGATTTACGATACCGCCAGACATATAGGGTTCATTATTGACGGAACGGTGAAGTAATAAGGGAAGGTTTGCCGTGAAAGCATCGGCATGGAAAATGTCAAACGCTTATGGACGGAAGTTTAAACGATCCATTTTCGAAAGGAGTGGAGAAATCATGGTGGTACGAGTAGGAGTAGTAGGCGCTGGAGGCATTGGCGCCGAGCATTTGAAGCATCTGCATGACAATGAACAGGCGAATCTCACCGCTGTATGCGATATTGTGAAAGTGAGTGCCGATCAAGCCGCCGAGAAATACGGGGCGGTGCCGTATCAGGATTTTAATGAAATGCTGACCAAAGAACGGCTTGATGCCCTTTTTCTGTGCGTGCCCCCTTTTGCACACGGGGACATGGAGGAAAAGGCTGCAGAGCGGAGCATTCATCTTTTCGTGGAAAAGCCCGTCGGCTTAAGCATGGAAGCGGTTGAACAAAAGGCGGAAGCGATCCGCAAATCCGGGATTATTGCGGGAACGGGCTACTGCCTGCGCTATCTGGATACGGTTCAGAAAGCGAAGGCGTATCTCGAAGGTAAGAAGATCGCCATGGTGCGCGCCCATCGATTCGGCGGTTTCGTTCCCGTACCTTGGTGGAGGGATATGGCCAAATCGGGCGGACAGCTGATTGAACAGACGACGCACAATTTGGATCTGCTGCTTTATTTGGCCGGCGAAGTTTCCAAAGTATCCGCAGACATGGCGCTTCGCGTCATGGACGACATCGAGGGAATCAATATCCCGGATGTTTACTCGGTCAATCTTTTGTTCGCTTCTGGAGCGGTCGGTCATCTGGACACTTCTTTTGTCGACCAACCGGATTCCCGATCCTCACTGGAAATTATCGGCCGCGGATTTCGTGTGGCCATCGACGGCACGGCTTTGACCATAATGGAAAAGAATAACACCGTCACCTACAAGAGTGAGTCCAACTTTTACAAAGTGCAGGATGACGCTTTCATACAAGCCGTCGCTTCGGGGGACCGCAGTCTGATTCTGGCTCCTTACGAGGAAGCGGCGCGCACCCTCAAGGTGTCTCTAGCGGCCCATGAATCGTCAGAGTCCGGATCTTCCGTACGAATCTAAAACCCAAGAGATGTCAAAGATCAATTGACCAATCGCGGCCGAAAACGTTCGCCACATACAATGTTTATGTCCTGGATGCGGGCGGAGCTCAGAATAGCACTATCCTTCCCGGGATGCTGAATTATGCTGATCTTCCGGACTTGGAAAATGGGCGGTTGGACATACAGATCGAGGGAACGGTTGGATGAAATTCGGTGTCTGTACAAGTTGGAGGAGGAAAGCCCAAATGTCAATACCATTATTATTTGGCCCGTACGGAAGCGCACTGCTTCCTAAAAATGTAAAAGAATACGGAGTCAATGCCGTATGGTTTCACGGATTTGATGAACCTTCGTTTTCAGCATGCTCGGAACTGGGACTGGAGGCATGTGTGGAATTTAAAACTTTTCGCGCAGACTTTCAACAGCATCCAGAACTGGTCCCGGTTGGAACAGACGGCCAGCCGATTCGCTACGGGAAGTTGGTGCAGGGAATATGCCTGTCGCAAAAGGAATATTTGG
>CAZESH010000164.1:0-9333 GCA_964514665.1 uncultured Caryophanales bacterium
GTGATTGATGTCGGATCCCCGCAGGGCGACGTTGCATTTGACGATGCCGCGTCGACAGCCGGATTTATTACGCCTGTACCGGGAGGCGTCGGCCCGATGACGATCACGATGCTGCTTAAAAACACGGTGGAATCGGCTCGCCGCACGCTGGATCGACAAAGCAAGCACTAACGGACGCCCAATCCACGGATAATTAAAAGCCAATGCGTGAAAAAAAGGTGATAACCGATGCAAAATCAAGATCGTGTGCTGACAGTCAAGGAGTTAACCCGCTATTTGAAAATGCGGATCGACGGTGATTCCCTGCTGCAGAACGCTTGGGTTCGCGGCGAAATTTCCAATTTCACCCACCATTCAAGCGGACATATGTATTTTACCTTGAAGGATGCGGACAGCCGCATCAAATGCGTCATGTTCGCCTCGCATAACCAGCGTCTGGCGTTTATCCCGAAAAACGGCAGCAAGGTGATGGCGCTCGGCAATGTCTCGGTTTACGAGCGGGACGGGCAGTATCAATTTTACGCGCTGCAGATGGAGCCGGACGGAATCGGCAGTCTGTATCTGGCTTTTGAGCAGCTTAAGAAAAAGCTGGAAGCCGAGGGGCTGTTTGATCAGCAGCGGAAAAGAAAGCTGCCTAAATTTCCGCGTACAGTCGGCGTCATTACCTCGGCTACCGGCGCCGCGGTACGGGATGTCGTGATCACACTTCAGCGCAGATATCCTTCTGTGGGGATCCTGCTTTATCCGGTGCAGGTGCAGGGCAAATCAGCCGCTCCTTCAATCGTAAAAGCGCTGGCCATGATGAACAAGCTGGCCGAGGCGGATGTTCTGATTGTCGGCCGGGGCGGGGGCTCGTTGGAGGAGCTTTGGGCCTTTAACGAGGAGGCGGTGGCACGGAGTATCGCCTCTTCAACGATTCCGGTTATTTCCGCAGTCGGCCATGAAACCGATTATACAATCGCCGATTTTGTCGCCGATATCCGCGCGGCAACCCCGACTGCCGCCGCTGAAGTCGCCGTTCCGCATCATCTTGAATTGCGCCAACATCTGCAGCAGCTGAAAATAAGATTGCTGCAGGGGATGGGCGGCCAGCTGGGACAGAAGCGGGATCGGTTAAAACGGCTGCAAACATCCCCCTATCTGTTCCAGCCTGAGCGGCACATCATCCAGCGAACCGAGCGGCTTGACCGGATTACGGAACAGCTGGTTCATAGGATCAGAGGCAGGCTATACGGTGCGAGACAGAAAACGTCGGGACGGGAGCGAAGCTTGAACCGCTTCAATCCGCAGGAACAGCTGGGATTGACGAAAAATCGATTGGAAACGAGGCAGCTCAGGCTCAAGCAGGCGGTTATCGGATTGAACAAGGATCTCCGACAGCATGTGGTCGCGCAGATCAGGCAGCTGGATGCGCTAAGCCCGCTCAAGGTGATGCAGCGCGGCTACAGCCTCGTTTATCTGGATGAAAACGCGGCGCTGGTCAAATCCAAGCATCAGCTTAAGCTCGGGGATCGCTTGCGGGTAAGATTGCACGATGGAACGATTCGCTGTGAAGTGCTTGATATGAAGGAGGAGAATGGAGATGGAGAAGGAGCTTAGCTTCGAGCAGGCCATGGAGCGGCTGGAGCAGGTCGTAAGCAGGCTCGAGGACGGCAATGTTCCGCTTGAACAAGCGATTGAATTGTTTCAAGAAGGCATGAAGCTTTCCCAGCAATGTACGCAGAAGCTCGATCAGTTCGAACGCAAAGTTGAAATCCTGATCGAAGAGGAAGGCGCGCTGATGAAAAAACCTTTCAATGCCATCGAGACCGACAAGGAGGAAACGGATTGACTGGCCGGATTGAGTTGAAAACTTACATGACCCACATTGCGGAGATCGTCAACTTCGAATTGAACCGATCCTTTCCGGGAGAATGGCCCATTCCCGAGCCGCTGCATGAGGCCATGCTGTACTCGCTTAATGCGGGCGGCAAACGGCTGCGTCCCGTGCTTTTGATTGCTGCGGCGGAAGCTTTGGGGGGAGCGGTGGAAACGGCGCTTCCCGCAGCCTGTGCAATCGAAATGGTGCATACTTATTCTCTGATTCATGATGATTTGCCGGCGATGGACGACGATGATTTTCGCCGCGGCAAGCCGACCAATCACAAGGTGTTTGGCGAGGCGATGGCCATACTTGCCGGGGACGGCTTGCTTACGCATGCTTTTTATTCAGTCGTACAGGCATCGCGAAAGCAAGGTGTATCTGCAGAGCGCGTACTGCGCATCATCGAGGAACTGTCTCTGTATGCGGGTGCAAACGGGATGATCGGCGGACAGGCGAACGACATTACCAGCGAGCAAGGGATGACCGGACTTGAACAGCTGGAATATATTCACTTGCGCAAAACCAGCGATTTGATCACATTCTCGCTGCGTGCGGGAGGACACATCGGAGGCGCTGACGAAAGGCAGCTCGAAGCGTTGAGCGTTTTCGGACGCAATATCGGGCTGGCATTTCAAATTCAGGATGATATTCTGGATGTGACCGGCGACGCCGAAAAGCTTGGGAAAAGCATCAACAGCGACGAAAAGCAGCAAAAAGTAACCTATCCGTACTTGCTTGGATTGGAAGCCTGCCGCGAAAAGGTGCGCTCGCTTACAGAGGACGGAAAAAAGGCGATTACAACAGCAAATTTTAACGATCCGCGCAGGATGCTCGAGATTGCCGACTATTTGGTGGGCAGAGACCATTGAACAAGATCAAACAAGGATAGAAATCAATAAAGGAAAGCATCGCTCCTCCGATTGTATAAAAACCCCCCTATGAAATTAATAGCAATATTGTATTTTTGTTCCCGCTCTTTTCAAATAATCAAGCAACAGGTAACGACAGCCTGTTCCATTTACATTCCATTGAGGTATGATCGGCGAGTATGGTATAATAGGCTCAACACCGCGAGTGGTGCAGTATTCTAGTCAATCCACCGTTTCTGAAGGCGGGCCTAAAAATTCGCCAAAGGGCACATCGATGAAGTTCCTTGTGTTGGCTTCTGACGCCCAGTCGGGGGCTGATGCTGGGAGTTAAGGTCGCAGGGCGATCCACAATGGCATGTGGGCGTTGACCCTGCTTCCGCGGAGGCCCAAGTGCGTGGCCGATTGCTCGCAAGGTACCGGTTACGGCTTGGGGTATGAACCTGCAAGTGCGAGTTCGCTTTTTTGATATGTGATGTGACTTGCGTGCAGCGTAGCCTGCCTTGAGTGGGTCAGAGGGGATTATAGATGGTAGGGATTTATTTTTTAGGCCAAAAAAATAAATCCCGGATGCTATATGAAATCTGGCTTGCAAAAGAGGCTAAGAAGCGGTTAAGGCTTGTCGGGGAAAACTCCTAGACTGTTCGTTTGAGGCTTTTTAGGGATTAAAGTGTGGACTAAGTGGTAATCCAGTCTGACGAGTGGCAACGCCGTCAAGTCGGGCATAATGGGAAACCGCCTTTTTCGGCAACGTTAGGGCGCCCGGTTGGGAAAACCTACTGGACCTAAGCCACAGTGTTTACCTGAAAAGTCGCCACTCGCTTTTTCCATTTCGCTTTTCTAAGGGAGAAATGAAATTTTAATGAAGTTTTCTGTTCAACACTCCATCAGATGGAGTATTTTTATATCGACCGTGACCTTTGTATTGGCCAGCATTTTTTCCGTTTCCTCGACCATTATCCTGGAGGGAATTGCATGGGGCAGCGGCATGCTGATCGTGCTTTTGCTGATCATGATCGGAATCGTGTTCGACATGATGGGCATTGCTTCCACGGCAGCCAAGGAATCTCCGTTTCACTCCATGGCTTCGGAGAAAATTCATGGTTCCCGTCAGGCGATCCGGATTATTCGCAATGCCGATCGCTTCTCCAGCTTTTGCAATGACGTCATCGGCGACATAACGGGAATTATCAGCGGGGCCGCCGCAGTGCTCGTCATATTTAAACTGATGAGTTCCCTGCATGCTGAGCATTCCGTATTATATACCATAACGAGTGTGGTCTTCAGCGGATTGGTTTCCGCTCTGACTGTAGGTGGAAAAGCACTTGGCAAATCGTATGCGATTCACCACTCGACCCGGATCGTTCTGGTCATCGGTAAAGTGTTTTATTTGTTGGAGAACCGCTTGAAGGTCCGTATATTTGCTGCAGGAAAAAAGAAAGATAATAACGGAAGGCGGGGGAAAAAACATGCTAGAGAGCATTTTTGAACCGAATGATATCAAACATCTGAGCGTTTCCGAGCTGGAAGCTTTGGCGCAGGAAATACGCTCATTCCTGATCGAGAAATTATCCGCTACGGGCGGCCATCTCTCACCCAATTTGGGTGTTGTGGAGCTGACTTTGGCGCTTCATTATATTTTCGACAGTCCGCGTGACAAATTCATATTCGACGTAGGTCATCAAGCTTACGTACATAAAATATTGACCGGCCGGATGAACCGCTTCGACACGCTCCGCCAGTACAAGGGATTGTGCGGTTTCGCCAAGCGCGCGGAAAGCGAGCATGACGTTTGGGAAGCCGGGCACAGCAGCACCTCGTTGTCGGCGGCGATGGGGATGGCGATTGCCCGCGACGCCAAGGGAGAGAGCCATCAGATTGTCACCGTGATTGGCGACGGTGCGATGACGGGCGGCATGGCGCTTGAAGCGATGAACCATATCGGGCACGAGAAGAGAAAGCTGCTGGTCGTTTTAAATGACAACGAAATGTCGATTGCTCCCAATGTAGGGGCGATTCATAATTATTTGGGCAGAATTCGTACAGATAAGCACTACCGCAAGGCAAAGGAAGAGGTTGAAAGCCTGCTTAAGAAAATTCCGCATATCGGCGGCACATTGGCCAAAACAGTGGAAAAGCTTAAGGACAGTCTCAAATACCTTGTCGTTTCCGGTGTGTTGTTCGAAGAGCTCGGATTTACTTATTTTGGGCCTGTCGACGGCCATAATATCCAGCAGATCCTGGATACGTTAAAACAAGCCGAGAAAGCCCCGGGTCCCGTTCTCATGCATGTTGTAACGGTAAAAGGCAAGGGTTTTCCCCATGCCGAAGCGGATTCGCACAAATGGCACGGCGTCGGCAATTACAAAACGGAGTCAGGCTTGTTGGAGAAGAAGCCCGGCCCGCCGACCTATACGGAGGTATTCGGCAGCACGCTGATTGAACTGGCCCGCGAAGACAAAAGGATTATCGCGATAACGCCGGCCATGCCGGGAGGAAGCGGCTTGGTCAACTTTGCCGAAGCTTTTCCCGATCGCATGATTGATGTCGGTATTGCCGAACAGCATGCCGCGACAATGAGCGCAGCGCTCGCGCTCGAAGGGATGAAGCCGGTATTTGCGGTTTATTCCACCTTCATGCAGCGGGCTTATGATCAAATTGTCCACGATATTTGCCGGCAAAACTGCAACGTGATATTTGCCATCGACCGGGCCGGTTTTGTCGGGCCTGACGGAGAAACGCATCAAGGTGTATACGATATCGCTTTTCTGAGACATATTCCCAACGTGGTGCTGATGATGCCCAAGGATGAGAACGAGCTGCGCCACATGCTGAAAACCGCAGTGGCTTATAACGACGGCCCGATTGCCGTTCGCTATCCACGGGCTGCGGGAACAGGCGTGCAAATGGATCAATCGCTTAAGCCGATAGCCATCGGCACGTGGGAATCGCTAAGCTCCGATGACTTTCTTAAAAATCCCGAGGTGTCGATTTTGGCGGTCGGTGCGAATATGATCAAGATCGCTTTGGAAGCCGCAGAACGGATGCTCAAGGAAGATATCCGCGTCAACGTCATCAACGCGCGTTTTATCAAGCCTTTGGATGAACGCATGCTGCTTGAACTGGCGGAACAGCGCACAAATTTGATTGCGCTGGAGGAAGGCTCGCTTGCCGGCGGATTCGGAAGCGCCGTACTGGAATTTTACGCAAGCCGCGGTATTGATCATATGCATGTCCGATTAATGGCCATTCCGGATAAGTTTATCGAACACGGCAGCGTCAAAGAACAGCTGAATGAAGTCGGATTGACCTTGGAGCATTTAATGACGGAAATTCGTGCCTTGCAGCCGCTGAAGCGTCAGCGTGCCTAAACAGGTATTGTAATGGGAGATACATGATGCGAGAAAGCGGCGGCAAAGAAAGAATCGACGTATTGTTGGTTGAACAGGGTTATTTTGAAAGCAGGGAAAAAGCGAAGGCGGCCGTTATGGCAGGCCTTGTTTTTATGGGGCAGGAGAGGCTGGAGAAAGCCGGTACCAAAGTGGACAGGCAGTCCGCACTTACAGTCAAAGGAGCTCCGCATCCGTACGTCGGACGCGGCGGTTTGAAGCTGGAAAAGGCGCTGCAGGCTTTTAACTTGGATGTAAGCGGTGCGGTCATGCTTGACATCGGCGCTTCCACCGGAGGATTTACCGATTGTGCGCTTCAGCATGGCGCAGCATATGTCTACGCTATCGATGTCGGTTACAACCAACTGGATTGGTCGCTGAGAAATCATCCCTGCGTGAAGGTTATGGAAAGAACCAATTTTCGCTATATGAAGAAGAGCGATTTGCATGGACCTACTGCGAATTTGGCCTCCATTGACGTTTCTTTCATCTCTTTAAAATTGATTCTTCCTGTGCTGACAGAGCTTTTTTCGGACATCGAGGGCAGGGTGATTGCTCTGATTAAACCGCAATTTGAGGCGGGCCGCGAAAAAGTCGGAAAATCGGGTGTGGTCAGGGATAAAGAAGTGCATGCCGAGGTTCTGCGGGAAATTATCTCGTTCGCCGCAGAGCTCGGATTTTCGCTTCAAGGCCTGACCTATTCTCCGATTACAGGAGGAGAGGGCAACATCGAATTTCTTGCCTACTGGCTTTATCCGGCCAAAGACGAAGCAGCTTCTCAGGATCAGACGGCACGGATCCAAGCTTTAGCCGAAGAAGCCTCCGCTCATTTTAACCGACATGCTTAAAATCCGCTTTTAGCATGGAAATTTAAAAGGAAAAAGCGGGCTGCATCTCGAATATAAAATTCGAGGTGAGCGCATGAAATACGGCGATGTCATTGTTTTGGCGGTAATCGTTAGCTTGACTGCGGTTTGGCTGTGGCTGCGCTTCAAAAGATGGCTGTATGAGCCGATCAGCATTCGCCTTCCCGTACCGTACAAGCCGCCTGCTTCAAATGAAGTCACAGAGCTTTTACGTCAGGAAGGCTATGAAGTATTGGCCGGAAAACAGCGGATTCCGATCGAAATTGATGTGGATGGCAAAAAGTTAAGCAGCCGCTATTTTGTAGATTATTTTGCAAAATCGGACGGCGAGCTGTATGTCGTCAAGGTTTCCCGGGAACGGCAGAAAGTATCGTGGACCGGCAGCGGCGTGCGTGATTTATGGCTGCCTTATTTTCTTATTTTCGAAGAGGTGTCCGGAGTGCTGTACGTGGATATGGAGAAGCGGAAAGTCAGTAAAATGAAAATAAAGCTTGACCTAATGGCGGGAAACGAAGCCTGATCAAGTGCCAATCAGGATGGGGAGGTTAGCATGAAGGGAAAAAGGCATGTTAAAATTCGAGAAATTATTACCAATCAGGAAATTGAAACGCAGGACGAGCTGGTGGATGCGCTTAAGAATGCGGGCTTTCAGGTAACGCAGGCGACGGTGTCGCGAGACATCAAAGAACTGCATCTTTTTAAAATCCCTTCCGAAAGCGGCCGTTACAAGTATTCACTGCCTTCCGACCAGCGGTACAATCCGCTCCATAAACTGAAGCGGGCACTGACTGATCATTTTGTGCAAATTGATTACGCCGAGAACTTGGTTATAATGAAGTCCCTGCCGGGGACGGCTAATACCATCGGCGCACTGCTGGACAATTTGGAATGGCCGGAACTCATGGGCACGATCTGTGGAGACGATACCATCCTGATGATTTGCAAAACAAAAGAAGACAGCGCACAGCTTGTGGAACAGATTAATTCTCTGCTATCGTAAAAGCTTTTTTACGGAAAGGTGCGATACTTATGCTTGCGCAATTATCCATTCGCAATTTAGCTGTGATCGAGTCGGTTCATCTCAGCTTTTCCAACGGTTTTCTTGTTCTGACAGGTGAGACCGGTACGGGAAAATCGATCGTGATTGATGCACTCGGATTAATCATAGGAGGCCGGGGTTCGACGGAATTGGTCCGCTATGGCTGTGACAAGGCGGAAATCGAAGCATTGTTCGAGATTGAACAGAGCCATCCGGTTTGGCAAACCCTAGCAAGGCTTGGCATCCAGTACGATCTGGAGGAGCCGCTGTTGATCCGTCGGGAGGTTACTGCACAAGGAAAAAGCACAGGAAGAATCAACGGTCAGCTGGTTAATCTCTCCATGCTGCGGGAAGTAGGGGAATGGCTGGTGAATATTCACGGGCAGCATGAGCATCAATCGCTGCTGAAAGTGGATCAACATATCGGTCTTCTTGACATGTATGGAGGCGAAGAACTGCTGCAGCTGAGAAAACGGTATGCGGATTCCTTCCGCACCTACAATGCCGACATGCGCGAGCTTGCCGCTTTGCGCGAAATGTCGCAGCAGTCTTTGCAGATGACGGATTTGTACCGTTTTCAAATTGAAGAAATTTCCTCGGCAAATTTGATCACGGGCGAGGATGAATCATTGCAGGATGAAAAGCGCAAGCTAGCTAATGCGGAGAAATTGTACGCCTCCGTTTCCGATTGCCATGAATCTCTATACGGAAGCGGCAGCGGGCTTGATACCGCGGGAAAAGCGATGCGGCGGCTGGAGGAAGCGCTGCAATATGACCGGGAGGGTCTGCAAAGCATCCTGGAGCAGGTCCAGTCCGCCTATTATCAGCTTGAGGATGCGTCCTTTCAGCTGCGGGATTATTTGGACAATTTTGCTTTTAACCCCGACAAATTGGAGCAAATCGAAGAACGGCTCAATCTGATTTCTTCCCTCAAAAGGAAATATGGAAAAACGGTGGAAGACGTGCTGGAGCATTTACATAGGATTGAAAAGGAACTGGATCAAATCGAGCATAAAGACGAGCGGATCAAGCAGATTGAGGAACGGGCGAACAAGGAATTCCGACAAACGGCTGCTCTTGCAGCCAAGCTTACCGAACTAAGGAAAAAGGCGGCGGAACGATTGGCGAATGCGATTGTGAAGGAGCTTCGCGAGCTGCAGATGGAAAAGGTTCGCTTTGAAGTGGACATCCACCGGATGGAGGATCCCGGAGGCTGGGAAGTAAAGGGGATTCCTGTCAAGTTTTCGGCGGCAGGCTGGGACCATGTGGAATTTCTGATTTCCGCAAATCCCGGAGAACCGCTCAAACC
>CAZESH010000165.1:0-9332 GCA_964514665.1 uncultured Caryophanales bacterium
ACACAATACAGGAAATCGGATTATGATCCGGTTTTAAATTCCCGCCTCGGCAAAAACTTTATCGAATCCCGTTTTGGAACGCTGCACGAGCTGTTCCGCCGCTTCCGTCGGCTTAGCGGCAGTTAAAATCTCCTGAGCGACAATACCGTCATAGCCGATTTCCTGTAAGCCCCGCAAAAATCCTGCCAAATCGATGACGCCTTCGCCCGGATACAGTCTGCCGTTGTCCAGCGCCTGCTCCATCGGAACATCGGGAGCATCGTTAATATGCACATGCACGATTTGCGACGGTTCAAGCTTGGCGATATCCGCAGCATCCTGCCCGTTGGTGTACCAATGGTAGGCATCGAACAGCAGTCCGGCATTTGGGGTGCCGATCGCCGCGATCAAATCCAACGTCTCCTCCTGCGTCCAGATGAACGGATGCTTCCAGCGGGTGCGCAGATGATGGGGACCGACAAATTCCAGTCCCAGCTTAATCCCGAAGCCGTCTAAAAGCTGTGCGCAAATGCGCAGCCGTTTGACGGCAAGCGCCATGAAATGCGCGGGCTGCAGATCAGTGGATGGAAGAATATAAGTGCAGCAGGCGGTACAGCCCAAATCTGCAGCTGCTGCCGCCGACTCGGCAAGCGCTTTCAGCCCGTTGCGAAACACCTCGTCCGTTGATCGCCATTCGACGGGAAGGCCGATCGATCCCAGTTTGATATTATTGACTTGCAGCAGCTCCTTGGCCCGCTCAACCCCATATTCGGACACAAATCCTTTGGCATCCAAATCCACGGCATCAAACCCGTACTGCGCCGCAAGCTCGATTAATCGCTGGTCGCTGCCGACGTCGCCCAGTCCCGCCCGTGTCAATCCTCTCAACATGGCCCAAGCTCCCTTTCTCTTAAAGATTCCAATCGAGAATCACTTCGTGCCCGCTGCGCGATGATTCATAAATCGCATCGAGCACCAGATTGTTTGTAAATCCGCTCATCGCCGAAGAGATCGGTTCTTTCCCTTCGCGAATGCATTCGAGAAAATGACGGCTCAACCGGACCCGCTCGTTTTCACTGTTATCCGGTGTGTTGATTGCCGTCTCCAGCGGACGGTCGAATTTTTCGGTCAGCAGCTTGCCTTGTCTGCCTCTATAGCTGGCGCCGCCTTCCGTACCCATTAAATGAATGAAGGGAACATTATCCGTATCCATATGGACTGCCCAGCTGACTTCCAACGACAGCGTGCTGCCGTCCTCCATTTTGATCAATGCGGTAGCCAGGTCTTCGACATCATAAACTCCCGTCCAATCCGGCTTGCCCCAAGTGCCGATGCCTTTTCTGGCCGGCCCGAATTCCGCATAGGCGGCACCGAAGACGGAAACCGGTTTGGGATTGCCCATCAAGTAGAGCGCCAAATCAAGCATATGTACGCCAATATCGATCAGCGGACCGCCGCCGGATTGATCCATCCGCGTAAACCAAGTTCCCCAGCCGGGAATTCCCTTTCTGCGGAACCAGCCGGTTTTTGCCGTATAGATGCGTCCGAGCTCGCCGCGGTTGATTTGCTCCTTGATTTGCATCGCAACATACTCCCAGCGCATTTGATGGGCGACCATCAAAACCTTGCCTGAGGCTTGGCTGGCCTTCACGATGCTGCGGGCCGCTTGTGCATTGATGCCCATCGGCTTTTCCAGCAGCACGTGTTTACCGGCTTCCAACGCCTGCACCGCGAGCGGAGCATGAAATTGATTGGGCACTCCGATAATGACGGCATCTACGTCTTTGCTAAGAATGAGTTCCTCGGGCGTTTTGGCAACGCTCGGGATGCCGTACTCGCGTGCGCGCGCTTCCGCAAGCGGCAGGAAAGCATCCGTTACGGTTGTGATGGTGCACTCCTCCGCCAGCTTGGAAAACTGGCTCATGTGCACATTGCCGATGTTGCCGGCGCCGATTATGCCTATTTTGATTTTATCCTGTTTATTCATGAGATCCCTCCTGATTTATTCAGCAAGCATATTTCCATGATATAATAAACCTATATGCATTGCGTACCGCTTTTTTCGAAATATGTCCCATTTTTTCGGAGGGAAATCGCATGACCTACTATCCCAGGTATTTAAAGTCCTATCCTAACATGGACACTTCATTTCCGTTTCATATCAGCAAGAACAGCTTGTCTCAAGGCTATCCCGCACACCGCCACGATTTCCTTGAGTTCTCTTATGTCATCGAGGGCAGCGGCTGGGAAAGCATCAACGGCCATAAGCATGCTATGGCTCCCGGTACCTTCACCTTCGTGCTGCCGTATCAAATTCATGAGCTGTTCTCGGACGGAAGCGAACCACTTATCCTCTATAATTGCATGTTCAGTATGGATCTGCTCTTCGAACCGGGAAAAGCCGAAGGGTTAATCGGCTTATTGAACGATTCCGAGCAATTGAGCCCATTCTCGCATTTGGCTGCTCGGGATTTTGAAGTCATGCTTGCGCTAATGGACGATTTATTCGCGGAATACAGCGGCAATGACAGATGGAGAGCGGCACTGCTGCAGGCCAAGCTAAAGGAAATATTGATCCGCTTTGACCGCCATAGGCGTTCCCATTTCCCTCCTGCCGAGGAATCGAAACCCTTATCCTCAAGCACCTTCATTTGGTCTGTCATTCATTACATTCACAGCCATTACCGCGATGAATTGACGTTAGCCGGCTTATCCAAACGGTTTGCCGTCAGCATGTCGCGAATCAGTGAATTGATCAAACAGATGACCGGTCAAAACTTTGTTCATTTTCTGCATGATGTACGCATCCGCCATGCCATCAGTCTGCTCGTATCGACCGATCTGCATGTCAATGAGATCGCCGGAGAAGTGGGGTACGGTTCATATAAAACGTTCTCCAGGGTTTTCCGCGAACGCAAAGGGATCGTACCCAGCGAATACCGGAAATTGAAAAGCTTTGCCCCATGACCGCCGATGCTGGGAAAGGTTCAATCCCGGGTTACGCGAGTAACCGACTGTATTCACGCAATTGATCTACTACAGCGACTGGCTGTTGTACTGGCTCACGTACCATCTCACCGTATTGTCCGTCCCTGTTTGCGAGGATAGCGCAGCGAATACATAGACCAGCTTGCCATTGCTGTAACACAGCAAACGATAGTGATTTTCTTGCGGCAGCGCATCGATCACAACAATCTGTAAATTAACCGGATTGATCAGACTCATCTGCTGCGGCAGTTCCAGCAGTGCATCGATTTTGTCCTGGTTGCCTTCCCCGGTAATGAGGGGCACCGGATGATATCCGAACTGCGGCGGCTCCAGCCATACTTTCTCGACCTCATCCCGGCGCACATAATATTCCCCGGTGAGCTTTTCCTTGGCCAACGTCAAACCTTTACTGTCGATTCCCATTCTTTGCAAGTCGCTTAATCGCAGGTATTCCGTCTTATGGGCATAATCGCGGCTGGCGAGCACAGGGTATTGGCCGCCCAGATAATTGACGCTGTAGCCCATCGGAGTTTTAAGCTCGAATTCCTCGCTCGTAACCTGTGTTTGTTCCGTCTGTCTTTTAATGTTGCGGTTAATATAAATCGTCTTGCTCTTAGATTCATAGCGGACATCAATGTCGAGCATTTTGCCGAGTTCGCCCAACGGAACATAGCTCCAGCCTTCGTAAACCAGCGGGGAATGAGCCATTTCAACCGTTTTCCCGTCCACCTTTACGATGAAATCCCGGCGCATATAGGCTTCCACTTTTTGGATTGATCCGGAAGCTGTGACGCCCAGGGAAAAGCCGGCCAGCATCAATCCCGCCGCTAATGCAGCGATTGCCCAGTGCCGCTTTCTCCGCATTGCTGCTTACCTCCTTCCGAACGGATCTGTTCTATGTAATATTTCCCTGCTTGCCCGGCAAATCCTTCCCATCATGGAGTCTGTCCGATGAAATCTTCAGGTCCGACCGCGATGCGCTTGGGTGATGCGGATGTGTCCCAGATACCACTTCCTCGACTTATCTTCTGGGTCCTAGGCGACTTGTCCGCCGATGCGTGAACACATTGTTTATAAGATGTCGGCGGTAAAGGCCTGCAATAGCAGACCACTTTATTGAAATTTATTTTTTGTTTTGAATTAATCCAAACCCAATTCCTACTGGATCTACTAAATAAGCTAGATAAAAATTATCAAATTCCATCTTTTCCCTTACAACTTGCGCTCCAGATTCTTTCGATCTATTAATGGCCTCATCAATATTATCTACTTCAATTTGAATTCTTGTTCCATGCGGAAAATCACTTGACCCCAGTGCAATACCGCCATTAATTCCTGATTTCTCTTCACTTCCTGTTGCCACTGGATGATATCCCCAATTGGGATTACCAACTTCCCAACCAAAAACAGAAGAATAGAAACTTGCAGCTCGTTCTGGATCCTGACTACTCATTTCAAACAGAACAACTCGAGCCATGTTATCCAACCCCCAACTCTGGAATTATTATACACTTGAATAATACCGAATGTTTGTTCTGCTGTAAATGTTTTTTATTCTTTGTGTTTTCCGCCGATTTCTTTATAACTTTATTTTTTGCGAAAGTGAAAGTCAGGAAAATGCCGGAGAAGCGGAAAATGCGCCGCGTGAATCACGCTCCAACCCTGGCTGCAATTCCGGTTTTCGCAATTGCGCCGCGCACGCGGCCTCAATCGAGCATCCGAAACATAGATTCGCGTTTTTGCTTTCGTCGGACAAACGCAAAAAGCGGACAAAACAGACGCTGTTCGTCAAACCTGTTCTGTCCGCTATTTATCCGCAATCGATCATTTCTTCAACACAAAACATTTATTTGCCAAGCAGTTCCAGATGCCGCCCGATATGGCGAATCAGCGACTGCTCGTATTCCTCCTCCTGATCGGACAAGGTTTTGAAAAATTCATCCTTGAACAAAGACGCGCCCTGCTCGTCCTTGGCCATCAGCAAAATGCCGTATGTGATATGAATCATCTGTCGCGCATTGTTGTCGTTCATGTAATCCGGAAGCTGCTCGTCGCTCACTTGCTGCAAGGGTGTGATTTTGGAAATTTCGGTGGTGACATGATAATAGGCTGTGGCTTCCTCGAAATGCTCAAGCGCATATTGATGCATGCGGCGGTATAAATCGGGATTGACCTTGGCTGCCGTTCTCACCGCTTCCAACCAGTTCGTGCCCGCAGTTTTCAGATGGAAACGACCTTTGGTATGTTGGCCGACCAACGAAAACACGCTGAATTTGTCGCTGCCGGAATGAATGCTCAGCTTGTAGCCGAAGTGATCGGCAATTGCCGCATGCAGCACCAATTCCTGCTCGAATTGCTGCAAATCGCCGATATAATCGATGCCTTTCTGGAATTCGCCGCAAAATCTGGGCGCCATGCTGAAGATATCGACGTTTTGGTCATACAATTCCTTGGCCACGAAATAATGGGCGTGCGGAGCTGTCGGCGTCAGCGTTTCGTCGATCGAAATTTCAAAGTCAATGCTCCTGCCCGCCGTCTTGATGTACTGATCGTAAATATGAAGCATATAGGCGATAGCTTCCCGATATATCAGCACATTCTTGATCACATCTAGCGGTTCAAAATGAATGCTGCGTCCTTCAACGGTAAATGTTTGATTGAAATATCGCGATTCATAATAATTTCTTGCGTCTTGCTCCAGGGCGTCGTATTTTTGCCGGACCGCTTCCTCGCTCAGGCCGTCGATCGAATTGTCGATCTTGTCGGAGCAATCGAGCGTCAGCATCGTAAATCCAAGCTCCAGCGACATGCGGATGTCCGCCTCGAGCTTCAAATGGTCGCCGTCTGCGCCGAATCCGCCTTTGTAGCCTTCCTGAAAAACGGCATAGCACGAAGCGTCGATCACTTCTTCATAAGTTCTGCCCGTCAAATTCAGCTCGCGAATGCTTTGCTGCGCCAGAACCGGCTTGATATCATGGCCGGCAAGCGTTTTGACATGTCCCGGACCGGCTATGCCCAAACGGTCGCCCAATCCCATCGTGGCCACTTGTTTGCCGAATGCTTTTGGCACGGTATAGTCGAAATACCGGTTCAAAACGAGTCTGTTCGCATGCGATAAAGGACACTTTTTAAACCCGTCTTCCTGCTCTCCCTGAAGCTCTTCATAGCAATCCCCGCTTCCACAGGCCAAAAGAAATTTCTCTCCATGCTGCTTGACCATCAGCAGCTTCGTCGATCCGCTTGCAGCCACCGATTGCGCGTAAATTTTCAGATCCGGCTGCGATGAGGGGAGAACGCCATTCTCCAAACCTTCCGCCACTTTTTTCAAATCCATTTTCTTCCCCACCTGTACATTTTTTTTATTTCATCAAAACGCCGCCGTTAATCTCGATCGTCTCACCGGTAATAAAATCGGAAAGCCCGGATACAAGGAACAATACGGCTCCGGCAACATCGTCAGGCTCTCCCTGGCGCCCCAGCGGTATCGCTTCAATACTTGCCTTGCGCGCTTCCTCAGATGTCACCTTGGAATGAAAATTGGTGTTCCCGATATACCCCGGCGATACGATATTGACATAAATTCCATGCTTCGCCACTTCTTTGGCCAGCCCTTTGGAAAAAGAAATCACTGCAGCCTTGCTCGCGGCATAAACCGACGAGCCCATGCCTCCGCCGTTGTGGGCTGCAACGGACGCCATGTTGACGATTTTCCCGCCGCCTTTGGCGATCATTCCGGGGATGACCTTCTGACACATGAAAACCGTGCTTTTGAAATTCAAATCCATCACTTCATGGTAATACGCTTCATCCAATTCCATATTGGGGATCCTGCGGATCAAATGTCCGGCGTTATTGACCAAAATGTCGATCGTTCCCGAAAAAGCCTGCTCAACATTCGCGACAAGCCTCTCCATCTCGGCTGCAGAGGTTACATCGGCATAGAACAGCCCGGCCTCTCCGCCAAGACCGCGAATCGCATCCACGACCTCCGCGCCTTTTTCCTTGCTGGAATAATAAGTGACCGCCACACGCGCTCCCGCTTCCGCCAATGCGATTGCCACAGACCTGCCGATGCCGACACTGGAGCCGGTAACCAAAGCGATTTTACCCGACAAATTCAAATTCATAATGTCTCTCCTTGTTTTCGATTTATTTGCTGTTGATCTGCTCCCCGGGACCGCCTGCCGCGGAACAGCAGCGTTCCGATCAGCGATGCGGTCATTTGCTGGAACAGCATGCCGATAATGGCCGGATAAGCCACCGGGGGCGGAAAAAATGAAACCGCCAGCACAGCCCCCGCGCTTATGTTGCGCATTCCCGAGTTAAAGGTAAGTACGATCTGTACTTCCCTGCTGCTTCTCAGCAGGAGCGAGATCAACCAGCCCAGCATATAGCCGATTATAATCAGGATAAGGATTAACCCGGCGGCATGCAAGGTTGCGAGATCAAATTTTCGGAAGTAAGGAGCGATCACCGCGCTGTTGATCATGATTACCACAGCCAGGCAAAGCTTCGACAGCGGAGACAGCACCGGTCCCCATGCCAGCTTCGCTTTGCCCGCCGAGAAATGATTGATCACAATACCGAGAACGGAAGGCACCAGCACCATCCACAGCAGCCCCTTCATCATGCCCCAAGCATTGATTTCTACATGGGTACCGATAAGTGCGGACAGCATCCAGGGAACGATAAACGGGGACAGCAGCGTATCGAGCAATATGATCGACAATGTCAAGGCGGTCAAGCCTTTGAAAATAGACACCCACATAAAGCTGACAATGCCGGTCGGCACCAGCAGCAGCAAAATCATGCCGGTAACGATCAGCGGATCGCCGGGAAAGAACAGTCTGCCGGCAAACATTGCGATCAGCGGCATAAGCAAATGCAGATTGAGCATGGTTAAGATAATCGGCAGCGGACGGGCGATTGCCGTTCGAAAATCGCGCAGGCTCAAGCCGATGCTCCCTGAAAAAGTAATCAAGGCAAAAATCCATGGGACGGCGCCGACGAATCCGTTCAGCTCGTTTGCCATAACAAGGCCCAGAACGACGCTCACCGGGGTGACAAGCGGCATCCATGCTTCCAAATACCGGTTAAATGCCGCCAGCATGGACGTATTTCATCTCCGTCATTTTCGTATTCATCCTAACTGATCTGTAATCAAGATAATAACAACGTTGTTATAATGATAGGCGATTTCACCGTTTTCGTCAATGCTCAATTCATTATGAAAATGGATATTCCGCGGATGATTCGCTCGATTTTTTGCGGAATTCGGACGGCGTCATGCCGGCCATTTTCTTGAACAGATTGCTGAAATACGCCAGATCGTTGAAGCCAAGCCGATCGGCAATTTCATAAATGCGCAGGGATGTCTGGCTGAGCAGTCTCTGCGCTTCCTTAATCCGCACCTCGGTTACAAAATCGACGAAATTTTTGTTCATTTTCTGCTTGAATACCTGGCTGAAATAGCTTGGATTATGATGCGCCATTTCCGCCGCCTCCTTAAGCGAAAACCGCTTGGGTATTTGAGTCTCCACATAACGGATCACCTGCTCGATCGGAGACAGCAGTTCCGGATCCGGGTCGGGCTGCTTGCCTCTTTCTATTACTCTCTTTTTACGGTTGAGCCAGTTTTCAAAGCATTTCTGAAGAATATCGGTTTCCACCGGTTTTAACAGGTAATCGAACACACCGTTGTGGATCGCCTGCTGGGCATAATGAAAATCATCATGTCCGCTTATGATGATGACGTCCGTAGATGGCCCGTTTATTTTGATTTTTTCCAAAAGCGCAAGACCGTCCATCACCGGCATGCGAATGTCGGCCAGCACAAGATCCGCATCGTGCTCTGCAAGCCAATCCGCAGCCTCCAGGCCGTTGGTTGCTTCATGCACCACGTGAAAAGGCATGTTCGTTTTTTCGATCGTTTTGCGCAGAGAAGTGCGCACCCATCTTTCATCGTCTGCAAGCAGAATCGAATACATCAAGCTTCACCTCTATATGCCGGATTTTTCATTGAGGGGAAGTGAAAGCGAGATGGTCGTCCCCCTTCCCTCTATGCTGTCGATTTTGATGCCATACTCGCTGCCGAAAATGTGCTTGTTTCTTTGATGCACATTGATGATCCCGATATGTGTGCCGCCGCCGGTAATGTCGCTGTCCTCGGCGATCAAATTCCGCAGCTCGGAAAGCCGCTTGCCGTCCATTCCGGCACCGCTGTCGGAAATGGAAACAACAAAGGATGAATTCTCGCTGCGGAATGCGGTAATGGTGATCGAAGTCGGCCCGTTCAGCGGCTCCAAACCATGCACTATGCTGTTCTCTTTTAATTGCTGGAGCGAGAATTTGGCGATGCTCTGCTC
>CAZESH010000166.1:0-9272 GCA_964514665.1 uncultured Caryophanales bacterium
GTATACCGCCTCGCACTGCGCCAGCATATTCAAGTTGGCCGGATAATAATCGATAACCTGACCTTGATACTTGTACGCCGTGCAAATCCTTACCGTCTCCAGTCCGCTCAATACATCCAGCGAATTCAAGGAAAGTCCGGTGATGCCGCTGACTCTGCGGGCATGGCGAACGACGACGCTGTCAAACCAGCCTACGCGGCGCGGTCTGCCGGTCACTGTGCCGTATTCATGCCCGATCTCGCGGATGCGGTCACCGATTTCGTTATTTAATTCCGTCGGAAAAGGTCCGTCGCCTACTCTCGTCGTATACGATTTGGCCACTCCGATGACTTGATGGATCTTCGTCGGTCCGACGCCCGAACCGATGCAAACGCCGCCCGCGGTCGGATTGGAGGATGTGACGAAGGGATAGGTGCCTTGATCAATGTCAAGCATCACGCCTTGGGCTCCTTCGAACAGTACCCGTTTACCGGCATCGATGGCATCGTTCAATACCACAGAGGTATCGGTCACATAGGGACGAATGAACTCCGCATAGCCCAAATATTCCTGCAGGATCGCCTCAACATCCAGCGGTTGGTCGCCATAAACCTGCTGGATCATATGATTCTTCTCTTTGACCATATGGCGAAGTCTCTGCTCGAACACCTCAGGATCCATCAAATCCGCCATACGGATGCCGTTGCGTGCGGCTTTGTCCATATAGCAGGGTCCGATTCCCTTGCGTGTCGTTCCGATTTTGTTGGCGCCCTTGCGATCTTCCTCCAGCTCATCAAGCAAAAGGTGGTAGGGCATAATAATATGCGCTCTGTCGCTTATTTTCAAACGGTCGGTTTTAAATCCGTTCTCATGAATATATTCAATTTCTTCGATTAATGCTTTCGGGTTAATCACTGTTCCGTTACCGATCACACAAGTTTTATTCGAATAGAATATTCCGGAGGGAATCAGTGTCAATTTATACTTTTTGTTTTGGATTAAAATCGTATGTCCTGCATTATTACCGCCTTGATACCTGGCCACGACCTCGGCCGTTTCAGCGAGATAATCGGTAATCTTGCCTTTTCCTTCGTCTCCCCATTGGGTTCCGACAACAACGACAGTCGACATGGATCATACCCCCACCGAGTGTTTTGCACACCTTTATTTACTGCTTCCTTGGCTGAAAGCAGCACTATAAGTGTAGCAGTTCACTCAAATGAAGTCAAATAAAAAAACGAACAATTCTGGGTAAAACCCCATGATTGTTCGTTATTTTCAGCGCGTATCAGGATACCTGCGGCTGCTGCATCCCCGCCATTTCGCCATGGCCGCGGTCCAGGCTGACAAACTTGTTGTAGTTTTTCAAAAATACGAGCTCCACCGTACCTACAGGACCATTCCGCTGCTTGGCAATAATGATTTCGATAATGTTTTTCTTTTCCGATTCCTGATTGTAATAATCATCCCGGTACAGAAAAGCGACGATGTCGGCATCCTGCTCGATCGAGCCCGATTCCCTGAGGTCGGACATCATCGGACGCTTGTCCTGCCGCTGCTCGACGCCGCGGCTCAATTGGGACAAAGCGATTACGGGCACTTCCAGCTCACGGGCGATCGCTTTCAGTGTGCGTGAAATCTCCGAAACTTCCTGCTGGCGGTTCTCCCCGCTTTTGCCCCTGCCATGGATCAGCTGCAAATAATCGATCAGGATCATCCCGAGGCCTTTTTCCTTTTTCAGCCTGCGGCATTTGGCGCGAATGTCGGATACCGTGATCGACGGCGAATCATCGATGTAGATATTGGCTTCAGACAACGTGCTGATCGCCATCGTCATCTTCTCCCAATCGTCCCCCTCCAGCTTCCCCGTACGCATACGGGTGGCGTCGACATTTGACTCTGCGCAAAGAATCCGCTGCACCAGCTGGGAAGCCGACATTTCCAGGCTGAAAATAGCTACGCTTTCCTTGGCCCGCACGCTTACATTCTGCGCCACATTCAGGGCAAAGGCGGTTTTCCCTACGGAAGGACGGGCGGCCACGATGATCAGATCGGACTTCTGAAAGCCGGAGGTCATCCGGTCCAAATCAGGAAATCCGGATGGAATCCCGGTTGTGCCGCCTTTATGGTGAAACAGGAATTCCACCCGCTCGAAAACTTCCATCAGCACATCGCGAATGGCTACAAAGCCGTTTGCCGTTCGCCTGCCGGAGATTTCCATAATCCTCCGCTCGGCATCGTCGAGCATTTGGCCGATATTGTCCGCATCCGCATAGCCATCCGCCACAATGTTGGTCGCCGTACGAATCAAGCGGCGAAGCAGCGACTTCTCTTCAACGATTTGCGCATAATACTCCGCATTGGCCGCAGTCGGCACGGCATTGGCGAGCTCCGCCAAATAACTGACTCCGCCGGTTTCCTCCAGTATTTTCATATCCTGCATGCGCGCGGTCAGCGTGACTAAATCCACCGGTTGGTTTTGTTCAGCCAGATCAAGAATCGCTTCGAAAATTTTTTGGTGGGCCGCTCTATAAAAATCCTCGGGCCGCACATGCTCCATAATCGTCGGCAGCGACTGGCCGTCGAGCAGCACTGCACCCAGCACGGCCTGCTCCGCTTCGACGTTTTGCGGAGGAATGCGATCAAACATGATTTCACCGCTCATGATGGATTCCTGCCTTTTCTTCTATTCTTCCTGCACATTGACACGCAGCTCGGCTTTGACTTCCGGATGCAGCTTGATCGGCACGACCGTAACGCCCAGTGTGCGGATCGGATCGTCAAGCTGGATTTTGCGCTTGTCGATCTTGATCTTCTTCTTTGCCAGCTCTTCGGCAATTTGCTTGCTTGTAATCGATCCGAAAAGACGGCCGCCTTCACCGGACTTTGCTTTGATCTCAATGGTCATTTCGGCTATTTTTTTGGCTTGTGCCTCAGCAGCTTCCTTCTCTAAATCCTTCTTCTTCAGCTCAGCCTTTTTTTGCTGTTCGATCTGCTTCACATTGCCTTCCGAGGCTGACGAAGCCAGCCCTTGGGGGAGCAGAAAATTGCGTGCGTAACCTTCGGAAACGTTCTTGATTTCGCCCTTTTTTCCCTGACCCTTGACATCTTTTAAGAAAATGACCTTCATATGAACAACTCCTCTTCGTTATGCATTTGTTCCAATACGGTTGTCAGCTGTCTTTCAGCTTCTTCCAGCGTGCCTTCGATTTGTGTGGCTGCATTTGTGAGATGGCCGCCGCCATTCAATTTCTCCATTACAATCTGTACATTGATCTGCCCAAGCGAGCGGGCGCTGATCCCGATCAATCCGTCCGGGCGTTCGCTTACGACAAATGAAGCCATCACATCGTTCATATTCAACAGTGTATCGGCTACCTGGGCAATCAGCAGCTGGGAATATTGACGGTCGGATTCGGCCACGGCAATGGCAATATGATCGTAGACGGTTTTGGCATTTTTAATAATTTCTGTCTTCTGCAAGAATTCTTTCAGATCCTCCTTCAGCATCTTCTGGATCGATGCCGAATCGGCGCCGTTGCGGCGCAGGAAGGAAGCGGCTTCAAAGGTGCGCGACCCGGTTCGCAAGGAAAAGCTCTTGGTGTCCACCACGATTCCTGCAAGCAAAGCTGTCGCCTCCATCGCATCCATGGTCAGCCTCTCGTGGATATATTGAAGCAGCTCCGTGACCAGCTCGCAGGCGGAGGAAGCGTAGGGCTCCATATAGACCAGCACCGAATCGCTGATGAATTCCTCGCCGCGGCGATGATGATCGATGACGATCACGCGATGCGACTGCTGCAGAATTTTCGGTTCCGCCGTCATCGAGCTTTTGTGGGTATCGACAACCGCGACAAGCGATTGCTGTGTCACGATCTGCAGTGCCTGCTCCGGTGTAACGAACCATTTATTCAAATTCTCGTTTTCCTTGATTTCCCGCATTAATTTATAAATCGAAGGATTGACGCCTTCCAGCACGATATAGGCTTCCTTGTTGAACATTTGCGCAGCCTTCATGATTCCGATGGCCGCTCCGATGGAATCCATGTCGGGGATTTTGTGCCCCATGATCACGACCTTGTCGCTTTCCTTGATTAAATCGCGCAGCGCGTGGGCGATTACGCGGGCTCTGACGCGTGTGCGTTTCTCCACGGCATTGGAACGGCCGCCGTAGAAGGTCAATTTTTGCCCCGACTTTACCGCGGCTTGATCGCCGCCGCGGCCTAGCGCGATATCGAGGCTGGATTGCGCCAGCAAGCCCAGCTCGACAAAGCCTTCAACCTCTGCGCCTATCCCGATGCTGAGCGTCAGCGGCAATTTGTTCTCTGCCGTCAAATCCTTGAGATCATCCAAAATCTCAAAGCGCGATTGCTCCAAATGAAGCAATGCTTTGTGATCCATCATGATCAGAAAGCGATCCGATGCGATTCTCCGCAAGTACAAGTTATACTGGGTAGCCCATTCCGTAATTTGACTGACCGCTTTGGCCAGCAGGATGCTTCTGGATTGATCATCCATGCCTTGCGTCGCTTCCTCAAGATTGTCCAGCAGCACAATGCCCAAGGCGGGGCGCTCGTCGTCATATCTTTTTCTCAATTCAACAAACTCGCTGATATCGGTCACGAACAGCAGCCGTTCATCCGTCTTGAGCTGGATCAGAAACGTGCGTTTGCCGATTACCGCTTCGATTTTATCTTCTTTGTCCTTTTTACTTTTCAAAACCGGGAACATCTCGTATAAATGCAAGCCGATCACCGTTTCTTTATCCAAGACCGCGGCGATGAAGGGATTATGCCATTCAATGATTTTTTCTTCGCTGAATAAAACCATGCCCATCGGCAGCTCGTGGATCACTTGGTTTCCCGCCCGTTTGATGCGATGCGTCAAGGTCCCCATATAGCCGTATAAATCTTTGCGAAAAGCCCGTTCCGCAATCAGCGTATAGTAAACTACAGCTCCGCTAAGCAGCAGCCCTACTGCGCCGAGCTGCCACTGATAGGCGGCAAGCACGACAATCAGCGTAAGCATCAAGACAAGACCCCATATGATATGCAATCCGTGCCATCGATTCAGCAAAAACTTCGGCATTTCTCATTGCTCCTAAATGTTATGGATTTTTTATGCGGTTGCGAATTTGAAAAGCCACATCTATTAATCCGATCAGGCTGACGATGTAAGAAAACAGAATGGCCACGACGATGCCCACAACCGGAAGGGCATAGCCCCATCCTTTCGCATCCGCGACAAAAAACAGAAACGAAACACCTTGGACTGCGAACACGAAGGTTAAGAGCGGCAGCAGGTTGACCAAAATGATCGACCAAAACGATTCTCCGGTAAAGGGAATAAACATATCCATGACAAGCGTAATCAAGTAATACCAAACCAACGAACGGGGCAGCATCCAGTCCTTGACCGGCTTCATCCCCGGAATGTCATGACCGTAACGCTTTAGCGCCTGCCGCGACAAAGCATGTGCCAGTATCGCGCTTCCGAAAGAAAAGATAATGAGAAACAATGGCACCATCTGACTCATCAAGCGAATCCATTGGTGGATCAATTCTTCGGTACCCGGGCTTTCTTTCAACATCGGGAGCGTTTGGACGCTGTCCTGCAGCACTGCCGTAAATTGACTGAGCAAATTAATCCCGAAAATCCGGCTGATGAGAAAAAAAAGCAGCAACTCCGCAAGCAGCACCAGCGCGCCTGTCAATACAGAAGCAATAGCCGAAGCTTTTCGCTTATATTGACGCGCCATCGCGAGCGAGGCTAGCAGATAAAATACGGATACAGCCAGGATAATCATGCCCGCTCTGCCTGTCAGCAGGAATAGGACTGCAAATACCGCGGCATAGGTAATCATAAAAACTTTGGCCGATTGACGGATAAACAAAATAATAATCGGGACCGGCATCAAGGCTAATGAGAATATAGATAAAGGAGTGAGCAGCAAGATCAGCAAAGCCGCATATGCAGCACCCCATAAAAGCGATTCCTTTAATTTTTTTGACACATCGTCACCTCTTGCGCAGATGGTCCTCCAGAGAAGAAATGTCCTGATACCAATCTTCCAATTGATGGCCTTCCTTGCGTAATTTTTCAAGCTTTTCCACGATCGCCTCATCCAGGCTGCGATAATGGATACCGAGTCTTCTTCCCAATATGTAACCACTGGCGATCAAACTGGCCAGACCGTCGGAAATTTGATGGCTGCTGCCCTGCCAAATTCCTTTAAGCAAGCGTGCGACATGGTCTACAATTTCCGTCTTTAACCACTCGATGACTTTCGCCCGTTTGGCTAAATCCACATCATGCTCCGGTTTTTGCAAATTGCCTCTCTCCCCGTTCAGCGCTTTAATCCCGATTATACCATAAATATGCCGCTCCGTAATAATTACAAAACAAAAACCCGCCTGAGTCAAATCCAGACGGTTGTAATTTTTTGAAGTTTTATCATAAAAAAAACAGCCTGGAACTCATCCAGGCTGTCTTGATGGCATTGTTATTCCGTTGTATAAGGGAGCAGTGCGATTTGACGCGAGCGCTTGATGGCGATCGTCAGCATGCGCTGATATCTGGCGCTTGTGCCTGTCACGCGGCGGGGTAAAATCTTCCCGCGTTCACTGATGAACTTTTTGAGCAGATCGATGTCTTTATAATCAATATGCTTGATTTTATTAACCGTGAAGTAGCACACCTTGCGGCGCTTTCCGCGTCCTCCGCGACGGGACGGCCTCTTGTTGTCGTTATCTTCGCGAGCCGGTCTTCTTTCACTCATGGGTATTCACTCCTTCCTGTTGCGTCTTTATGTTTTGGCGTTCCATTAATTTATGGTCCTAAAACGGCAGATCGTCATCGGAAATATCAATCGTCTTCCCGTCGTCAGAAAAAGGATCGGATTGTCCTCCTCCGCGCGTACCAGATGCTTGTCGACCTCCGCTGTCGTGGGAATCTTCGCGATTTGCGGAATTCGAGGATTCCAGAAAACGAACATTATCCGCCACAACTTCCGTTACATAAACCCGGCGACCCTCATTATTTTCATAATTACGGACTTGAATCCGCCCTTCTACCGCCGTCAGTCTACCCTTGCGCAAATAATTGGCGCACGTTTCCGCCAGCTGCCTCCAGGTAACGATATTGATAAAATCGGCTTCTCTTTCGCCCTGCTGGTTCGAAAACGGACGATCCACCGCCAGGCTGAATTGCGTTACGGCAACTCCCGACGGCGTATAACGAAGCTCAGGGTCACGCGTTAATCTTCCGATTAAAATGACACGGTTCAACAATCTTCTCCCCTCCTTCGTCGACAAACGGCTTAGGCTACAACGTCTTGCACAATGATATGACGGATAATCTCATCCGAGATTTTCAAAATACGATCCAGCTCTTTTACGACTTCTGCATTCGACGTAAAATGGACAAGAACGTAAATTCCATCATGAATCTTGTTGATCTCATACGCAAGACGGCGTTTTCCCATGACGTCGTTTTTCGTAACTTCGCCACCGCCGTTCGTGATGATGCCTTGCACTTTTTCTACCATGGCGTCAATAGCTTCCTGTTCGACGTCAGGACGAATTATATACATCACTTCATAATTGCGCATATCGGTTCACCTCCTTTTGGACTAAACGGCCCTCATAAAATGAGGGCAAGGAGCAAGCATTTTTACTCGCACTTAACAACTATATCAAATCAAACATTTTTTTACAACATTTCTGGCGAATTATCTCCTTTTAAACTTTTCCAACTATGTTTCTTCCGGTCTATGGACATAATAACTTTTGCATCGAATCAATTTGGAGGTGCTCGGCATGGGTGAGCAAAGCGTATTCAATCCCGGGGATAAAGCTCCCAATAACGGCAAGTACATGGAGGTAGGCGAACGTTCTTTTCACATGGGTGTAAACGATCCGCAGGTGATTTCGCTGGAAAAAGGGGAGAGGTTCCCCGAGACCAGCAATCACAACCGCAAGTGGAAAAGAATGCATACCAACGCCTGAAATCAAAAAAACGCCTGTCGGAGTCCCCGGAAGGGCGCTCTAGCGGGCAAAAAAGCGGCTCCTCATGGAGCCGCTTGGCTTGATCATTCTTAAAGTACGGAAAGGGTGGGATTCGAACCCACGCACGGCCTGAACCGCCTAGCTGATTTCGAGTCAGCCCCCTTGGGCCTCTTGGGTACCTTTCCTTGTTTATTGCGGACAAATGACATTGTACCACATTCCTGTCCACTGCCGCAACGATCTTTTCACAAGAAAATGAAGGAAGGCAGCGCGGGCCTTATTTTGCCATGTCATCTGCGTCTTTCTGCTGCTCAGCCGACCTCAGCACCTTCTTCAAGCTCTTCTCAAACTTTGCCCGCGGCAGCAGCATACTGTGCTTGCAGCCTGTGCATTTTACCCTGATATCCATCCCCATGCGGATAATTTCCATTTCATTCGTGCCGCAAGGATGCGCTTTTTTCATTTGCACAATGTCTCCCAATTTAAACGCTTTTGCTTCCATTTAGCTTTCCACCTTTTCCGCTCTTTGATAGGTCACCAAGCGCGGATAAGGAATTTCGATGCCGGCGGCATCCAGCCCTTGCTTGATTTCCTTGTTTAATATTCTGCCAACGGCAAAGTGACCCATCGGCTTGCATTCGAATATCGTGCGTATCACAACCTCCGATGCACCCAAGGTTTGAACGCCGACAACATCCGGTTCATTCACCATATTATTGTCCGGATTGCTGCGATAGACTTCCATAGCCTTTTGCTTGATAACCTCCATCGCTTTGTCGATGTCTTCCTCGTAGGCTATGGAGACGTCCACAACGCCAATCGAATTATTAACGGAGAAATTCGTCACCTGTCCGATCGAGCCGTTCGGCAAAATATGAAGTTCGCCCGTCCAATTTTTTATCCGCGTTACCCGCAGCCCGATCTCTTCCACCGTGCCTTTGAAGCTTCCCGTCTGGATCACGTCCCCCACTCCGAACTGATCCTCAAAAATGATAAAAAAGCCGCTTATTACATCCTTCACAAGACTTTGCGCGCCAAAGCCGATCGCCAGTCCCACAACACCGGCGCCGGCCAGCAGCGGTCCCATTTGAATCCCCAATTGACTCAGAATCATTAGAATAACGATAAAATTAACTGCATAATTGACTACGTTTTTGGCCAATTTACCAATCGTAAGCGCTCGTTTCTGATCAAATTTAAGCGGATTTCGTTTTCTTGCCGTGAACATATGCTCAACGGCGCGAACCATCAGTTTTTTTGCCAGTATGCCGGCTATATAGATCAGTA
>CAZESH010000167.1:0-9211 GCA_964514665.1 uncultured Caryophanales bacterium
GACCTTGAACGCATTTATCACATCACGTTAGTGGAGGCGGATGAAATTATTTCTGCGAGGGAAGCGACTGATTTAGAGGCATTAGCGTTGAAAATTCCACCAGGATCCGCTGTCCTGCACATCATGCGGACGTCTTACTTGGCTAATGGAACGCCTATCGAAGTAGTGGATATGATCGCACGGGCCGATCGTTATCAATATTTCACCAAGTTATATGGCCGAGAGAAAAGCAGATCACTTTGATATGCGGAAAGGATGAGTCCCTAAATGCTTCCACTTAATGAAAAACTCGTTATGCTCGATCCCCAAGTACATAGCCCTGAGGAAGCGATTCGCTTAGCAGGTTCGATGTTAGTCGAGCAGCGGAAAGTCGAGCAAAGCTACGTTGAAGCCATGGTTAACGCTTATCGAGAGATAGGTGCCTATATAGTCATTGCCCCCATGATTGCCGTACCTCATGCGCGTCCGGATCAAGGGGTGAATGAACAGTGTGTGTCGATCGTTCGGCTGAAATCGCCAATTGCGTTTGGTCATCCAACGAACGACCCGGTACGACTGGTATGCGCAATTGGAGGCGTTGACAAAAAATTGCATATGCAAATGCTGCGCTCTCTGATCTCGGTGATAGGCGATAACCAAAAGCTGCAAAGTATCATGCAAGCACAGAATTATGAACAGTTTATGCAGGCCATTCAATAGCGAGGAGGAGGGTGAAGAAATTGAAAGTTGTGACGGTATGTGGAATGGGTTTCGGAACGAGTCTGATGCTGCTAATGGAGATTCAGTCAATTGCTGGCAAGCATGGTTTTAAAGTGGATGGAGAAGCGACCGATTTGGGCTCAGCCAAAGGCAAGCCTTGTGATTTCATGGTGGCTTCCAGTGAAATTGCTGCAGAGTTAAGTGATGAAAGCGTTAAAGTTATATCTATTTACAATTTGCTTGACAAGAAAGAAATTGAAGAAAAGGTTATGCCCATTATTCGCCAGCTTGATGAAGAAAAAGGAGTGTTGTAAATGTTGACGTTTATAACCAAGGTATTAAGTAATCCTGCCATTATTCTGGGTTTGATAGCTGCTGTAGGATTGATCTCGCTTCGCAAAAGTTCCTCAGACATTATTAAAGGAACACTAAAAACATTATTAGGCTTTATCATTCTTCAGCAGGGTGCTGGAATTATCGTCAATGGCTTGATTCCGTTCAGTACTATGTTCACCAGCGCTTTTAACCTAACAGGCATCGTTGCGGAAGACAACTCATTAGTCGCGGCGGTTCAAACCTTGCTTGGAAAAGAAACCGCTTTTATTCTTGTGTTCTCTTTCATTATCAATTTAATTTTAGCAAGAATTACACCATGGAAATACATCTTCTTAACGGGACATATGATGTTCTCTTTCGCCGGATGGCGATAACACTTGATCAGATGGGGATCAGCGGTTGGGCTGCTATTGCCATCGGTTCGGTGATTCAAGGAGTGGCAATGATCGTATTCCCAGCGATCTCCCAACCGTTTGTACGCAAAGTGACCAATAACAATGATGTAGCCTTCGGCTTCTGGGGAAGCTCATGGATTTCGCTTTCCGGTTGGGTTGGCGGACTTGTCGGTGACAAATCGAAATCGACGGAAGACATTAAAGTGCCGAAATCACTGGATTTCCTAAAGGATATGTCTGTTCTCATGGGGATCGTCATGGTTATCATTTATGTTGTAACGGCAATGTTCGTCGATAAAACGAAAATGGCGGAAATTGCCGGAGGGCAGAATATTTACTTGTTCGCGATCATGCAGGCGCTAATCTTTGTTGCGGGTGTCCTGGTTCTGCTGCAAGGGGTTAGAATGTTTCTTGGTGAAATTATTCCGGCGTTCAAAGGGATTGGCGAAAAGCTGGTTCCAGGTGCGAAGCCTGCACTGGACGTACCCATTTTCTATTCTTTTGCTCCCGTTGCCGTAACGGTTGGTTTTCTTGCAGCGCTAGTGGGTGGTTTGATCGTTACTTTCATTTCCAGCTTACTTCCAGTCGTTGTGTTGCCATCGGTTATTGGATTGTTCTTTATGGGTGGCGCTGCCGGGGTATTCGGTAATGCTGTGGGCGGTCGCAGAGGTGCTATCGTCGGCGGATTCTTCTTGGGATTCACTTGGTCTTTGTTGGTTGCTCTCGCTTATCCGCTTGTCGATGTGACCAAATATGGCGTTCAAGGCTTATGGTTCGCTTCACCGGATGCAATTATTGTAGTGATTCTCATGCGTTTAGTTGGAATGCTATTTGGAGTGTAGGGGTAATACATAGAGATGAACAACGGTATAGGAGTGAAGAAATCATGAAGAAAGTCAGAACAGTACTAGGCGACATTTTGCCGGATCAATTAGGGTTTACGTATAGTCACGAACATTTGTGGTGCTGTCCGCCGCCATCTCAGGAAGATCGCGATTTTGAATTGACGGACTTTGACGCATCATTACAAGAATTGATGAATTTCAAAATAGCGGGTGGACATGCACTAATTGATGCCTCTACGCTGGATTACGGTCGCGATGGCAATAAGTTGAAGGCAATGGCTGAGCAGTCTGGCGTACATGTTATCGGGACGACGGGTTTTAATAAGCATATTTATTTTCCGCATTGGGTAGAAGAACTAAGCATCGAACAGATTGCAGCACGCATGGTACAAGATGTGACCCAGGGAATGGACGGCAGTGATGCCAAATCCGGATTTTTGAAATCCGGTTCTTGGTTGCAGATGATTCATCCACTGGAAGAAAAGACGACCCGTGCACTGGCATTGGCACAGCTTCAAACGGGGGCGCCGGTTTGGCTTCATACGGAAGCGGGTACGATGGGGATGGAAATGCTTGATATTCTGGAGGAGGAAGGAGTCGATCTTACGAAGGTAGCCGTAGGTCATAGCGACCGTAACGCCGACTCCTATTATCACTTGCAGTTGGCCAATCGTGGTGCATATGTACAATTTGACGGACCAGGCAAGGTGAAATACAATCCAGACAGCACAAGAGTACAATTGATTCAAAGTTTGCTTTCGCACGGTTTTGGCGAACAATTGCTAATCTCCGGCGATATGGGACGCCAATCGTATTTGCACGCTTACGGTGGCGGACCTGGATTTAAGTATATTATTGAGAAGTTCATTCCTCGTCTTTTAGATGAAGGGATTACTCAACAGCAGATCAATACCATCTTCATCAAAAATCCAGCCAATTGGCTTGCCCAGTTCTAAGAGGGGGACCGATTGTTGAGATGCTTGTGGAGAATGGCATTACTGGAGTGGAAGTATCGCTGAGTGAAGAAGAGCAAGGACTTGAATGTCTTCAAGTCCTCTCCCGTCACTTTGGTGATCGGATCGAACCGGGTGTTGGCATGGTCATCGAGTTGCGATGAGATTGATCTTGCCGTTGAAGCCGGCGCAAAGGTAATGAAGCTGTTCCCAGCAGACAGCTTAGGAGCAAGATTATGTTCGCAATCTCCGGGGTCCGTTTCCGAATCTGCATATCATGGCAGCCGGAGGCATAAACCTGTCAAATATACGGGTATTTTATGAGGCGGGATGCTCATCATTTGCCATCGGAAATGATTTGGTTCCACGTCGAGCAACTATTGAACAATTAGAGGATATTAGCAGAAAAGCAGCTTTTTATTCTCAATCCCTTGAATGAAAAGAGTTGATCCCAGGTGAACAAAGCTAAAGAAATTATATACATGAATCGAGATCAAGTGGCACAGGCTGTTGCTGAGTTTCCAGTCGCAATTTTGCCGATAGGGGCAACTGAGCAGCATGGACATCACTTGCCGCTAGGCGTTGATATTCTCTTGGCGGAAGCCCTCTCACGCAAAATTTCCGAACAAACGGGGGCATTGATGCTTCCAACAGTACCTTTTGGCTATTCGTGGGTGTGGCGAGATATTCCGGGTACGGTGTCGATGGAACAGTCTCATGTGGAAACTGTTATCAAAGATGTTGCCCACAGTGTGTCGCGTTATGGTATAAAGCTGCTCGTGCTGGTAAATGGACATGATGCCAATAATGCTGCGATGAAGTATGCGACTCGGGAATTGATGGACGAATTAGAGATGCCGGTCATTTATTTGTTCTATCCGAATATGATCGAGGTGATGGACAAGCACTGCGATTCTCCGACTTGGCATGGCATGATCCATGCCTGCGAGTTTGAAACCTCTTTAATGTTGGCTACAAATCCGCAATATGTAAATATGAAGCAGGCGGTAAGGGAATATCCGGAGAAGCCTGCGCTGTATGGTAAATCGGTAATCTCTTTAGGCGATTTGAGCCAGAGCGGCGTGTACGGAGATGCCACGCTTGCAACCCGTGAGAAAGGCCAGGCGATGCTGGATCATTTTACGGAGGACATGTCGAGGCTTGTATTAGAGGCTTATCAAACGATGACAGGAGTGTGACACAGCATGATTCAGAAAACCATCATCGTAACACATGGGGAAGGGATCCATACACGCCCGGCAACGCAGTTGGTAAAGGTGACATCCGATTTTATAAGCGAGATTACACTTCAGTTTGGGGATGAATCAGCTGATGCTAAAAGTGTAATTGAGATTATGTCATTGGCTGCTGATTGCGGTCAGGAAATTTTAGTGACCGTGGATGGGGAAGATGAGCAGGCGGCATTGGAGGCGGTCGTCCGGTTTTTTGCAGAAGGAGACGGATGATGAAGGATATGGGCGGTGAATTATTGGGAATTGGGGCATCCAGCGGCATTGCCATCGCCGAGGCTTTTGTGCTGCGGGAAGAGAGCTTCGAAGTGCTGCATCGGACGAACATTGTGGTGGAACAAGAGCTTATCCGTTTGCAAGAAGCGGTTGAGCTTTCATTGATAGAGCTGAAGGCGCTGTATGAGAAAACGAAGGCATCGCTTGGTGAAGATAAAGCACAAATTATTGAATCCTACATGTTTTTACTGCGGGACCCTTCATGGCAAAAGGCAATTATCAGCCGGATTGAAAATGAGACGGTGAATGCCGAATATGCATTGGATCAAGCGAATCAACAATGGATCGCAAAGTTCGAGAAGATGAAAAATGCTTATATGCGCGAGCGTGCAGCAGATGTTCGCGACGTTGGCAAGCGAGTGATGCGCCATCTGTTGGGATTGCCCGATCAATCGTTTACTGGATTAGATATGAATAAGCAGTATGTCCTCATTACGCACGATTTAACGCCATCCGATACGATGCAGCTTGATTCTCGATATGTGAGGGGGTTTGCTACCGATATTGGAAGCCGGACCTCACATACGGCTATTATGGCACGCTCCATGGATATTCCTGCTGTCGTCGGATTAATTGATGCTACTCAGAAAATTGACCATGGGGCCATCGTCATTATTGATGGGGACGCAGGTAAGGTTCTATGGAATCCATCGGAAGCGCAATTGTCTGCTTACAAGGAAAAACAGGAGGCATTCGCCAATAAGCAGGCACTCTACCGCCGTTTGGTCGATCAAGCCACAGTTACCATAGATGGGCATCGAGTGGAATTGGCTGCCAATATCGGCGGGTCCGAAGATATAGCAGGGGTTTTACACAACGGGGCAGAAGGTATTGGATTGTTTCGCTCGGAGTTTCTTTATATGAATCGAGATAATTTGCCGAGCGAAGAAGCTCAGTTCAACGTATATAAACAGGTGGTTGAGGCGATGAAGGATCGTCCTGTCATCATCCGCACGCTCGATATTGGTGGAGATAAAGAACTATCCTATTTGCCTCTTCCCAAAGAAATGAATCCGTTCCTCGGCTATCGGGCAATTCGTCTGTGTTTAGACCGTAAAGATTTGTTTCATACACAAGTGCGTGCCATCTTACGTGCGAGCGCTTTTGGTAACGTTGGCATCATGTTCCCGATGATAGCCACGTTAACAGAGCTGCGTGAGGCAAAAGCGGTTGTAACAGAAATGATGGAGGAGCTGCGGATAGAAGGAATCACTTTCAATCCGCTCATCCGCATTGGTATCATGATCGAAATTCCGGCCAGTGCGATGATCGCTGATCTTTTTGCGCAGGAAGTTGATTTTTTCTCGATTGGCACCAATGATCTCATTCAATACACAATGGCCTGCGACCGGATGAACGAAAAAGTCTCTTACTTGTACCAGCCCTATCATCCGGCGGTTTTGCGTTTGATTCGACTTGTTATTGATGCGGCTCATCGTCACAATAAATGGGTCGGCATGTGCGGTGAAATGGCAGGCGACTTGACAGCAGTTCCTGTTTTGTTGGGCCTTGGCTTGGATGAATTCAGCATGAGCGCCTCATCCATTTTGCCGGTACGGGAACTGATCGGCCGTTTGGACATGCCCTTGGTAAAGCAGCTTGCCGAACAAGTCATGCAGATGGAAACGCAAAATCAGATTGAAGCGCATATACGATTGTTTTTAGAACAAATGAAGTAATAGCGCATCTTTGTATATATTTGGTATATTCTTTGAATAAGACATGAAACCTAGAAAACACATCGTTTTAAAAATTGAAAATGAAGTTATAGTCATACGTATACCGTCTTTTTATGAACGTTGCCGATCTTTGCGCTTTCGCTGTCCGTATTGCAGGGGAGGGCCCGTACATATGGAATCAAAAAATGAGGCAAAATTCTAATTTTTTTGATAAAGTTATATTATGTTGAATGTCATGAAAAGGGGGAATTTTGATGCCGGAAGTTTCTGTGAATCAGCTGCCATATTTGGACTATATTCCAATGGGTTTGATTTATTTAGATTTGGACCGGCGTATTCGGATGATGAATCAGTTTGCTCTGGACAAGCTGAATCGGAGGAAGGAAGACGTGCTGAACAAGCTTTGGGAGCAAGAGTTTCCGAGTATTAAACTTGCCAAAGAGGGTACGGGACTGCATTCGAAAACAATCCGATTCGCATATGGACAAGAGCAGTTTATCATACAAAAAGAGGCGCCTTTCAGTGAAAATGGAATCATGCAAGGGCATATCTATATATTTCAGCATGCGAATGATCTGGAAGAGATTACGCAGGGATTACATTCCTATGAAGAACTGAATGCAGATTTAAAAGCGATTTTTGATATATCCTATGACGTGATCTATGTTTCTGACGGTGAAGGGATCACCCAAAGAGTAAGCTCCGCATGCGAAAGGCTTTGGGGATTTAAGGAAAGCGAACTCGTCGGAAAGAGCGTTTATGAATTGGAAAAGGAGGGGGTATTCAATCCATCCGCAAGCCGCCTGGTGTTAGAAAAGCAAGATAGAATATCTTGTATTCAGACAACCAAAACGGGGCGGCGTCTAATGGTGGTTGGAACTCCGATTAAAGATAAAGAAGGTAAAATCATCCGTATCGTCAATGCATCCAGAGATATTACAGAAATTAGCGAGCTTCAATCGGAACTGGAATTGATGAAGCAGCTTACAGAAGGATATAAGCAGGAATTAAAGGATTTACGTATACAAAATGAAGTTGAAACAAAATTAGTATACCGCAGTGAAAAAACGAAAAAAATCCTTGGCTTGATTCAGCGAGTGGCGGACGTGGATACGCCTGTTCTTCTTACGGGTGAACCTGGAGTATGAGATGTTTGGCAGTGAAGAAGGGATATCCAATGATGCAATCGGATCAAAGCTTGGATTGTTTGAAATGGCAAATGAGGGAACGCTGTTTTTTGATGAAATTGCGGAAATACCGCTTTCTCTTCAGGCGAAGCTGCTTCGAACATTGAAAGCTAAAGAGATCATACGGATTGGCGGGAAAAAACCGATAGCTGTCAATGTCAGGATGATCGCAGCAACACGATATAATCTGGAGGAAGAAATCAAAGCCGGCCGCTTCAGAGAGGATCTGTTCTACCAGTTGAACGTCATCCCCATTACAGTGCCGCCACTCCGGGAAAGAAAAGAAGACATATTGCCGCTGATCATTCATTTTACAGAGCAAATGAACAAGAAATACGGAGTAAACAAACAGTTCTCTGCTCAAGTTGTGGAAAAACTGCAAAATTATTCTTGGCCTGGAAACGTGCGTGAATTGAAAAATGTGATCGAAAGATTGTTTGTGACGACAGACGTGAATATCATAAGCACGTCTGTTATGCCTGAGCATTTAATGGTTTCTTCGAGCTACAAGAAGGATGTACAGGTAAACAACATCATCACACTAAAGGAGGCAGTTGAATCCGTAGAAAAGGATCTTCTTGAAATGGCTCAAAAAAAATATTCATCGACAACGAAAATAGCGCAAATATTAGGTGTGAATCAATCGACGATCAGCAGGAAGCTGCAGCAATATTCGACAAAATCCTGACTTATGCGTAATTGCATAGTTATATATGCGTATTGGCATAGGAATAAATACCGTTGTTATACAACAAAAAAACCGTTCTATATCATATAAAGTAGATCATTATAACGAAAAGACCTATGCATATTCGCATAGGTCTTTTCGTTTCTCCCTGTTGTTATAGCACAGGAAAGCGCTTACACTAATAGCAAGAACAACAACTATAGACGAAAAGGAGGTCATGCGATGAGTAATAATCCCTCCTTCATCAAAGTGGCAGCGATTCAAATGAATTGCACTTTGGGGGATCGGGATGCAAATCTGGTGAAAGCCAAAAGTCTTGTCGAACAAGCCATAAAAAGCAATGCACAGCTCATTGTTTTGCCGGAACTATTTAATACGGGCTACCGGGTGGAGGAAAGAGACATCGAACTGGCCGAACCAATTCCTGGTCCCACAACAGATTGGATGAAGAAAAATGCGGAACGATTTAAGGTCTACATGGTTGGCGCAATTTTAGAAAGAGGAGAAAGCAGCGGATTAGTTTACGATACGGCGGTGATCGTCGGACCAGAAGGATTGATAGGGACTTATCGTAAAACGCATCTATGGGATCAAGAGAATGTTCGTTTTACCAAGGGTGATGAATTCCCTGTTTACAGCACGCCGCTCGCCAATATTGGAATGCAAATCTGCTATGAAATCGGGTTTCCGGAAGGATCGCGAATCTTAAGCCTTAAGGGAGCCGATATTCTCATTTATCCATCCGCATTTGGCTCGCCCAGATTGTATGCATGGGATTTGGCGACTCGTTCAAGAGCGCTTGAAAACGGGGCTTATCTGATAGCTTCGAACCGCTCAGGTACAGAGAAGGGAGAAACCGTGTTCGCCGGTCATAGTCGAATTGTGGATCCATTAGGACAAGTG
>CAZESH010000168.1:0-9173 GCA_964514665.1 uncultured Caryophanales bacterium
CACCCGAATCGGGGGCACTTTCATTGAATCTTTTATGAATTTACATGAACAAATGTTCAGCCCATGCTATAGTTTACTCTGTCCAGAAAATGATGTCAAGACAGCTCGACACCACCTTATGATCATTTATCCTCATCGTCTTCTTCCTCGTCTGAATCGAATTCTTCTTCCTCTTCAAGATCATCGGACGACTCGTCTTCGTCTTCCTCGATCATGTCGTCTTCCAAGTCATCTTCCAGTTCTTCATCGATCTCGTCCGTATCCTCGTCGTCGAAAATTTCCGCATCTTCATCTTCTTCCTCATCGATGCCGTCGTAATCCTCTGCGCTGTCATTGTCGAAGCTTTCTTCTTCCTCATAATCGTCATCTATGTCATCGTCATCATCGTCGTTGATGATTCTCGGACGAGGCGTTCCCATCGGATCCTCGGCTTTTTCGATCGGATACCATCTTTTCAGTCCCCACAAGTTCGCCCCTACACAGGCAAACCGGCCGTCGATGTTGATTTCCGTATATAATTGCGCAATCACCTGATTGACTTCCTCACTGCCAATGCCTTTTATTTGGGCAATTTCCTGCATGATATCGCGGTAATACATCGGCGTGTTCACCGACTTTAAAATCATGAAAGCCAGATCGACCATCGGCATTTCCTTGGCTTTCTCGCCACTCATTTTTAAAGTAAACTGGCTGCTCATATAGGCCACATCCCTTCAAACTATCTTATTGACGTGCACATGCACAGTGTGAAGATTTCTTTTCCTTGAATATCACAATTAAGTAAAACCTATTTTACCCAAAATTGCAACTATGTCCAACAGCATTTCGCAAAAAATTGGACCGGGCATGAACACACGGATGAAGGGGGCCCGTAAAATGATAAAAGCGAAGGACCTCGTCTCCTCCGCTTTCGACTGTATCCGCTTGGATGGTGTGACCCGCTCAAGCACCACCTTTTAGATAAAGAGTCCCGATAAAGAGACTCTCCCTGTCAGTTTATGAATAATAAAACGGTGTGACACAAGTTTTCGCCTAATTCAGACAAAAAAGGCGATCAACTCAATCCGTTTATATAGATCCCTCATACAATACCTCATATCTTGCACGCATTGGGGGAATTCTTTTTGAACCATGCCAAGCTGCTTCACATGCTAAACGATAAAATCGCGAACGATGCAAACAGCGCTCAAACCAGAACAATTCTCCGCTTCCGCTCACCGGAATTTTTTGCAGATTGTTTATCGGGGCTTGAAGAAATGCGGTGTTCTTACGAACACTTGCGGGATATACATGCAATCGAAAGCATACATGCGCTCGTATGTCCGCTTCATTTTGCATTGGAACCCGCTCTCTTTGATAACCAACTCATGCTTGAAGAGGACACCTCGATTCGTTTGCATGTCAGGGGTTTCAATCCGATGAACCCGGCGCAATTCCGCCACATGCCCAAAAACTTCGACATCAAGCATAAAATTCCATGGGGTGTTAAGCAGATCAAGGCGCCGCTGGTTTGGAAAAAATCCACCGGCAGCCGGATCAAAATCGGCGTGGTCGATACCGGGGCCGACTTCAATCATCCGGACTTGAAATCGTCCCTGTCCAGAGGCGTAAATCTGCTGAATCGCTTCTCCGCGCCGTTCGACGACAACGGACACGGCACCCACATAGCTGGTACGATCGCGGCCTTTAATCAGCAGCAGCAGGGAATGACAGGCGTAGCCCCAAAGGCAATGATTTATCCGATTAAGGCATTTGACCGCTACGGAAGCGCATATGTTTCCGATATTATCATGGGCATTGATTGGTGCGTGACCAATCAAATGGATATTATCAACATGAGCTTCGGCATGCATCAGCGCAGTCAGTCGCTCCTGGATGCCGTAACAGCCGCTTATCATGCCGGGGTAGTGATTGTTTCCTCATCCGGAAACGACGGTAAACAAAATTTTATCGATTATCCCGCCAGATTCCCGCAGACGATCGCCGTCGGGGCCACAAATCGCAAAAACCGCATCACCACGTTTACGAATCGCGGCAAACAAATCGATGTTTATGCTCCAGGAGCGCAAATTTATTCGACCTGGATCGGGGGAAAATACAACGAGCTTAGCGGAACCTCCATGGCAACCTCCCATGTGACGGGATTAATCGCACTGATGAAAGCCTATAATCCAAAACTGACGCCCAAGCGCATCAAGCAAGTCTTGAAATACTCCACTGTTCCGATCCGGACACCGGCTAATAAACCTTCATCAATAGGGATGATCCAAGCTGTCAAGGCTTTAAACCGGCTGAAAACCCGGCGCGCCACAAGAAAAAAAGCCATCTCCTCCAGAATAAGTCGCCGTTAATGGCTATCGCTTTAGTGCGCTTCGATGCTGAACTCAATCTCGAATCGCCCTGCCGGCGCGTCGCCGATCTGCAGATCGTAGCTTAAACTGAACTGCCCGAGACCGGCTTGGAGACGATTCGATAAATGATGCGTAAAAATCGACAGCTGCATTTCCTGCCGCTCAAAGGACAGACTGCCTTTGGTGTGCGTGCCCAGAGCAAATTCCAGCTCACTGCAAATCGTCCCCGAACGCAGCATTTTGACCGTACCGTCGGATGCGAATTTGACGGTTGTTGCAATTTCTTCCGTCTCGCCCCGCTCTATATAACGCACATAGTTGGAAAGCGGCTTGCGATAAAGCTCGCCGTCCAAAATCTGTTCGATCGCTTCCGTATCGGAGCGGCTGTTCAAATGAATCCTTACGGGAATTTTAGACGGTTGCAAATCCAATCACCCATTCTTTAAAATAACCTTTGGAAGTGAATTCAAGCCCCGATGCTTAATCGCATACACTCACGGGACCAAAAATAAACGCAAACCGGACGCACCGGTTTGCGTTCTGTTCATTTTACAAAGCCCAGCAGCATTTCCCTTATCATCTTGGCCGCCGCGATCTGGGTTTGTTCCGTGGGATCGTAAATCGGCGCGACCTCCACCAAATCAGCCCCGACTACACGCGCTCCTGATTCGGCAATGGCATGAATCGCAGCCAACAGCTCTCTGGACGTAATCCCTCCCGCCTCCGCCGTGCCCGTTCCGGGGGCCGTAGAGGGATCCAGCACATCAATATCAATGGTAACGTAGACCGGACGGCCGGCAAGCTCGGGCAGCACCCGGCGCAGCGGCTCGGCCACGTCAAACGGATAAAAATGGAGGTTTTCCCGGGCATAGGCGAATTCTTCCTTGGTACCCGAGCGAATTCCGAACTGATACACATTTTTGCCCCCGATCAGCTCCGCCGCCTTGCGAATCGGCGTAGAATGCGAGAGCGGCTCTCCCTCGTAATGCTCTCTGAGATCGGCATGGGCATCGATATGAATCAACGCCATATCCGGAAACTTGCCGTATACTTCGCGGATGACCGGCCAGGAAACCAAATGCTCTCCGCCAAGTCCAAGCGGGAACTTCCCGTCCTGCAGAAGCTTTCTTACATATTCCGCGATCATTTCCAAGCTTCTCGCAGCGTTGCCGAAGGGAAGCGGAATATCTCCCGCATCGAAATAGGCAACCTGATCAAGGGTTTTGTCTAAGTACGGGCTGTACTCTTCAAGCCCGATCGAAACTTCGCGGATCCGCGCCGGTCCGAAGCGTGACCCGGGCCGAAAGCTGACCGTATAATCCATCGGCATCCCGTACAGAACCGCGCGGGCGGTCTCATATTGGCTGCCGCTGGCAATGAATACATTGCCGGAATAAGCGTCATCAAATCGCATTTTGAAGTTCCTCTCAGTTACCGTGCTCTACGCGCGGCATTATTGACTTTCTATTTCAGTTGCCCCCGCAAGGGGTTGGTTGGGTTTGGTCCGAAAGAGTATTTCTGTTTCGGGTTTTGCTTCCCCGGCTCTTTGGTGGTTGAACAAGAAGGCGGGTGTTGCGATTCGGGTGACTTTGCTTTCCGTCGCATAAGGGAGAGCCCGAGAGACCTGGAACCATGAAAGTCGGAGAACTCCCCTTTATGCAAATGCTACGATGGTTCTTGGTCTCTCGGGCTCGGACTGGTCATTTTTATACATCTATGCCGGAAAGGGACGGAACTTGAATCGGAACACCCGTCTCCGCGCCTCAAACAATCCAAACCTTTATTTAATTAGATCCTCAACAAATTTCGGCAGGGCAAAAGCCGCTTTATGTAAACGCGGAGTATAATATTTCGTATCCAATTCCGGGATTTTCGTTTCATCCACCTGCAGCGGATCATAAGTTTTGCTGCCCATCGTAAACGTCCACAGACCGCTCGGATAGGTCGGAATATTGGCCTGATACACGCGCGTGATCGGGAAAATTTCCTTGACGTCGCGGTTGACCTTGTGGATCAAATCCGCTTTAAACCATGGGTTGTCGGTTTGCGCAACAAAAATCCCGTCTTCCTTCAGCGCTTCATATATGGCTTGATAAAATCCTCTTTCGAACAGCTGCACCGCCGGTCCCACCGGCTCGGTGGAATCCACCATGACCACATCGTACGTATTTTTCTTTTCGTGAATATGCATATAACCGTCATTGACGATCACTTCCACTCGGGGATCATCAAGCGCCCCGGCAATCTCCGGCAAATATTTCTTGGAATACTCGATTACCTTGCCGTCGATTTCCACCAGTACCGCCTTTTCCACCTGGGGATGCTTCAGCACCTCGCGGATAACGCCTCCGTCACCACCGCCAACAACAAGAACATGGCGCGGATTGGGATGTGTGAAAAGCACGGGATGAGCCACCATTTCATGATAGACAAATTCGTCTTTCACGGTGGTCATCACCATGCCGTCCAGCACCAGCATGCGGCCGAATTCCAACGTGTCTATAATCGCCAGATCCTGAAACCGGGTTTTTTCCGTAACCAGCGTTTCTTTGATTTTGGCGGTAATGCCGAACACTTCCGTTTGTTTCTCAGTATACCATAACTCCATCTCTATTCCCTTCCTTCTCCTGGCTGCTGATCCTTGCGCGAACAGCCATACGCGGAACAGCTGCCCCTTTATTGTAACATCTAATTGGCCATTCCTGAAAAAAACGGCCGCACAAGTTGTATTATAGTGAAACCTTGGCAAAATGCAACGCCATGATTTCCTCGTCCCGATACTTTTCTTGCTGTTCGATGAATACGGAATTCTATTGTTTTCCATAATGGATAATAGAACCCCGGATAATCGGTCATTGAACCGTGAGGAAAGGAGAGCGGCATGAATAAAGGAATGGGCGGAAAAAGCGCTTTAAGAAACAGGGATGCGCATGCGGAAATCCGCGGATTCCGCTGGTGGAGGCGAATCCGGAAAATCACCACTGTGCTTTTCTCTTTTGCTGTCTTTGCCGTAATCGCGCTTGCCGTCGGACTGCTTTACTTGCGCGCTCAGGCACTGCCGGTAGCATCGGTTCCGCAAACCTCGGAAATCTATGACATCCATGGAGATGTCATAGACACAATGTACAGAGGCCAGAACCGTCAGCTTGTTTCACTCGATCAGATCTCGCCGTATCTCGTCCAGGCCACGCTCTCGATTGAAGATCACCGTTTCTACGAGCATCCCGGCATTGACATGAGAGGATTGGCCCGGGCGGTCATGGTCGACATTAGCCATATGGCTAAAATTCAAGGCGCCAGCACGATCACCCAGCAGTTGGCACGCAATCTGTACCTGACGCATGAGCGCTCCTGGTCGCGCAAAATCAAAGAGGCCTTATATACGATTCAATTGGAAATGCAGTACAGCAAGGATCAAATTTTGCAGAAATATCTTAATGAGATCTATTACGGGCATGCCGCATACGGCATACAGGCAGCTTCCAAAATGTATTTCGGCAAGGACGCCAAGGATTTGACCCTGGCGGAAAGCTCGCTGCTTGCAGGCGTGCCGAAAGGACCGAAATACTATTCGCCTTACATGAATTTTGCCAATGCCAAGAAGCGGCAAAAAACCGTGCTGCAGGCGATGGTCAACTTCGGGTATGTTACGAAACAGGCTGCGGATGAAGCCTACAACACGCCGCTCGACCTCCAACCGCTTACCGGTGACAAACCGTCCCAAGCTCCATTCTTCAGAGATTATGTCAAACAGCAGGTGATGGACAAGATCGGCTTGTCGGAGAAGGACTTTGAGGAAGGCGGCATTAAAATCTACACGACCCTGGATCTGAAAACCCAGCAAATCGCCGAACAAACCGTGCACAAATACATCGATGAACAGGGCGAGCTGCAGGCTGCGCTGGTGGCAATCGATCCGCGAACCGGCTATATCAAAGCGATGGTGGGCGGAAAGGATTATAACGAAAACCAATTCAACCGGGTATTGGCCACAACTCGCCAGCCGGGCTCTTCCTTCAAAGCGATTTTGTATCTGGCCGCCTTGGAGCAAAACGATTTTACCGCGGCCACGCAGTTCAAAAGCGAGCCAACCGCATTCACTTACGACGACGGACGGCAAACTTACATGCCGAGCAATTTCGGCAACGAATACCTGCATAAATACATCTCGCTGAGACAGGCGATCGCCCGTTCCGACAACATATACGCGGTCAATACGATCATGAAGGTCGGACCGCAAAAAGTCATCGACATGGCCCGCAAGCTGGGGATTACCAGCCCGATGAAGCCGCTCCCCTCGCTGGCACTTGGAACATTCCCGGTAAGTCCGTTGGAAATGGCTTCTGCTTTCGGTACGATCGCCAACAAAGGGGTGCATACTGAGCCCAGTGCGATTTTGAAAATAACCGATGCCGCCGGCAACATTCTCTATCAAGCGCAGCCAAAGCAGGAGCAGGCAGTCGACGAAGCCCATACCTATGTGCTGACCAATTTGCTGGAAAGCGTCTTTGACCCCGGGGGAACCGGCTATCGCGTAGCCTCCATGCTGAAACGGCCGGTAGCAGGGAAAACCGGCACCACCGATACGGATGCCTGGATGGTCGGATTCACTCCGGAGTTGGCCACGGCGGTATGGGTCGGATACGATAAGAACCGCAAGATCAGCGCCGTGGAGTCCCACTTGGCATCGCCGATTTTCGCCGAATTTACCGAACAATCCTTGCAAAGCGTACCGCCCAAGCTGTTCGAAATTCCGCCAGGTGTAGTCAGCGCTTATATCGATCCCGATTCGGGATTGCTGGCCACCCCCGACTGTCCGAAAAGCCAGCTGGAGGTGTTCGTGAAAGGAACCGAGCCCGATCAATACTGCAGCGCGCACGGCGGCACGAAGCCGCAGTCCGCCGACACGCCTGAGCCTGGAGCCAAGCATCAGGAAAACTCCTGGTGGGAGGACCTGAAAAAATGGTGGAATGAATAAGCTATGTAAATTCTAAGTGAGCAAAAAAAAAAAACGGAATTTCGCACCATTCAAGTCTAAGTGCGAAATTCCGCTTACTTTAATTCAGAACCTGCTCTGCTTGGTTCACGGTCAGCTTGCCGCCATCCAGATCGATTCGGATTTCCGCTCCGTCCCGAATGTCACCGGCAATCATTTCCCTTGCCAAACGGGTTTCCAAATGACGCTGGATAAACCGTTTAAGCGGGCGGGCGCCGTATACGGGATCGAACCCTTCTTCGGCTACAAAGGTTTTGGCACGGTCCGTCAGGGACAGCTTGATGCGCCGCTCGGCCAGACGAGACTCTACCTCTGCAATCAGTTTGTCGACTATGCTCTTCACATCTTCGATCGACAGCGGCTTGAAGAGCACGATATCGTCCACACGGTTCAGAAACTCCGGCCGGAAATGCGCCCGCAATTCGCGGAACACCCGCTCCCTGGCTTCTTCCGTAATGCCTTCCTGTCCCCCGGCTCCTTCTATTAGATAATGGGAGCCGATATTCGACGTCATGATGATAATCGTATTCTTGAAATCCACGACACGGCCCTGCGAATCCGTCAGACGTCCGTCATCCAAAAGCTGCAGCAGGATGTTGAAAACGTCCGGGTGCGCTTTTTCCACTTCATCGAGCAGGATAACCGAGTAAGGCTTTCTGCGAACCGCCTCCGTCAATTGCCCGCCTTCCTCGTAACCGACATATCCGGGAGGCGCTCCAATCAAGCGGGAAACGGAATGCTTCTCCATATACTCCGACATATCAATGCGGATCATGTGATCCTCACTGTCGAACATCGCTTCGGCGAGTGTTTTGGCCAATTCCGTTTTGCCTACGCCTGTCGGCCCCAGGAAGATGAAGGAGCCGATAGGCCGATTCGGGTCCTTGATGCCTGCCCGTGCCCGCAGCACCGCATCCGAGACCAGATTGACGGCTTCCTCCTGGCCAACCACCCGTTCATGAAGAATATCCTCCAGCTTCAGCAGTTTGTCCCGCTCGCCTTCCATTAATCTGCTGATCGGGATTCCCGTCCATCTGCCGACCACGTCGGCAATTTCTTCTTCGGTCACTTCCTCGCGCAGGAGACGTCCTTCATTGCCGCTTTCGGCTTCAAGCTCCGCCTCCCGCAAGCTGCGTTCCAATTGCGGAATGCGGCCATGCTTCAGTTCAGCGGCTTTCCCAAGATCATATTCATTCTCCGCTTCCTCCAAATCCGACCGCGCCTTTTCTAGCTGTTCGCGCAGCTCCCGGACACCTTGCAGCACTTGTCTCTCCTGCTCCCACTGCACCTTCATCGCGTTCATTTTCTCTTTCAGATCGGCCAATTCCTTCTGCAGCGCATGCAGCCGTTCTTCGCTGGCCCGATCCTTTTCTTTCTTCAAAGAAGCTTCCTCGATCTCCATCTGCATCACCCGGCGGGTTACCTCATCCATCTCGGCCGGCATGGAATCCATTTCGGTACGGATCGTTGCGCACGCCTCGTCAACGAGATCGATCGCCTTGTCCGGCAGGAAACGTTCCGTAATATAGCGGTCGGACAGCTTGGCTGCGGCGACCAGCGCATTATCGTGGATTTTTACCCCGTGGTGGATTTCAAAACGCTCCTTCAATCCGCGCAGGATGGAAATGGTGTCCTCCACATCGGGTTCTTGCACCAGCACTTGCTGAAAGCGCCGCTCCAGCGCCGAATCCTTCTCGATATACTGTCGGTATTCGTTAAGCGTCGTCGCCCCGATACAATGCAGTTCGCCACGGGCCAGCATCGGCTTCAGCATGTTGCCCGCATCCATGGCGCCCTCGGTTTTCCCCGCTCCCACAATCGTATGC
>CAZESH010000169.1:0-9139 GCA_964514665.1 uncultured Caryophanales bacterium
CAATATATCCGCCTGGCGGGTCACTTCCTCCATGTTGGCGGTCTTGGAATGGCACACGGTAACGGTTGCGTTCTCGCGAAGCAGAAGAAGCGCTACGGGTTTCCCCACAATATTGCTCCGTCCTACAACCACCGCATGCTTGCCGGCAATGTCGATGCCGGTTCTTTTAATCAGTTCAATGATTCCTGCCGGAGTGCAAGGCAAATAAGCATCTCCCCCTGTGACCAGCTTGCCGACATTGATCGGATGAAAGCCGTCGACATCCTTTTCCGGATTGATCGCATCAATCACAGATTGCTCGGAAATATGCTTCGGCAGCGGCAGCTGAACAAGGATGCCGTGCACTGAGCTATCTTCGTTCAATTTGCCGATTTGCGCCAGCAGTGTCTCCTCTGAAGTTTCGGCAGGCATGCGGATCACTTCGGAAGCCATTCCCAATTTCTCGCAAGCGGCCGCCTTGCTGCGCACATACACTTGAGACGCCGGATCTTCTCCGACCAATATGACAGTTAGACCAGGCTTGACGCCGCGAGCGATCAATTCCTGAATTTCTTCGGACAAGCGGCTGCGGATATCCGCGGCAACTTCTTTACCGCTGATAACTTGTGCGGACATTAGAATTCCCTCCCAAAATAATGACCATTAAATGGTTTCTTTGATTTTTTCCTTAAGCTTCTGCAGGTCATGAATCATTTTTCCGAGTACGCCATTGACGAATTTGCCCGATTCCTCGTCGCCAAAATGCTTGGCCAGGTCAATCGCCTCATTGATTGCCACCTTTGGGGGGACATCTTCGCTGTAAAGCATTTCGAACACGCCCAGACGGAGAATTTGCCGGTCCACTTTGGACAGACGGTCCATTTTCCAGCCCTTCAAATATTCCGTGAGCATTTCATCAAGGCGGCTGCGATTGCCGGAGACACCTTCACTGAGTTCCGTGGAAAATGACAGCGTCTCTTGATCGACCGCTCCGTTCTCTTCACTCTCTTCCGCAGCCATGCGAATCGCCGCTTCTGTTCCCGAGTTGTTCATTTCCATATGGTACAGGGCTTGCACGGCGATTTCTCGCGCGAGTCTCCGTTTCATTCCAAATCCTCCTGAATTCATCTGCCGACGGGGAACGTCGCAATTCTTTTTTCCTAGTATACAACACCTTTAGCCAACAAAACAAAAAACCCTATGAGCGCATTCACAGGGTCAACGAAACATTCTCCATCTTTCATTCAACCATCTGTATATCTCCCACCATGAAAACAAGGGTTCCCGGCGATCGATTTTGTATCCGACGAAGAATCCCGCATATACGATGAAGGCAAAAACCAGCATGTTCCAAAAGCCGAAAATCAGGTAAACCATACCCAGCAGCAGTCCGCAGGCAATGCCGACGGAAACGCCTCTGTATTTGTTCCACAGCTCATTCCACAAAGGATGTCACCTCTATTCCACTCTGCTTCTGAACGATTGCGATTGGATGATGTTGGCGACGAACAGGGTTACAAACGATACCGGTATGCCCGTCGTTTCCTCCACATGGCCTTTGACCTGGCGCTGTACTTCTTCAGTCAACTGGGGAATCGAGCTTTCGCCATCTACGATGGCACGAATGGAAATCTCCAAACCGGCGTCGGACACATTCACCTTGGCCTTGAGATCCTTGACTCCCTTCACCCGGGAAGCCGCTTTCAACGTCAGGTTTTCCACCGTCTCCATAGAAATGCGAACATCTCCGAAATCCGTATGCTGATCGATCGAAGCCGAGGTTCTGCGGGAGCTCCGAAGCGAAATATAAAGAAATCGCAGGCTGATCAGAAAAATAACCGCGCTTACGGATATTACGGGTATTGCCCATGCTGTGTTATGATAGATCAAATCCGCCAATTGCAGCGTATAATCGTAGCTGACCAAATGGAATCCGGCAGCAGCGAGAATAGCGGCGGCAGCTGCGACAATCAGGCTGTACAAAAAGAGCAGAAGCCTGTCCAATATTTTTCCCACAACGCTTGTCCCCCTCGGCATTATAGTAAACCCCCTGACACGAAGCAAGGGGGTTTAAATGTCGGTGCATTCACAATTAGCTTCAAAGCGGTTAATTGTGCGGTTCCTTTATGATTATTTCACCCGCTGTACAACAGGTGCTTCTTCTTCCTGCAGTTTTTCCGCGCCTTTGAAGTGCACGTCGTGAATATGTACATTGACTTCTACCACATTCAGACCGGTCATGGAGCGGATCGCATGCTTTACATTTTTCTGTATTTCCTCGGCAATTTGCGGTATCGGATTGCCGAATTCCACGACGATCGATACGTCAACCGCCACTTCCTTTTGTCCGACCTCCACCTTAACGCCTTTGGATAAATTTTTGCGTCCCAGCAGCTCGGCTATTCCGCCTGCAATTCCGCCGCTCATGCCGGCAACGCCCTTTACCTCTATGGTTGCCAGTCCGGCAATGATCTCGATGACTTCCGGGGCAATCTGGATATTTCCCAAATCGGTTTTTTCATATTCGGGAGCAATGGTATTCAAAGTAAATCTCCTCCTCGCCTTCACATTTGATGATCTAGCTGGCATTGACCGATACCGTCGGCTCTCGGATGCATCATATTATATAACTATACCACTTGCATAAAATTATGACAAACTTGTGCAAACGAGCTTAAGATTCGGGATCGTTCACATCATGTTCCTCAAGGAATTTGATGTCAAAGTCGCCCGACAGAAACCTTTTGTGTTCGAACAATCGAAGATGAAACGGGATCGTCGTCTGCACGCCTTCCACGACAAATTCCATTAACGCACGCTTCATTCTGGAAATGGCATCCTCGCGGTCCTTGCCCCAAACGATCAGTTTCGCCACCATCGAATCATAATGGGGAGGGATGCTGTAGCCCTGATAAGCCGCGCTGTCAATTCTGACGCCTAATCCGCCGGGAGGCAGATAAGCTTGGATCAATCCGGGAGAAGGGGCAAAATTGCGGTTTGGATCCTCCGCGTTGATGCGGCATTCGATCGACCAGCCGTCGATCCGCACATCCTCTTGCGAAATCGAAAGCGGATTCCCTTCGGCTACCAAAATCATTTCTTTGACAATGTCCACCCCTGTAACCATTTCCGTCACCGGATGCTCGACTTGAATCCGCGTGTTCATCTCCATAAAATAAAAGCTGCCGTCGGAACCAAGCAAAAATTCCAGCGTGCCTGCTCCTGAATAGTTGACTGCTTTGGCGGCGCGAACAGCCGCCTGACCCATGCTCTCGCGGATTTCGGCAGTAAGCACGGAACACGGCGCTTCTTCCACCAGCTTTTGTCTCCTGCGCTGCACGGAGCAATCACGTTCTCCGAGATGAATGACATTTCCGTGCTTGTCAGCCAAAATTTGCACTTCCACATGCTTCATTCCGGTAAGGAATTTTTCCAGATAAACACCCGCATTCCCGAATGCTTTCTGCGCTTCCTGCTGGGCTGCATTGATTTGTCGAATCAGCTGCTCTTCGCTGTCGGCAATGCGGATGCCTTTGCCGCCGCCCCCCGCCGTGGCCTTGATCACAATCGGATAGCCAATCTCGCGGCCGAGCTGCACCGCTTCTTCCAAATCCTCGATCAAGCCGTCGGAGCCGGGAATAACCGGTACGTCCGCCTGTCTCATCGTCTGCTTGGCCATCGATTTGTCGCCCATTCTGTTGATCGCGTCCGGGGACGGGCCGATAAAAGTAATGTTGCAGGCTTCGCATATTTCCGCGAAGTCGGCGTTTTCCGCCAAAAATCCGTATCCGGGATGAATCGCGTCGGCCTCCGTCAAGGTGGCGACGCTCATAATATTCGTATAGTTTAAATAGCTGTCCTTCGAAGCTGCAGGTCCGATGCAGTAGGCTTCATCCGCCAATCTGACATGCAGGGCTTCGCGATCCGCCTCGGAAAAAACCGCAACCGTAAAAATGCCCATCTCGCGGCAGGCACGGATGATCCTCACGGCGATTTCCCCGCGGTTGGCAACCAATACTTTGTGAAACTTCATTCGTCGTTTCCTCCCAAGAGTGTATAGCCTTTACTCCGGCGCAGCAGGGCGTAAGCAGCTTTACTCCGCCTTCACCAGAAACAGCGGCTGCCCGAATTCCACAAGCTGTCCGTTTTCTGCGAGCACTTCCACTATTTCTCCTTTAACTTCGGCTTCAATCTCATTCATCAGCTTCATCGCTTCGATGATGCAAACGATCGTCTTCTCATTCACCTTGTCTCCTGTACTCACAAACGAAGGCGCATCCGGTGCCGGCGAACGGTAAAAGGTGCCGACCATCGGTGATACGATTCGATGCAGATTGGATGCAGCCGCATCATTGGCCGAGACAGTGCTCTCGACGGCATGAGACGGGGGCGCAGCCGCCGGGTGATGAATCTGCGCCGCATGCTGCACATGCATGGCTGGAGCAGAATGGACCACAGTGGCCTGGTTCGGGTTCGGTTTGCGAATCATCACACGCGAGCCTTCATTTTCAATTTCAATTTCCTGAACGGAAGATTCATCCAATAACTTGACCAATTCTTTGATTTCATCCAAATTGAACATATGAAACGTTCACTCCTTCAATATTTGTGCAGCCGCTATTTGCGTTCCAATTGTTGCGATTCAATGATTATGTACGTTTGTCTTAGCTGTAACGTTAGTATTATAACACAATAATTTTTTGCGCACGAATAGTATTATAACCTTTTTCCTTGAAGCGCGAAACAAAAAGAACTGCCTTTACGCAGTTCTCACATGGTTGACATTCAGTTATTTTTTGGCGGCACTCTTGAAAACCAGCGGTTTTCTGGCCGTTTTCTTGTTTTTTCCCAATTTGTTTTTGCTGCTGGACTGGTTTCTTGGGCGAATCAAAGTATACAGGGTTCCGCCGGTCTGTGAATTAATGCTGACCGCAATGAGCTCAAAGCCTTCATCAAACAAAGTCTTCAGTGTGCGGGCCGCGGTATCTGTCGGCAGCAAACCTCCCCTGCTGTCGCTCGATGCTTCCGGTATGACCTCAGAACTTCTGGAAACAACCTCGAATAAAACAACATCGTAGGGGTCGCTCTGTTTGGTTTTGACTTGCTTTATCCGTATCTTCACCATTTTTTGTTTCATTTGTATGCTCACCTCCACTGTTTTATATATTCTATGAATCTTGAAATAGAAGGTACATGATATTTTAATAGGGAGATTTACACATTTAATTCGTAATGTGCGTGTTTTATGACATTATCATTTCAAAAAATAAAAGAGTCCGCGAACGGACTCTTCCTCGCCAGTATCCGGGCAGTGGTTATTGCCGCTTCTGCCGGAGATTACTTCATGTATTTGATAACCACCTGATTGGGCTCGACATTCAATTCTTTTGTAACCTGATCCATGATGCTGACGGCCTGGCTTTTCTCAAGCTTGTCGCTTTGCACCACGACCTGCCATTCGTTGTTGTCCGCCTGGTTCACTACTGCGTTGGGATAGTCTTTAAGCAGCTCTTCCTCCAAATTGGTAACCTTGGCCTGAGTGTCCTCCAGCTTTCTCATATCGGAATAAGCTTTCCCGATCGTCCCGGAATCGAGCGAATTGTTGTTGATGATCTTCATCAGATCGTCATATTTCTTTGACATTTCATCGTTTCGCTTCATTTGCAAATTGATGAAATAGTCAGTGCCGGATGTTGCTTGGGTTTTAATGCTGTCAAGCACTTGGGCATCGGTTTTCCCGCTGTCTCCCGCTTGTGTGCTGTCGGCCGCAGAGGCTTGTTGTTTGTCCGTACCGGAGGCTGACTGCTGCTTGGTTGAATCTGCGGCAGCTTGATCGCCCTTGGTGCCGACGGCATCCTGTCCGTTCACTTCTTGCGCCTTGATGCCTTGCTGCGCCCCTATTTTTTCTGCGTTCAACAGGTCGCTGCCGCTTTGTTGCTCTCCATTTGAAGCGATCTTCATCTGATTCGGGCTGTCCGTAAACAGATAATAGGCGGAAAGAACCACCATTAAGCTGAGCATCGATACAAGCCAAATTGTTTGTCTCTTTGAATTCATTTTCTGTTCCTCCTTATTTAAATGAATAATGATAACATGGGATCTATTGCTTCCTCGGCACGATGGAAATGCGGTAGGCGGGAACGCCCAATCCTCTTTCAACGGCTTCGGTAATTAATTTTTTCACAACCAGCTGTTCGGCTCCTCTGGCTACGATCAGGACCCCTCGGATTTGCGGTTTGATTTTTTTCAGAATAATCGGCGTTTGGCCTCCCGAAGCTTCATAGAGCACAACCTCACCGCTGCGCGTCACTTCGGTAATATGGCGGGTGGCGCCGCTCTGATCCTTTTCGTCGGTAATCTGTTCGGTGTCCTTGCGGTTCTGGTCGACTACGATTTCCGCAGTGGAATCGATATTTACCATTACATCCACTTCTCCTACGCCGACGATTTTTTCAAGAATTTCCTTTAAACGCGATTCATATTCGGCTTCAATGTCCCTGAAAGCATCATCCTTGGAGGTTTTGTCCATAAATGCCTGCTGATCGCCCGCAGTCTGCTTGGGAGAAGCACGGCCTTCATTGAGTCGATCCACCTGCTTAACCGAAACGAACGAGTTGAGGATCATGATCGACACGCCGACAAGGCCGATGATCAGCAGCCAGCGCAGTGTTTGCACCTTTTTTCCTCCGTTTGGATCACCTCCCATCCATTTTTCCATCCACTGCAGCCATTTTCTCATTCTGGCCTCACCTCTTCCTACACGCCGAAATCCGATTATGTTGATTTATTGGGGGGCCGGCCGAACGATCTGTACGGAAATCCGGCCGGCGGGAATTTTCCATTCCTGCTGCATATCCTGCTTAATGCTGCGGATCATGTCCGTATCTTCCGCCCTGCGATCAGGCTCGGATAAGACCGGCAGCGTTTCGCCTTGAGCATTTTCAGTTCCCTCTACATTTATATGTACGGGCTTTATCGGCTTAATATGAACAAGCCCGGATTTTTCTTGATTTTTTTTTGCGGCCGGATCGTTTTTTGCCGTAGTTGCCGCCAAAACAATTTCCATGTCTTTGATTTCCGCGGCTTTTCCCGGCTGCTGTTCGATGTGAACCTGCACGCTTTGCACCCGGCTTTCGTACTTTTGCTCGATTGCCGATTTCACATAGCCTGCCACTTGCTTTTCCGCCAGCTCCCGCGAATGCTGCTCATTTTCCTGCTGCAGCCTTTTGCCGTCGGCAAGAATCTCCGACAGCGGTTTGATTTGCGCTTCCTTTCCGTCTCCTACGCGAGATAGTTCTGAAAATGCAGATTGTTCAAAATGGATGTCGAACAGGGCTTCGACAACGGGAGACAGAATTGTCATCAGAATGAACAGGCTGATCACCACCTTGACATAGCGCTGCATGCTGCTGTTCGGCAACAGTAGATCGATAAAGGCGGCAAGCAGGATGACAAAAATGATGTCCTTCAGCCATGAGCTCAGCCAGGCGCTCATCTTCAACCCCTCCAAACGCTTTAAACTTCACCTTACCATCACGGATATATTGCCTGCCGCGATCATAATGGTCACAGCGAGAAAGAACATCAGGCCAACGGAAGCCAGCGCGGCAAACACGTAGATCAGGCTTTTGCCGATGGTCTCCAAACAAATGGAAATCGGGTTGTCTCCAAGCGGCTGCATAATCGCGGCTGAAAAGTTGTAGATTAACGCCAGTGTCAAGATTTTCACGGCGGGGAAGGCGCACAGCAATATGATAATGATCACCCCGAACAAGCCTACGGCATTCTTGACCAGCAGAGAGGCGCTGATCACCGTGTCTGCGGCATCGGAGAACATGGTGCCCACCACAGGCACAAAATTGCCCGTCACATATTTGGCCGTTCGCATGGTAATGCCGTCGCTGACCGATGCGGTTGCGCCTTGAACAGAGATGACGCCGAGAAAGATAGTGAGAAAGCCGCCGAGCATGGCAACGCTGATTTTGCTCAGCAGGTTGGCGAGCTGTGTCACTTTGTATTTTTCCGATAAAGAACTGACAATGTGCAGCAGCGCCGAAAAAAACAGCAAAGGGAACACGAATACATAGATTAAAGTGCCGACCGTATGAATCATGAAGACGATCAGCGGGTGCATCACCGATACGGACACAACGCCCCCCATGGAAGCCAGCATAGTCAGCACCAGCGGAATCATCGCCACCATAAAATCGATCATGCTCTCAATTGCCGATTTGGCATAGCCGATTGCTACGCTAAAACTGTTCACGGCAATGATGATCAAAACCATGTAAACAATCGAGTAAGCAATTTTACTGACACTGGTGCGTTCAAATGCCCCCTGCAGTGTCTGCAGGATTTGGCTGAAAACCGTCAGAATGATGATCGTCGAGAGCAGCTTGCCGTTAACCAACAGCTCATGAAAAAAAAATTTGACCAATCCCTTCAGCAGGGTGGAGAAATGAAGGCCTTTGCCGCCCGGCATAATCATCTCCATTAAGCTCGGCGTCCGATTGTCGGGAAAAAAACCGCCGTATTCGTTCATCAACTGATTCCAATAGCGATTGACCTGGTCGGTATTCAATTGCTTGGCTTGTTCCTGCATGAGCGGATTCAAAGGATTGATCTGCGGGCTTTTGGCCAATGCTTGTCCGCTAAACCAAACAAACAGGCAAATAAAAACAACGATAGGGAGTTGCAGCGATGATCGCGCCATAGCTTGTTTATTCTCTCCTTTCGGAGTCAGGCGGGAAGCAGCTTCATTACGGTTTCGACAATGACTGTAATAATGGGAATGGCCATCACCATGATAAGGATTTTCCCGGCGAGTTCGATTTTGGAAGCGATCGACTCCTGCCCTGCATCGCGTATGATTTGTGCTCCGAATTCGGCAATATAGGCAATGCCGATAATTTTCAAAATGGTTTTCAAGAAGATCCCGTTGATATTTGACTTTCCTGCCAAATCCTCAAGCACGCCGATGATTTCGGAAATTTTTCCGATCAGCAGCAAAAAGATGACGATGCCCGCAAACAAAGCGACCAGAAAGGCGAAAATCGGCTTTTGTTCTTTAATGATCAGGGATACGACAGTCGCTACCAGCCCGAGACCGACAATCTGTATGATTTCCACAATCGCTTCACCTACTGGAACAGAAATATCG
>CAZESH010000170.1:0-9115 GCA_964514665.1 uncultured Caryophanales bacterium
GGCACGGGATGGAGCATTTAAATGATGAAAGCTATATGCGTCTGGCGCTGCAAATGGCCGAACAAACGCGTGGACAGACCGGCATCAATCCCGCGGTCGGTTGTGTGATTGTACAGCAAGGCCGCATTGTCGGGCTGGGCGCCCACCTGAAGCGGGGCGACAAGCATGCGGAAATTCATGCCCTGGATATGGCCGGATCAAACGCGGCGGGCAGCACGGTGTATGTTACGCTGGAGCCGTGCAGCCATTACGGACGTACCCCGCCTTGCAGCGATCGATTGATCCGCGAGCAGGTGAAGCGGGTGGTCATTGCCGCCGACGATCCGAATCCGCTGGTTTCCGGCAGCGGTATCAAGCGTTTGCGGGATAACGGTATTGAGGTAACGATCGGCGTTCTTGAGGAGGAGTCGAGAAAGCTGAACGAAAGCTTCGAATTTTTCATCAAGACCAAGCGCCCTTTTGTCACCTTGAAAACGGCCAGCACACTGGACGGCAAAATTGCCGCCAGCAGCGGCGGCGGAAGGATAACAGGCAGCGCCGCGAGGGAATTCGTGCATGTGCTGAGACACCGCCATCAGGCAATCATGGTCGGAGTCGGCACGGTGCTGGCCGATAATCCTAGATTGACGACACGGCTCGGCGTGCCCGGTCAAAACCCGCTGCGGGTAGTTATCGATTCCTCGCTTCGCACGCCTCTGGACGCTTATGTCGCATCCGACGGAGAAGCCCCGACTCTTTTTGCCGCCGTGGAAGGAGTCTCTGAAGATAAAATCGCCAGGCTGCGCGCCGCCGGTCATGAGGTGATGCTGTGCGGTACCGGTCCGCGGGTCGACCTGGAGGAAGTGATGAAGCGGCTTGCAGAACGGGAGATCGCATCCATCCTGCTTGAGGGCGGCGGCCGTCTCAACGGCTCGATGCTGGAGCGGGGCTTGGTCAATAAGCTTGTTTTGTTCTTTGCTCCAAAAATCATCGGCGGACAATCGTCTCCGGGCAGCTTTCAGTTTGCGGGCTTTGAAAGCATGGAAGACGCTATCCGCATTAAGGATGTCACGCTGGAACGTTACGAAGAGGACTTTTGCTTGACGGGTTATCCCGAATATGCAAATGGAAAGGGGGAAATCTAGGATGTTTACAGGCATTATAGAAGAAATCGGCAGCCTGCAGTCGATCAGCAAAAAGGGCCAAACCTTGATTCTTCACATCAGCGCCGAACGCATACTCTCCGACATTCATCTTGGAGACAGTATTGCCGTAAACGGGGTTTGCCTTACGGTAGTGGAATTTTCCAGTGCAAGCTTCAGCGTTGATGTGATGCCGGAAACGTACCGTAAAACCAATCTGAGCAGACTGATGGCAGGCAGTCCGGTCAATCTGGAGCGGGCCATGTCCCACGAAGGAAGGTTCGGCGGGCACATCGTGCAGGGGCATGTCGATACGGTCGGACGTATTCTCTCCAGAAAGGAGGAGGAGAATGCAGTCGTATTCGGGATAGCGCCGGAAAGAACGGAAGTGATGAAGTACATCGTTTCGCAAGGTTCGATCACCATAGACGGCATAAGCCTTACCGTGGTGTCGGATTCGGAAAGCGATTTGACGGTTTCGATCATTCCCCATACGCTGGCGCAAACCGTGCTGAAAACGAAACGAACAGGGGATTCGGTCAATCTGGAATGCGATATTCTTGGCAAATATGTGGAGCGATTGCTGTTTTTTCAAAACCAAGGAAAAGAAAAGCCCGACTCCATCAGCGAGCAGTTTTTGGCGGAGCATGGTTTCATCTGAAAAGGAGGAATTAGCAAAATGGGAGAAACTATCAAATTGGATCCGATCGAGGCCGCAATTTATGACTTGATGCTGGGAAAAGTGGTGATCGTGGTAGATGACGAGGACCGCGAAAACGAAGGGGATTTTATTGCTCTGGCAGAGAAAGCGACACCCGAGGTGATCAATTTCATGATCAAGGAAGGCCGCGGGCTGGTCTGTGTGCCGATTACGCAGGAGCGTGCGGGAGAATTGGATTTGCCGCCGATGGTTGCCCAGAATACGGATTTTCATGGTACGAATTTTACCGTATCGGTAGATCATAAAAGCACGACCACGGGGATATCCGCGCATGAGCGGGCGGGCACAATAAAAGCGCTGATCGATGCGGAAACGATGCCGCACGATTTTCGCAGGCCGGGACATATCTTTCCGCTGATTGCCAAGAAAGGCGGCGTACTGCGGCGAACGGGCCATACCGAGGCGGCAGTCGATTTGGCGAAGATGTGCGGTGCCTATCCTGCAGCCGTGATTTGCGAGGTGATCAAGGAAGACGGCACGATGGCGAGATTGCCGGATTTGGCTGAAATCGCCCGCAAGCACCAGCTGAAGCTGATCTCGATCCGCGATTTGATTCATTATCGCAATGAAAAGGAGAAGCTGGTCAAACGCGAGGTGGAGGTGAAAATGCCGACCGATTTCGGCATCTTTCAAGCGATAGCTTACTCCAATGAGGTGGATCAAAAAGAGCATGTTGCCCTGGTCAAAGGAAAAATCGACGGATCGCAGCCGGTTTTGGTACGCATGCACTCGGAATGCTTGACGGGAGATGTGTTTCATTCACACCGCTGCGACTGTGGATCGCAGCTTGCCGCTGCCTTGAAGCAGATTAACGATGCCGGTTCGGGGGTTCTTGTCTATCTTCGCCAGGAAGGGCGGGGAATCGGGTTGATCAATAAATTAAAAGCTTATGAGCTTCAGGAGCAGGGAATGGACACGGTTGACGCGAATATTAAACTTGGGTTTAAACCCGACCTCCGCGATTACGGGATCGGTGCCCAGATTTTAAAGGATATCGGCGTGAGAAAAATCAGGCTTTTGACCAACAATCCGCGCAAAATTATCGGACTGGGCGGTTATGGCATGGAAATTGTCGAGCGCGTGCCGCTGCAGATTGAAGAGAATGAAGACAATGCAAAGTATCTGCGTACGAAGCAATCGAAGCTCGGACATATGCTTCATTTCAATGACGCGCGTTAGGCATGCAGACAAAAAAACATAAATGAAGGAGAATCGATATGGGGCAAGTATTTGAAGGTCATCTGATCGCCACGAATCTGAAATTTGCAATAGTGGCCGGAAGGTTTAACGAATTTATTACAGGGAAACTGCTTTCTGGTGCGCAGGATGCATTCAAGCGTCACGGTGTATCCGAGGAGGATGTGGATATTGCCTGGGTGCCGGGAGCTTTTGAAATCCCCCTGATCGCCAGAAAAATGGCGGAAAGCGGGCGCTACGATGCTGTAGTCACACTGGGTGCCGTGATCCGCGGCTCCACACCGCATTTTGATTATGTCAGCAGCGAGGTTTCCAAAGGAGTGGCGCAGGCGGGCATGCTGTCGGGGATTCCCGTGATTTTCGGCGTGCTGACAACGGATACGATCGAACAGGCGATTGAACGCTCCGGCACCAAAGCCGGCAATAAAGGCTGGGAGGCTGCCGTAACGGCAATTGAAATGGCCAATCTGAGCAAAGCCTTTGACAAGTAATTCGAGCAAGCTTTCATGCGGAGGAGAAAATGGGCGTTTTATATAAGCTTGAATCATTCGAGGGGCCTTTGGATCTGCTGCTGCATTTGATCGACAAGGCGGAAATCGACATCTACAACATCCCGATCAGCCATATCACGGATCAATATATGGCTTATGTCGGCAGCATGCAGGAGCTGCAGCTCGATGTGGCGAGCGAATTTTTGGTCATGGCCGCCACGCTGCTCTCGATCAAAAGCAAAATGCTGCTGCCCAAGCCGCCGGTAATCGATCTTGAAATGGACGAATACGACCCGGATTATGACCCGCGCGAGGAATTGGTGCAGAAGCTGATCGAATACCGCAAATTCAAAGAGGCGGCCGAATATCTGCGCGACCGCGAGCTGGAGAGCAGCTTTATCTTTTCGCGCGAGCCCATGGATCTCACCCCTTACATGAATGAAAAACCTGAAAACCCGCTGCAGGGCACGCATCTTGTCGACCTGGTCCTCGCTTTCCAAAAAGCGCTTCGCCGTTCGGCAAGCCGTGACCGGGTGGCCAAAATCCGCCGCGATGAAGTATCCGTAAAAGACCGCGTGCTGGAGATTGTATCGCAGTTAAAGCTTCAGGGAGGGAAACTGCTATTCTCCGAGATGCTGCGTCTGGATTACTGCCGCGAACAGATTGTGGTTACCTTCTTGGCAATTCTGGAACTGATGAAAATGAAGCGGGTGTATTGCTTTCAGCATGGTTTGTTTGACGATATCGTAATTCAGTACAGGGAGGAGGGAGAGACGGATGAATTACAGCCAGATGAAATCAATTATTGAAGGCCTGCTATTTGTATCGGGAGACGAGGGTGTGGATGTCAGACAGATTGCCGAAGTGATGGAGCTTGATAAGGACCTGGTCAAGGATCTGCTTGAAGATATGAAGGGAGATTACATTCGCGAGCACCGCGGCATGCAAATTCTCGAGATTGCCGGTTCTTACCAGCTGACGACACTCCCCGCACATGCCCCGTATTTCGAGCGGCTGGCCGCTTCTCCCAGCCGTGCCACGGTTTCGCAGGCAGCCTTGGAAACATTGGCCATTGTCGCTTACAGGCAGCCGATTACACGAATTGAAATCGAGGAGATTCGCGGCGTTAAATCCGATCGCGCGATCCATTCGCTGGTAGCCAAGGATCTGATTCAGGATGTCGGGCGTGCGGAGGCAATCGGCCGTCCGATTTTATATGGAACGACCAAGCAGTTTCTGGAATACTTTTCCTTAAACAGCATCAAGGATCTTCCCGAATTCAGCGCTTTTGAAAATCATGAAAATCTCGAGGAAGAGACCAAGCTGCTGTTTCAGAAACTGGATGAGCGGCAAATGACGATTGACGATGTCGATTCCGTTAAAACCGAAGATTAAGGCGCTGCGCATGATAGCAAGCCGCAAGGAAATAATAAGTTCTGAAGGGAAAAGACAATTGGCATTTTCCGTTTCGGAGCTTTTTTTGTTTTTTGCGCACAAATAAGCGAAGGGATTGTTGAAAGTGATGTGGATTTGGTTGATTGCGATATTTGTCCTTTTGGCTATTATTTTTTGGAGCAGGATCAAAGTTACCTTGAATTGGTCGAGGGAACAGGAGAATGACAAGCTGTTTGCCGATATTCGGGCGCTTTTCGGCTTGTTCCGATATCGCTTCCAACTGCCGACGCTTGATTTTTCCAGATTTCATAAAGGGCTGATTGTAAAATCCGAAACCATCAACAAGAATAGCGCCCAGGCGGATTCCCAAGATCAATTCAAGATCAATTTCGCAAAAATCGTAAAAGCTTACCGGAATTACAAACTTATTTTGGAGAGTACAAAGGGATTTAGAGAATGGTCCGATCGTTTTTTGTCGCATATCCATTGCACCTCCATCAGCTGGAAAACCCGGGTAGGAGTGGGAGATGCCGCGGAGACGGCGATTTCCGCGGGAATCGTCTGGGCGATCAAAACGTCTTTGCTCGGATATTTGCTTAAATCCGTGCAGTTGGAAGCACAACCCGAGATCGCGGTGCAGCCGATGTATGCACATTCGCATTTTTCCTCCGCTTTGACCTGTACGCTCAAATTTCAGCTCGGTTATGCTGTCATTGCCGGATTGATGCTGTTGATTCGCATATTAAAGGTGAAGGGCGGCATCAAAACATGGCAGCACATCCTGTTCAAGGCTTGATGCTGCAGGCCATACATACTCGAATGTTCAGGTGGGGATTCTAAAAGGGAAGAATTTTATGCTTATGCAAAAGCCATTACCAAAGGAGGAATTGTCTTGCCAGAACATCCAATACAAGGACTTATGCAAACCGCAATGGAAAACATCAAGGAAATGGTTGATGTGAATACGATTGTGGGTGATCCGGTTGAAACGCCCGATGGAAGCGTAATTTTACCGATTTCAAAAGTCGGTTTCGGCTTTGCCGCCGGCGGCAGTGATTTTGTTTTGGACAAGGATCAGGAAGAATCGCCATCCAAAAACGACGAGCAGAATGCCAAAATCGCCCTTCCCTTCGGCGGCGGCAGCGGCGGCGGCGTTTCTATCACCCCGATCGCATTTTTGGTTGTCAACAGTCTCGGCGTCAAGGTGGTGCCTCTGGACAACAGCACTCACCTGTACGAACGCTTGATTGATTCCGCCCCACAGGTGTTTGAGAAAATTCAATCGATGATAAAGGGCGGCACGAACACTGCCGGAGCCGGAGCAAATACGATGACGAACAACGGCGGCAATCCGATGATGTAAGCCAAAGCTTCGAAAGAACGGTTCTTCACCAAATGTGTGGGGGGCCGTTTTTGTGCTGTTCAAGGGACATAAGTCAGTTGGAAAAGCATATGTATATACAAGCAGTGCTTGTTCAAAAGTTTGGGGATTCGCTTGAAGGAGGAAGCCATGAAACGTATCGCACTCGTTTTTTTCGTATATTTGCTGTTGTTATCCCTGATCGGGAATACCGGGACCCTTGAAGCAATGCCGGCTCCTCCGCAAATTCATGCGGAAAGCGCGGCGTTGATCGATGTGCAGTCGGGAAGAATTCTCTACAGCAAAAACGGGGACCGACATATGCTCATTGCCAGTCTGACCAAAATCATGACAGCCATTGTTGCCATTGAGGCAGGGAATTTATCCGATCGGGTAAAGGTAAGCGGCAGAGCGTTTGGCGTGGAGGGATCGTCGATTTATTTAAAAAAAGGCGAAGAGATCAGCCTGCAAAATTTAATATACGGTCTGATGCTGAGGTCGGGCAATGATGCGGCAACTGCGATTGCCGAGCATGTCGGCGGCTCGCTGGAAGGCTTTGTTTATATGATGAACGAGAAGGCCGCAATGCTGGGGATGGATCACTCCCATTTCGCCAACCCGCACGGTCTTGATGCCAAAGGCCATTATTCCACTGCGGACGACATGGCCAAGCTCACGGCCTATGCGCTGCATAATCCGGTCTTTCAGGATATTGTCAAAACCAAGGTGAAGACAGTTCCCGATCCCGGTCAAGAATGGAACAGGACTTGGACCAACAAGAATAAAATGCTTTCCCTGTATAAAGGAGCGGACGGCATGAAAACCGGATATACGAAAAAAGCCCGGCGCTGTCTGGTATCCTCGGCTACGCGGGACGGCAGGCAGCTTGCGGTCGTGACCTTGAACGATCCGGATGACTGGGTGGATCATCAGCAATTGCTGGATTACGGGTTCAGCAGCTTTCCCGTAAGACGCATTGTGGAGAAAAACGCACCGATTTCCGGCACCCCGTTTGTAACCGGGAATACCTTTGATTATCCGCTTGCAGACAGCGAGGTCGCAAGTTTGTCCAAAAAGACGGTCATTTATCCGAATGACGGCATTTCCACAAGGTTGGGAATCAACGGCCGGCTGGAAATTTACCTGGCCGATGAGAAGGTCGGTTCCGTACCGCTGCTGAAAAGGGAAGATCAATTAGCGGGCCGGTTTTCAGGAAGCGATAAGAAAAACCAAAGCCTGACTGGAATTTGGCTTTCTGTGCTAAAAGCGTTATTCACTTTTCATTAGTCCGACGTATCGTGGATAAGGAGGTCGGGACCGATGGTCAATCTGATTTGGCTGGTGTTTATTTTGGCCGGATTTGTTTTTGCCGCTCTTAAAGGGGATATCAACCAGGTGACGGATGCCGCGTTCGAGGGGGCGAAAACCGGAGTGACCGTAAGCTTCGGCTTAATCAGTATCCTGGTGCTGTGGCTGGGCATTATGAAAATAGCCGAAGACGCCGGGCTGCTGAAATTGCTTGGCCGCATGCTCAGCCCGGTTATCCGCTTTTTGTTTCCGGGCGTGCCCAAGGATCATCCGGCAATGGGCTATATCCTTTCCAATATGAGCGCCAATATGCTGGGCTTGGGCAACGCCGCAACACCCATGGGCATCAAGGCGATGAAAGAATTGCAGAAGCTTAATCCGATCAAGGATACGGCCAGTCCGGAAATGTGCACGCTGCTTGCCATCAATACGGCAAGCATTACTTTGATTCCGACGACATTGATCGCCATCCGCATGAATTACCATTCCGCCAATCCGGCGGAAATTGTCGGCACCACACTGGTCGCCACTTTCATCTCTACCGTAACGGCAATTTTGTTCGATCGTTGGTTCCGGCTAATGGATCGGAATAAAAATCTTCCGAAAGGATGAAGCGATTTGCTAAGTGTCATTACCGCCATTTCGGCTTGGGCCATCCCAGTCATGCTCGTTTTTATTCCGCTTTATGCAGCATTCCGCAAAGTTCCGGTTTACGAATCATTTGTTGATGGAGCGAAGGATGGTTTTGATACGGCTGTCAAGATTATCCCTCATCTCGTCGGGATGCTGACGGCCATTAGCATTTTTCGCGCATCCGGTGCGATGGAAGCGATGCTGGACTTGATTCGTCCGTTTCTGGATCATTTAGGCGTACCGGGAGAAGTGCTTCCGCTCGCCATTCTCCGTCCGATTACTGGCGCCGGGTCGCTTGCTTTCACCGCCGACCTGATCAAACAATTCGGGCCGGATTCGATGATCGGCCGGATGGCTTCAACGATCCAGGGCAGCACCGACACGACCTTGTATGTGCTTACCGTTTACTTCGGCGCGGTAGGCATCCGTAAATCCCGCTATGCGCTTAAAGTGGGGCTGATTTCAGATCTTGTCGGATTTATCGCCGCCGTTGCGGTTTGTTCTTTTGTATTTAGATAGGCAAAACTTGTGATTCGCGCCCCGGACAGTTATCATTAATGAAGAATCTGTGAAAACAACTGGGGTGAATCCATTAAATGGAAAGATTGCAAAAAGTGATGGCGCAGGCCGGCATTGCATCCCGCAGAAAATGCGAGGAAATGATTCTCTCCGGCAAGGTCGAAGTCAATGATCTGCCCGTTACCGAGCTGGGTGTAAAAGTAGATGTGAAAACGGACGTGATTAAAGTCAACGGAAGAATGCTCCGTACGGAAAAACACGTCTATTTGCTGTTTCATAAACCAAAGGGCGTCATAACCGCGATGAGCGATCCGAAAGGGAGAAAGTGCGTTGCCGATTTTGTCTCCTCCATCAAGGAGCGCGTGTATCC
>CAZESH010000171.1:0-9042 GCA_964514665.1 uncultured Caryophanales bacterium
CTTCAGTGTTTCTGCCCGGCATGATCGATATGCCGCAAATGCTTCCGGTTCAGCAGCACAAAAAGCACGGATACTAACACAAATCCTCCGCCTACAACGAACGGAACATGCGGATTATACCATTCTGCTAGCTTGCCTGCCAAATATGGAGCTATGGCTCCTCCGATAAAACGCAAAAAACTGTAAGCTGCGGAAGCTGTTGACCGTTCCACCGGGGCAGCGTTCATCACCGCTGTTGTAATTAAGGTATTGTTGTTGCCGAGCAAGGCTCCGGCAAAAATAACCGCACCTACGATCAGCCGATGACTCGAAGTCCAGATGCCCATTGCCAGTAACACCAGCGCGAATAAAGTCAGCATCATGGCCATGGAAAATACCGTTCCGAATCTCTGCTGCATCTTCGGCGCCATGAAGATGGAGGTGATCGCAAGCAAAATACCCCAACCGAGAAAAACATAACCCAAGCCATGGGCATTCAAGTTCATTACAAATGGCGCATATGCCAATAAAGTGAAAAAACCGGAGTTATAAAGACAAGCTGTAATGCCCAGAACAACCAGGGAACGATACTTCATTGCACGAAAAGGTTCGAGTATTGAATTTTTTGCTTTAACGGTGTTTTGTTCACTTGCTTTGGGCATAAATGCGAGCAGACTGACAAATGCAATCACCATCAGTGAGGCAACTCCCAGAAAAGGTCCCCTCCAGGACAGGGAGCCTAATTCTCCTCCAATGATCGGTCCTACCGAAATACCGAGTCCGATTGCTGTCTCATATAATATGATCGCCTTTGCGGTACCATTTTTCGATAAGGAAACGATAGCGGTTAATGCCGTGGCGATAAATAATGCATTGCCGAGTCCCCAGCCCCCACGCAGACCGACTAATAGCCAAATATTGTTGGAAAGTCTTCCAAGCGCTGAAAATAAAGCAATGATGACGATTCCGGCAAGCAGCGTTCGTTTGATGCCAAATTTAGATGAAATTATTCCTGTAATCAACATCGCTATCGCCATGACGGCATTATAGCTGGTAAATAGTAAAGTCACTTCGTTGGTAGAAGCATTTAGTTTTTTGGCAATGGCCGGTAAAATCGGATCAACCAGTCCATAAAGGCAATAATGGAAGCAAAAAAAACAGCCCATACGGCTTTTGGTTGTTCAAGCATACTTGTCTTTGCCTGTTTGCTTGATATTTTACTTGAAACCATGGTTGATGCTGCATCGGATGATGACATTCTATCTTACTCCTTTTTGTGTTCGAATTTCGCAATAGCGGCTAAAACCCGACTGTAATATTGATGGGTCGTTTCTCTGATTTCAATGATCTTATTTATTTTTTGGTTAATCATTTCCAGCTGCTTTTCTATAATTCGCTGCAATTCCAAAAGCTTTTCGTATTTTTCCTTGTCATCCTTTGTTTGCTTAATGTCCAAACGCTGATTGTTTAATTGTTCGCTGATACTGACAAATTCCTGAACCTCCTGCAATGAAATGCCCAGCACTTCACGTGTGTTTGCAATCTGCCGAAGACGTTCAATATGCAATTCGGAATACATGCGAAATCCGCCTTCCGTACGTTCAGGAGGAAACAACAAGCCGATTTCTTCATAATAACGAATCGTTCGTTTTGTCATTCCGCATATTTTAGCAACATCGTCAATCTTGAATCTTTCCATTAACCGCTCCTAAAAGATCTATTTTTTCTTTTAATAAAAAATAACATATCACTAACCTTTACGTCAACGTTAATGTTGAAGTGCAATTCTTTTATTTTGATGCTCTACAACGATTAATCCGAATCCTCAAAATCGATTTCTTCGATTTCATCGGTTGTATGGCTCAATTCCCTAAGCGCTTTGAAAACATCATGACGGGCGTGTCCTCTGCGAAGCAGAAATCCGGCTACCTTCTGCCTCTTCTTGAGAAGATCTGCTTCTTTCGTTGCGTTCCACTTCTTGACTGCAAGCTCATAAACGATTCGATACGCCTCGTCCTCTTGGATTTGCTCCAAGGCATGGCGAATATGTTCCTCCTGCACGCCTTTTTGCTTTAATTCCATGGCGGCAAGTTTCTTGCCCTTTTTTTGCGAGCGTATGCGATATTGCGAAACATGCACAGCATATTCGCGATCGTCGATATATTTGTGCTGCAGCAACTTGCGTATCACCTGGTCGATCATTTCCTGCGAATATTGTTTCCCTGCAAGCTTGCGACGCATTTCCAGCTGACTTTGCGCTTTGACGGCCAGCGAACGAAGCGCGTAAGCATAAGCTTCATGAAGTATCGTGTTTTCCATTAGTCCAGTTATTTGGGCTGAAGTCAGTGTTTTGTCTTTGGCCAATTGCCAGCGGACCAACACATCCTCATGAACCAGTAGCGATTCCCGGTTGTTGAAATGGACCTGATAGCTTCCCCTTCTGCCCTTTGCAGGTTCAATTGCCGTTATTACCGATGGTTCCATATTCATCCCTCATCTCGCATAAAAGAATGAAAGCACCTCCGGAAAGGTGCCTTCTTGATGTTCTCCCGATTCGATTTATTCGAAAGGCATTGCCGCATCATCATCGGAAGAATCTGCTTTCAGCCCGGCATTGTTGAGACTGCTGGCTTCGCGAATCTTCCCTTCAATTTTTGCCGCAATTTGCGGGTTTTCTTTTAAATATTGTTTGGCATTTTCTCTTCCCTGACCCAATCTTTCACCTTCAAAGGAATACCAGGCACCGCTCTTCTCGACTATATCCTTCTCGCTGCCGATATCCAAAATGCTGCCTTCCTTGGAAATGCCTTCTCCGTACATGATGTCTATATCGGCTTGTTTGAATGGAGGCGCCACTTTGTTTTTGACCACTTTAATCCTTGTGCGATTTCCGACCATATCGGTTCCTTGCTTGATCGATTCCACGCGGCGCACATCAAGCCGAACCGTTGAATAAAATTTTAACGCGCGTCCGCCCGGTGTCGTTTCCGGATTGCCGAACATAACGCCGACCTTCTCCCGCAGCTGATTGATGAAGATCGCGATCGTTTTCGATTTGCTGATCGCTCCCGACAGCTTGCGAAGCGCCTGGGACATTAGCCTCGCCTGCAAGCCGACATGGGCATCGCCCATTTCCCCTTCGATTTCCGCCTTTGGTACGAGTGCGGCAACCGAGTCAACCACAATGATGTCGACTGCCCCGCTTCTGACGAGCGCTTCCGCAATTTCCAACGCTTGCTCTCCCGTATCCGGCTGAGACAGCAGCAGTTCATCGATATTCACGCCCAGCTTGCTGGCATACAGAGGATCCAGGGCATGCTCCGCATCGATGAAGGCGGCCTGTCCGCCGTTCTTTTGCACCTCTGCAATGGCGTGCAGGGCGACCGTCGTTTTACCGGACGATTCCGGTCCGTAAATTTCAATGATTCTGCCCCTTGGATATCCGCCGATTCCAAGTGCGATGTCCAGCGCCAATGATCCGCTGGGCACGGTTTCCACTTGCAAATGGGCGTTTTCTCCAAGTTTCATGATGGATCCTTTGCCAAACTGTTTTTCGATTTGGCGAAGGGCCATTTCCAATGCAGCGCGTCGATCAGTCACAGTGTCACTTCCCTTTTCTATTTAAAATAAATTAATCTGCAGGTTGTTACAAGCTCGAATATAGCTATATGATACCGTTTTTTCATGGGGTTGACAAGACTTTTTTCGAACATATATTCGCTTTTTTCGGCAAAGTAAAACCGCAGCCTCGATCTCTCGTTGCTGCGGTGCTTCCGCATGAATTACATGATTATATTGTAAAGGAGAATCGCATGGAAATCAATATCAAGCAGGCTTACATCCTGCTGAGCCGCTGCCACAAGTGGTATAAAACATGACGTGCCGAACGCAAGCGAATGATTTCCCGGCCTCCGGAGAAACGGCATTCCTCTACATACGTAGGTTTGCTTTGCTGTGCTACCGCGATGTAAACCAATCCCACAGGCTTATTCTCCGAATGTGCAGGTCCGGCGACTCCGGTAATCGCGATCGAAAAATCCGTCCCGGCCCGCATCAGCATATGCTCGGCCATCTTTTCCGCTGTCTCGCGGCTAACCGCTCCAGGAGCATGTTCTCCCTCCAACAGTTCCATGGGAATGTCCAGCCAGCGGTGTTTCATTTCATTGGAATACGTAACCATGCTCCCGGCAAAAGCTCCCGAGCTTCCCGGAACGGATGTGACCATTTCAGCGAATAAACCGCCCGTGCAGCTTTCCGCCGCAGAAAGCGTCAAACCTTTTTGCAATAACAATCCGACAACGGCTGATTCCAAGGAAATTTCCTCTTCGGCAAAAAGGTGGGTCGGAAATCTTAAGCGCAGTTGATCCAGAACGGGAGCGATTTTCTGATCGGCTTGCTCCTGTGAAGCGGCGCGTGTTGTAATACGAATGGTGACTTCCCCTTCTTTGGCGTACGGAGCGATTGTCGGATCCTGCTGATTGTGGATCAGGTCGATGATCTCATGCTCCAATGTCGATTCCCCGATACCGGCGAATTTAACAATTTTGGAATACAGCGGCTGGGCCAAATCCGATCGTTCCCGCAGCCATTTGACCGCTTCTTGCTCAAACATCGGCTTCATTTCCCGAGGCGGACCCGGCAGCAGGATGTAGTGCACACCCGCTACGCTTAAAGCTACGCCTGCAGCCAGTCCGGTTTCATTGACAAGCGCATCGCTTCCCTCCAAAATCAATGCCTGTCTTTCGTTGCTTTGCACCATCACCACACCGCGCGACTCAAAAAAACGTTCGATATGCGCCATCGAGGTGGGGTCAAGCACCAGCTTGCGGCCTAGAAAATCGCCAAGCGCCTGTTTCGTCAAATCATCCTGGGTTGGACCTAATCCGCCTGTGCATACGATCAGATCGGAACGTTCCGATGCCAGCCGAAATGCTTCCTGCAGCCTTTGCATATTATCGCCTACTACGGTTTGCACGTACAGGTCAATCCCCAATAAGGCCAACTGCTCCGATAAATACTTTGCATTTGTATTGACAATTTGTCCCATCAATAATTCCGTTCCTACCGCAATAATTTCAGCTTTCATCGTTATTCATCACCTTTTTTAGAAAAATAGCGTGATCATGGATTTACTTTGACCACGCTTAATTGAAGTTCAGATCGAATCTGAAAATTTAATGATGTTTTTGCTTTTCACAAAATAATCGATTCCGGAAATGATCGTTATAATAACCGCAGCCCAACTGGCAAACAGGTCGAAGCGGAAGCCGATGAAGATAAAGGGAAAATTGTTGATCAGCAGTGCGATAATGGCAATGATTTGCGTAGCCGTCTTCCATTTCCCCCATTTGCTTGCAGGGATAACGACACCTTCCAACAAGGCAATTTGGCGGATTCCCGTGACGGCAAATTCACGGCTGATAATGACGATGGCGATCCAAGCATCCAATTTTCCCATTTCTACCAGCGAGATCAGCACCGTCGCTACCAGCAGCTTGTCAGCCAAAGGATCCAATAGCTTCCCCAAATTCGTAACCAATTTGTGCTTGCGGGCAATATAGCCGTCAAGACTGTCGGTGCTGGCGGCAATAATGAAAATCAAACAGGCGATAATCTGGTTATAAGTAATGGAAAAATCCGAATCAGGAATATGAATCGGAGGAAGATTGAGCTTGACCAGAAGAAAAAACATAATTATCGGTACAAGAAATATTCTTGCCACCGTGATTCGATTGGCCAAATTCATGCAATCCCCTCCCCGGCTAAGTCGAACTCGAACGAATGTGTGATTTTAACTTTTTGCAGCTTCCCGATCTCTGCTTTGCATTTGGAAATATACACTTCGCCATCGATTTCAGACGCATCAAATTGAGATCTGCCGATATACACATCGTTTTTTCCGTCATAGCGCTCCACCAGCACATCAAGGATTTGGCCGATATATTTTTCATTCTGGTTTTTGGAGATTGTGCGCTGTGCTTCCATCAAGGTATTGGCCCGCCATTCTTTGAGCTCATCGGGTATTTGTCCGGGCAGTCTTGAAGCTGGAGTGTCCTCTTCTTGGGAATAAGAAAACACGCCTAGGCGATCAAATTGGACTTCCTTGATAAACGCCAACAGATTGGAAAAGTCTTCCTCCGTTTCTCCGGGGAAGCCGACGATGAGCGAGGTGCGGATGCTGGCCCCGGGTATGCGCTTGCGGATTTTGGCGATCAATTCCTTGACATCCCTCTGGCGTCCGGGTCTGCGCATTTTTCTGAGAATGTGGTCTTCACTATGCTGCAGCGGCATGTCGATATATTTGCAGATTTTCGGGTTGTTTGCGATCATTTCAATCAATTCGTCTGTGAAAAACCCCGGATACGCATAATGCAGCCGTACCCATTCAATACCTTCGATTCCGCTTACCCGATTCATCAAATCCGGCAACATGAAACGATCATACAAATCCGTGCCGTAATTCGTGGAATCCTGAGCGATCAGACTGATTTCCTTCACTCCTTGCGAAGCAAGGCGCTCCACCTCGGCTGTGATCGATTCGATCGAACGGCTGCGAAATTTCCCACGCATGATCGGAATACTGCAAAACGTACAGGCATTATCGCAGCCTTCGGCTATTTTAATAAATGCGGTATGACGCGGCGTTGTTACTTTGCGGGGCAAAACTTGTTCATAATTAAAAACCGGATTGCCCACCTTCACCGGTTTTTTCCCCTTTAAAGCCTGATCGATAATCTCATTGATACTGATAAAGTCCCCTGTACCGACAATCCCGTCGATTTCCGGCATTTCCTTCATGAGTTCCTCTTTATAGCGCTGGGTCAAGCATCCGGATACGATTAAAGCCTTTAAATTTCCCGTTTGCTTCAAATCCGCCATATCCAGAATCGTATTGACCGATTCCTCTTTGGCTGCATCGATAAAACCGCAAGTATTTACCACGATAACAGTTGCTTCCTGCGAATCCTCAACCAATTGATAGCCCCGCTCGTCTATAAGACCGGACATGATTTCCGAATCCACCAGATTTTTTTCGCAACCGAGAGTGACGATTTTTATTTTTTCTGACATGACAAATCCTCCAATGTTATAGCGCACGTAACCATTTCCTAACAAGTATAATACAAGGGAAATCAGGGTGTCAAAAAAACAATTCCCCTTCCGCATCGGCAATGGGATTGCCATCAAGGGGATCCATATCCGTTTATCGAATATTGACAAATTCCGTTTATCGAATATTGACAAATTGCAAATCAAGCGGCAAATCGGCTGATTTCAACAGTTGGATAACCTTTTGCAAATCATCCTTGCTCTTGCCGGATACACGGATTTGATCGCCTTGAATTTGGCTCTTGACCTTCAGCTTGCTGTCTCGAATCAAGGTATTGATTTTCTTGGCATGCTCCTGTCCGATACCCTGAGTCAAGGTAATGCGTTGGCGAACGGTGTTGGAAGCCGCAGGCTCAATCTTTCCGTAATTGATATTTTTTAAGGAAATGCCGCGTTTGACCATTTTAGATTTCAGGATGTCAATCACGCTGTCCAATTTATATTCATCATCCGACAAAAGCACGAGCTCATCTTTTTCAAGCGAAAGGCTGCTTTTGCTGCCTTTAAAGTCGAAACGCGTTTCAATCTCTTTTCTCGCCTGATCAATCGCATTGTTCAATTCCTGCATATCCAGCTTAGAAACAATATCAAATGAATTTTCTGAACTCATCGTCCTCATCTCCTCTTTATAAATAAATATCAGGGCAGGCATTCAAAAAAAAGACACTCCATCTGCTCCAATGGAATGCCTTTAGGAAATAAGCTGCGATCATATGCTATCTCGCCTTGACAGGTCCTCTGAACATATCCAGAATGCCTAATAAAACCCATGCCAGTCCGTGTCCGAGAATAGCGTATCCCCAAGCAGTGGGAACTAAATACCAGCCTAGCAGGCTGACAATCACACCTATTCCGGTTACAACCCAACTTGTCGCCATCTAAACCCTCACCTTTGAGTAAAATGATGATCCAGCATTAGGATTTCCCAAAAGATAGGGGATTAAACTATTTCTTATAAGTTTATTCCACAATATTTAATTGAAAACGCTTCGGATTGGGAATGGATCCCATATCCATTTTCTGACCGTTAATGGTCAGTTCAACCGAATCAGCGCGTCCAATATTCAAATACGCTGAGCCGGCAAAGCTCCAATTTACCGATTTGACACCGTTTCTTCCCAACACAACCTGATGAATCATTTCGCCTTTGCTGTTATTTTTGGATATGGCTGCCCAGCATTCAACCCCCTCATTGCTTAATTTCAGTTCAATATCCAGCTGTTTGCTGTTGGTCACCTGGTAGGTCTCGGTATTGGTTGAATCATCGGTTTTGAGCAGGGTCAGCTTTGTTTGTTTCGGCGTTGGCGTCGGGGTTGGCGTAACGGTCGGGGTTGGCGTCGTCCGGGGAGAGGACGTGCTTGTCAAATCCGCTTGATTTTGCGTCAGCGGCAACGTTTCATCTACTTGATTTTTGCTGTCTGTCGTGTAAAAGAAAAAGTAGTAAATGATCCCGACAATCAATAAAGGAAAAGCGATCACCAACATGAGCGAAGCCCACTTGCTCCATTTTTCCGAGTTTGGATTTTTCGTTTTTCTTCTTACATTCTCGACTTGAGGCTCGCTAATGACGGACGGAATTTCATTCCGGTACAAATGCATCACTTCATCCGGATCCAATCCAACTGCTTCCGAATAGCTTTTAATAAAAGCGCGGGCGTAAAAATTACCGGGGAGTATATGGAAACTGCCATCTTCAATCGCTTCCAGATAACGTTTCCTGATCTTGGTTACTTCCTGAAGGTCGTCCAGCGAGATGCCTTTTTCTTTCCTAGCTTTTTGCAGCAAACTGCCCAGGTCCGACATCCATTTTCCTCCTAGGATTTATGTTGGAATTCGTTGATTCGACACTTCTTGGTATTCGTCTAAAACCCTTCATAACTGTTATCAATCAATTCAAAGTTAATTTCTTCTTCCGGTGAGTTCCTTAATTCTACAATATAGTCAAAAACACTT
>CAZESH010000172.1:0-8937 GCA_964514665.1 uncultured Caryophanales bacterium
ATCACCATTTAAATTAAGGAATTCGAGTTTACACAAAATTGTGGACAGACCCTAAAGTCCTTAGCAGTATACTTTAAACCCAATTTTTCATTTGAATTTGGGGATTTACCCTGAATTTTGTGTGAACTGCTGTCTAATTTGACCGCCTGAGCGTTATACGCCGCTTGAGAGCATCCAGCGGCGGACTAGCCGGGAATCCATCACTTACGGATTCCCGGCTTTTTTTGGCGCTTCCGGCTTCGAAGCGCTGAAAAAAACCAGAATGATCCCATTTTAAGCCAACGGCAATTCGATCATTCGCTGCGCTTTTTCCTTTGGCGTTGTAAGCCTCTGCGCTACGCGCTGGTTCGAACCAACGCCATAATGAAACCTCGCCGCCTTCGGCGAAAGAAACGGCTTTCCCACAAGTTGATCCTCCGCAGGAGTGGCTTACAGCCTTCAAATGAACCGATTACAGGTTTCCCTGTAAACATCGATTTGAAGGCTGTAGAAGCCGCCCTGCGGCTCAGATCAACAGCGGGCAAGCCGTTTCTCGCCAATTGGCGTAAAGGTAAACCGAAAACCCAGAATGATCCAAGTTTAAGCCTACGGCCATAGTTTCGATCATTTGCTTCGCTTTTTCCTTTGGCGTTGTAAGCCTCTACGCTACGCGATAGTTCGAACCAACGCCATAACCTAAACCTCGCCGCCTTAGGCGAAAGAAACGGCCTGCCCACAAGTTGATCGCTGCAGGAGTGGCTTGCAGCCTTCAAATAACCGATTGCAGGTATTCCCTGTAACAATCGGTTTGAAGGCTGTAGAAGCCGCCCTGCGGCCAAGATCAACAGCGGCAAGCCGCTTCTCACTATTAGGCGTAAAGGCAAACAGTCTGCCGTTCTTGTCCGGCAGCTTTTATCATTACGCTGCCGGGAACCTGAGCGCTGTGGCTGTTGTTGGCGGGAAATCCCCTGTGAAGGATTACCCGCCATTTTAGTCGCTTCTGTTTACACGAAACGCAGAAGCGCCAAGACTGCGCCTACCAGCAACCCGCCCCCACCGCCCGATAACGGGAACATCGGCTTGCCTATCCATGTATAGCAGACAAGACATTTGTAGTCTGATCCCGGCTGGTGAACGGGCACGTTGCCGGGCATCCGGCGTCATGGTGCATTCGTCACGGCAACGATTTTTTTGGTGTGTTTTTGGACATACCAGTCATCCCCCTGCCTGCGACTTCAACATTCGGAACGATGCCACAGCCTTGTCGATGCGCGCCTTTGTAATTTCTGTCCGATTCTGCTTATATAACGTTATAACGAGCATATAGGTCTGGTTGTCCCCTGCGTCCCATAAATAAACTTTGTTGATATATCCGGCATCTCCGCTTCCATGTTCGCTGACAAGCACCTCGGCCACCGCATCGCCGTTCGTTTCCATCGTTTGGGACACAATCGTATCACTCTCATTTTTGATATCGTCTTCTAGCGTTTGCAATAGATCTGCCTTTTTCTGATCGACCTTGACGACAAACAGTTCGCCTCCGGTGAACGTTGCTTTCACAGCATCTTCCTTTTGGACGGTATCCCAATACGCAGGCAGATTGATTTGAAATCCTCCGGGAACATAAGTGTTCCATTTCGATCGGTCGACCGGCTCCGGTTGATTCTCAAATTTTTTTGACTTGGCTGTCAGTTCCGGATCGATGCTAAGCCATTGCGCCGTATATTTGATCAGCGATAGAACTGCCTCTGCCGAATCTTTTTCGGGGTATCCGATGTGGAACAGGTATCGATAATCGCCTTTGATGACATAAAAGATCGTATAGGATTCCCAGGTTCCCAAGGGAGTGCGGAGCGAAAAATCTTTGCGGATCGCATTTTCTCCTGACAACTTGATGGCTTTGAGGTTGCTTTCTCTGAGTTCGCCGGGCAGATAGTCTTCCTGATACTTCTGCGCATCCCGCGCCACCCAAGCTTCAAGCGTATCGCCGGCGGCCAAAGGCGATATGCCGTAATAGATGTATTCCCCGTTGTCGCTGTAGAAATAATCGGTGTTCGGACGTTGCTTCCAAGAGTCTTGCACGCCGAACGAGACGCCGGAAGTGAAATTACGGTAAACATGCCAGCCCCCGCCGAGATTATTGCAAACATTTCGGACATTGCGCTGCCGTACATTGTAGGAGGGGTTGAAGGAATCGAGCAGTGTGCTGTACGACGCCTTGGCCTCAGCCTTCGCATACGTTGCTTCATCGACCGTTACGATCAGGTTGAAAATGTGATGATCTCCCGCGATCCCGCGATATATGTAATAGTTGCCGTCCTTGTGCGTCACCACTTGATAACCTCGCTGCGTTTCCTGATTCAGCTTGTTCTGGCTGACCACCTCGCCGTAATCCGCCTGCGCACGAAATACTTGCTGCTGAGCTGTTAAAACGGTATCATCAATCTGCTGCGAGATATAAGGAGATACCTCAAGATAAAACTCATAGGAATACAGCTGATCATCAAAATAGGTTTTGTTGCCGTCCCTGGTCTGGAGAATCATGGTCAATTGATCGGGATTCCGGAACGTCCATCCCCATTCCGAATTGCCGATATAGGGGGCGGTCTCTGCATCGTACGTAAAGGAATTCGATGACTGCTGAACGCCGGTGGGGGTACCGTCTGCCTCTTGCTTAGCCAGACCGTGAATCCGGATTGTTTGGTCACTTGATTGATAGACGGTTTCCGCGCCGAATGCCTCAGCGATAAATCGGAGCGGAACCATGGTAGACCCATTCATAAGTTCGGGCGCTGCGGAAAGATCGATGGTGCCGTCGTTGATCTTGGCCTTTGTGGAGCCGATCACCAGCGTGATGGTTGTTCCGTTCGTCTTGAGAGTAACCGTTCCCGTTTTCGGATCCCAGGAGATATCCGCATGAAAAGCAGCGCTAATGACTCTGAGTGGTACCAGAGTCGTTCCGTGAGAAGTGTAAGGCTTGATAATCTTCGAGGTATGCCCGTTGACAGTGAGCGTATCCTTGCCCAGTTGCAATTCGATATTCAGACCGGAATCGGCTGATACGGGTAAGGCATTGGCGAAGATGATCATGGAACCGATCAGCATGACATGAAATAATCGTTTCAAGTAAGAAAACCTCCTTTTACATGATGGTTGGCAGTCTCAAAGTCCCCGTACAATGCAAAAACGCCTTGCGCAGGGCACAAGACGTCTTTTCGTGAGCGACCTTGGCAACCTGGCGATCATCATCCTGCGAACAGGACCTTAGACCCATGGCTTTGCGTCATCCCCTTTCGGAGATTTTGCGGTTTATCATGCCATTTAACGATTATGGGAATCGTTTACAGGTAGTATAGGATAAACTTCCTAATTATTCAACAATTTTTATCAAAGCCGAAGGGCATGCGTAATGGGTCGGAAGATATCCGAATTGCGGCGCAGGGCGGTTGACTTACCAAAAGCTGCAAGGTAAAATTATAGTTATAGCGTAATGCACACGTGTGCATTTATAAAATCTTTTATTTTATTCAAATTGGGTGGTGGATGCGTGCAATGAAGAAGTTTATGGACGACAATTTTTTACTGAAGAATGACACGGCAGTTTCCCTTTACCACGATTATGCCAAGTGCATGCCGATTATCGATTATCATTGCCATTTAAGTCCGCAGGAAATTTACGAGAACAGAGCCTTTAACAACTTAACTGAGGTGTGGCTATATGGCGACCATTACAAATGGAGAGCGATGCGCGCCAACGGAGTGAAGGAGCAATACATTACCGGCGGCGAAGGTGTAAGCGATTACGACCGTTTTTTGGCCTATGCCAAAACGGTGCCGATGACGATCGGAAATCCGCTTTACCATTGGTCGCATTTGGAATTAAAGCGGCTGTTCGGGATTGACGAAGTGATCAATGAACAAAACGCTCCGTTGATTTGGGAAAAAGCGAACGCCAAGCTTACCGGGAAAGGCTATGCCGTAAGAGACTTTATTCGCGGTTCGAAGGTCGAGGTTGTCTGTACAACGGATGATCCCACAGACTCGTTGGAGTATCATATCAAGATGAAGGATGACGCTTCACTGGGCTTTAAGGTGTTACCCGCATTTCGTCCCGACAAAGGGCTTGAGATCAGGCAAGCTTCATTTCTTCCATGGCTGAAGAAGCTGCAGATGGCCTCACAGATTGAAATTTCCGGCTACGATTCATTTCTGCAGGCGCTTGAGTCAAGAGTGGAATTTTTCCATTCCGTCGGCTGCCGGGTTTCCGATCATGCGTTGGACTACGTTCCCTACGCCGAAACGGACAAGGACGAGGCGGCGGCCATCTTCGCCAAAGCGCTGCAAGGGCAGCCCGTAAGCGCGGAAGAAGAAACGAAATTCAAAACCTATACTTACCTGTTCCTCGGCAGGCTGTATGCCAAGCTGGATTGGACGATGCAGTATCACATCAACGCCCATCGCAATAACAACACGCGCATGCTGGCGCTGCTCGGTCCGGATACCGGCTACGATTCGATGCACGACAATCCGGTCGCTTATCCTTTGGTTAAGCTGCTGGACGCTTTGGAGCGTGATGAAGCGCTGCCGAGAACGATTGTTTATTCGCTGAATCCGCGGGATAACAATGTGCTGGCTACGATTATAGGCAGTTTTCAAGGCGGCGGGATTCGAGGGAAGCTCCAGCTCGGTTCGGGTTGGTGGTTCAACGATACGATAGACGGCATGCTCGATCAGATGAAGTCGCTGGCCAATATCGGACTGCTCAGCCGCTTTGTGGGCATGCTGACCGATTCCCGCAGCTTCTTGTCTTATACGAGACATGAATATTTCCGCCGCATTCTCTGCAATTTGATCGGGGAATGGGTGGAAAATGGCGAGGTGCCGCAGGATCTAGAACTGCTTGGATCTATCGTGCAGGGCATCAGCTACGGGAACGCCAAATCTTATTTTAATTTTTAATACCGGCATAGTATGGCTTCGCACCTTGCAGAGTGCCTTTCGCGGGTACTATCTGCAAGGTGTTTTGTATATCGGATGATTTCTTTCTTGTTAATATTGGAAATTTGGAGTATATTTTTTTTGATTGTCATTTCATTAAAATATGAGAGTGGAGGAAACGTTAAAAAATGAATTCGCAGAAGACGAATATTCGTTGGACCGTGGTCGGATTAATGCTTGGCTTGCTGCTGGCCGCATTGGATCAAACGATTGTATCCACCGCCATGCCGACGATTCTATCCGAATTCGGCGGTTTGGACAAATACGTGTGGGTTTTTTCCGCTTATATGATCGCCAGCGTCACCTCCATGCCGCTGTTCGGAAAGCTGTCCGACATGTACGGAAGAAAGCTGTTCTTCCTGTCCGGGATTATTGTATTCATGGGCGGATCGGCGTTATGCGGTACGGCCAATAGCATGACCGAGCTGATCATTTACCGTGCCATACAGGGAATAGGCGGAGGCGCGTTGATGCCGATCACGTTTACGATTATTTTTGATATTTTCCCGCCCGAAAAGCGCGGCAAGATGCAGGGGCTGTTCGGGGCAGTTTTCGGCATATCCAGCGTGCTGGGGCCGATCGCCGGGGCATTTTTTACCGATCATGTCAGGTGGAATTGGATATTCTTCATCAACCTGCCGATGGGTGTGATTTCGCTTTTGCTGCTGCTCACTTATTATCATGAATCCAAAGCGCACAAGAAGCAATCGATCGACTGGCTCGGCACGATTGTGCTGACCGCAGCCGTATTGTCGCTGATGTTTGCCATCGAGCTGGGCGGCAAGCAATACGCATGGGGCTCCTGGCAGATCATCGCGCTGTTCGCGGCATTCGCCGTATTGTTTGTTTTGTTCCTGGTGGTGGAAAGCAAGGCCAAGAGCCCGATTATTCCCCTGCCGCTGTTCAAAAACCGCTTGTTTGCTTCCAGTCAGGTGGTCAGCTTTTTCTATGGCGCCATTCTGATCTCCGGAGCTACATACATCCCGCTGTTTGTTCAGGGTGTATTTAACGGAACGGCAACCAACGCCGGAGAAGTGCTGACCCCGATGATGCTTGGCGTTGTGGCCAGCAGCACGATCGGAGGGAGGTTTGTGGGGAAATTATCCTATCGCTCGATCATGTTCGCTTCCGTGATTGTTTTGCTGATGTCCGTCATATTGCTGGGCACGATCAACATGGATACCAAACGTTGGGTAGTCACGGTGTATATGGTGCTGACCGGGCTGGGAATCGGTTCCTCCTTTCCTGTTATCGCAATGTCTGCGCTGCACAATGTGGAATTTCACTACAGGGGTGTGGTCAATTCGCTTGTGGCCTTTTTCAGGACGATCGGGTCGGCAATCGGCGTCACGGTGCTCGGTTCGCTGCAAACCAATTACTTTCAAAGTCATATCGCCGGCATCGTCACCGATCCGAAATTTTCCGGCATGCTGGGTGACGGAAGGGCGCTGCTCAACCCGCAAGCGCGTTCCCAGATTCCCGGGCAGGTCCTGCATCAATTAATCGGGGTTTTGGCCGATTCGATTTCTTTTGTATTCAGATGGTCGATTCCTTTTGTGCTGGTATCCATCGTATTCATCTATTTGATGGGCAAAGCCAAGCTGGTGATTTCTTCGCGGACCGTGCCGGAAACGGGAAAAGCCGCTGCGGTCGGCGAGGCGGCGGAATAATCCGTCGTGTGTAACCGCGAGGCACGCAAGCAAGCCACAAACCGCATTACGGCTTGTGGCTTGATGATTGCGTGCTTAAGCGTCAATAGGAAGCCCGCCAGCAATTAGATTGCCTTGAATTCATGCACCCAAACCTTCATGTGCGGCAGCCAAGGCATTCCCGGATGAATGGCTAAAATCGCATTTTTGTATTCCTCCAAAGAACCGTAGCCTTCCTGACGGGCATTTTCCTCCGTCAATTGCTCCAAAGTTTGCCGATAAACCCGGACGACTTCATACTTCGTGTCTTGAAGCGTCATGATCTCGCCGGGATCTGCATACCTGCCGTTTCTGCGGGTCGCGGTTTTCTTGCCTTGAATCACTTTTTCAATATCCTCCGGAATGGTAACCAAACGATCAACCGAGCATGTTTTCTGCGGCAGCTCATCGATTTGTGCTATGGCATGGGCCTCCTTGTTTATGAAGTCACTTCATTATTGTATCGACTTGATTGGAAAAATACAAAGTCATCCTATAAAATGGACATAAAGCTCGATGTTCAGACGAATAAGATAGAGAAGGACAAAATAAAACTACAATGCTTTTTACAGGTACGATCGGGAGGAATCATGGACGATTTTGAAGAAGCCTACTTGCAGAAAACCCGATACAGCAGCGAAGCGCCGGATGCCGTGCTTTTTTATACCCCGTTTTGCGGCACCTGCCGGGTTGCGGAGAAAATGCTGGATGTCGTGATGGAAATGCGACCCGATCTTAAGATCGGCAAATGCAACGTCAACTTTGCGCAAAACATCGTGCAGGATTGGCAAATCACCAGTGTTCCCTGCCTGACCGTGCTGCAGCATGGCATTCCGATGCGCAAGGAATATGCGATGCGGGACGTGCGGCATCTGCTTGAGGTATTGCGTCCGATCGATTCTTGAAAATTTAGAGGAACAATCCTTTATCTTATCGATTCATGTACCCGCCTGACATCTCGAGAAACTTTTACCCCAGGTACATCGTTTAAGAGATAGATGGACCAACAAATTATAAAGCTGTTGGAGGTTTGGGTATGGTGTATTATATCCAATATAAGAATAAGACGTTAGGTCAGGCGTATGAAGTTCTTGAGGATGCCGAGAATAAACTGATCGAGTTGCAGCGTGTATTCAAGAATATCGAAATCGTGCAGGTAAAGCAAGCGGAACAGCGGGATCAGGCGATAAACGTCCAGAGCGATCTCAATGTTTGAGCATTTCCGTTATAGATGACCATTTTTCCCATATTGGGTTGATGCCGTGCAGTTCTTAGGTGAACTCCCATAGACTGATGATGTATCAATCACAAAGGGAGGTATCTCGAATGGACTATGTAAACCCGAATCTTATGCACACGATGAATGTCAATCCGATGCATGTAAACAAACCGATGTATCAGGAACCTGTATACGGATATCATCACAAAACGAATGTGAACATCATGCATTTCGAACCGGAACCAGCCGCCGCCGCTCCTGCAATTCCCTATACATCGACGGCGGCGCTGTTAGTTCTTTTCATCCTGCTGGTGATCATTCTTCGTTCTTCTCTGCTTCTGTAACACTTTCAGTATATTCCCACGCAACCTGCTTTGATCGAGAGAGCTGTCCGGAGCCTAGCCCGTTTTGGGGTGGGCTTTCGGTTTTTTTTCTACAAACTGTGACAGCTTTTTTGTCGGAGGTGGGTTACAATGATATTCATGGAAGAAACGAACGGGCGGTGATCAGGTTGCTGAAATGTTCGATTGAAAACTGTTCGCAAGCAAAAGCGGACAAGCTGGCGATTATTGATGATGGCAAGCATGTACTGCTGTTGTGTCCGGAACATCTGATTGCTTATGCAATGAATGATTTGCATGAGAAAAATATGGAACTGAGGAAATCCCGTTTTCACTTGCAGAGCTGTGAAATTTGCGGTGCTCCCGCCATTTTGTATGCGGCGGAAGTGGAGCTGCAATTGTGCCGGAGTCATTTGACCAAGCTGCTCAGAAGGCAGCTATCGGTGGCGGAGTACCGGATATTGGCGGACAAGCACGGCCGCTTCCCCCTGATTAGCGAAGATTATTATTCCTCCGGCGGTTTTGCCATGCAGCCGCTTTGAAATCAAACTATACGCATGTCGCTATTCCAATTTTGCTTTCTGATGCCCACTTTGGTGAATGGGCCAGTCTAAGTTCTGAGGGGGATTTTTGTTTGGGGTAAGTTTGTTTTCCGTAACAAAAGGGAGGACCTGAGAGACCTAGAACCATGAAATGTCGGAGAACTTCCCTT
>CAZESH010000173.1:0-8883 GCA_964514665.1 uncultured Caryophanales bacterium
TTCGAAGCGCGGCCCATGCCGTCCAGGTACAGTCCGGTGGCGCGATTCTTGAACCTTATGTTATTTCCATCGTCTTCGATCGTCCACTGCTGGTTGTAACTGTTGCTGTCGCCCCATTGACCGGCGGCGGAACCGTTGGAGGTGCGGCCCATGCCGTCCAGATACAAGCCGGTGGCACGGTTCTTGATCCTCACATAGTTCCCGTCGTTTTCGATCGTCCACTGCTGGTTGTAACTGTTGCTGTTGCCCCATTGACCCGCGTTGGAACCGTTGGAGGTGAGGCCCATGCCGTCTATATACAAGCCGGTGCTCGCGTTGTATATTCTAAAATAACTGCTAACCGCCGTTTCCTTAAGAACAGTCATGTGACGGACAAATCCGGACAAGCCGCCCGGTATTTCCGTTTTGGCCGACCAATGAAGCAAATCCGTACTGTCGCTGTAATAATATTTGCCCGCCGAGTAACCATCAAAATAAATACGCCATGTACCGTTATCCAACTGGGTAAGACAAGGGCCCTCAAGCCAATTTCCCCATCCGGCCCAATCCCCGGTGCCCTGGAAGGTATAAGGCCCGGTCAGACTTGTTGCGGTCGCATGCTCGATATATTTGGTGGTCTCGTTCTTGGTGAACGCATGGTAGGTGCCCCCGACTTTCACGACAAATGTATCGATATAATTGGGACCAAGCCCCGACATCTTCTTGGGAGCGCTCCATGAGCTGAGATCTGCATTCTGTGCCGTCATCACATATCCATTGAAATCGGTATAGCTGCTTGTCGAGACCGAAACGATAATATTCACAGTGCCGTCCGTATCCTTGAACCACTCCGGTGCCCATGTATTTACCCCGCCCGGAACAGGAACCGTAATATTCCGTACGAAAGTCCAGTTGATTCTGTCGGCGCTTGATGCGATTCCAATTGTATTTCCGGTCCAGTTTGTTGTGTACACAACGTAATATTTTCCATCCGTATGCCGCATGATGCTCGGATCACGAACCAATCCGGAAGGCGGAGTGTAGGCAGATCCCTTTACCAACCAATAATTCTGGGCATCGCCGGATTGATAAACATACATATTCGATTCACTGGAATTCGTAAAAGCCGTCATCGTGTAACGTGTGCCGGAGGCTGCATGACTCTTGGGCAACAAGGCCTGATTAAGTCCAAGCATAAATAGTGCGCCGATAATTACGAGCAAGCATGCTTTCCTGGAAACATTTCCTGCAAAATGCATAACAATCTCCCCTCACAACATTATTTTCTAATGAGCATATCGTGATGGAGTGGGCTTTGGCGTCGTCAGTTGGCAGCAATGATCTGCCATTGCTGGTTCGTACTGTTGCTGTCGCCCCATTGGCCGGCATCGGCGCCATTGGCGGTGCGGCCCATGCCATCCAGATACAAGCCGGTAGCACGGTTCTTGATCCTCACATTGTTGGCGTCGGTCAGGACGGACCACTGCTGGTTCGTACTGTTGCTGTCGCCCCATTGACCGGCGGCGGAACCGTTGGAGGTGCGGCCCATACCGTCCAAATACAAGCCTGTGGCACGATTCTTGATTCTCTCATAATTGCCGTCGTTTTCGATGATCCACTGCTGGTTGTAACTGTTGCTGTCGCCCCATTGACCGGCATTGGAACCATTGGCGGTGCCGCCCATGCCATCCAGATACAAGCCGGTGCTTGCGTTTCTGATTCTGACATAAGTGCCCCCGCCGTTTCCGATTCCCCAGGCATACTGAAGTCTGATTAGACCTGAAGCGTTGACGAGAGACAGCGAAATATTGGAGCCGCTTCCGCTTTTTGAGGTCAAGCTGTACCAGTCCCCGTCTCTCAAGCCGGGCCAGTACACGCTGCCCATGCCCAGTTCACGCAGCTTGCTGCTGACTCCACGGATGTAATCCGCGAAGAAAGAGCCGCTTGGTATACTGTAGTCGATCGTATTATAATACACGCCGTTCTTGGTGCCGGGACTCATCGGCCCGCCCCACTCCGTGGCAATGGTTCGGCTTGCATAGTTGCCGATATAGCTGGCAATATGGTTCGCCCATTCTGTTTCGCTCTCATAACTGGCGAAGAATGAATAGTCATGCACAGCCAGCAACGTACCGTCCAGACGGCTGTCGCTGCCGACAGCGGAAACATTCTGGGCATACCCGGTTCCATCCAGGATCACCCGGCCGCGCGGAACGCTTGAATAACGGTTCAGCCAATCGTTGTACATATTGTCCAAATCGGTTGCATTGTACCCATGCGGCTCATTGATGACCTCAAAATACGCATTGGCGTTGCTGCCGTATTTGTTGATGACAGTGTCCCACATATTCCAGAAGGCGGTCATGTCTTGCGGTTTGCCACCGGTGTAAGCCCAGTAAGCAAGAATGACCTTGCCTTTGCCGAGAGCCGTGTCGATCGCGCCGGTGTACGTCCCCCAATAATTCGAGACGGTCGGTTCGTTAATGGGCATGCGAACCGTATTGCCTCCCGTAATGGAATAGAGCTGGCCGACCACGCGATCGGCGACGGTTGAAGCGGTAGAATAGGTGTCGGAAGAACTGAGCCCGGATACATACAAGACTCCATTGACAAAATTGTCTCGTTCATCCGCCCAGTTTACTCCTTTGAATTGACTGGTGGCCGCGTGCACGGTTTTGGTGTTCATGTTGATGATGCCTGCCGCCATTACCACGACCGCCATTAACGACATCATGACCTTGGACAAGCTTCTTCGGTACATCAATCATTTTCCTCCTTTTCGATTTTATTTAGCGATAAAGCGCTTTCATAATTGATTATACTTAGACTTCCTTTTTTTGGTTAACACTATTTTTTCCACTATTAAAAATATTTTGACAAAAGGCAGCTCCAAGCCGTTTCACGGACTCCCGAAGATGCCTCCGCTGTTTAGGATTATTCAGTCAGTCCTGAGGGGATTTATGCACTGTCTGCATGACCTCGAATAAATATTCACTTAAATCCTTTCGTCGGACAGACCCCTAGCCGGACTACAAAAATATACTCATTCAACGATTATCGTGCTTGCATGATTAGTCTGCAACGAAAAAAAGACTGCCAAATCGTATTGGCAGCCGAAATCAAGCAGATACTGTTGACACCAAGATGCAGCTAAACTTCTTTCTTGTAATATTTTCGAACCGTGTCATATGCCAGTTTGGGCCGACGGTATTCATCCACGATGCCTTTGCTGTTTTTGGTCATGGCCCGCGTCATTAACCAGCCGTCTCCCTCGGTAATCCGGCAATCGCAGAACTGCCAAATAAAGATTCCCGACAAATAAGCCCGATTCTCATAAGCAGCGAGATTCTGCTCGATAATATCAGCCTGTCTTTCCTCAGTCCCCTTCACTCTCGATTTGGAACGGAAGCCGTAAAATCCGTCTGCGCCAAATTCGCTGATAATCATCGGCTTGCCCCTGCCGCCGGAGCTATCGGCCCATCCCCTGGCCAAGTCGCACAGCTCGCCGGGTATCTCGTCTCCATACCATCCTGGATACAGATTGAAGGAAACTACATCGGCCAAATCGAAACAAAGCTCCTTTTCCCGGTGATGCGAGGCGAAAGTGAGCGGCCGGCTCGCGTCCAATTTGCGTATCTGTGAAAGCTGCCTCCGATAATGCTCCTTGCCTTCCTCCGTATCGCTTGCGCATTCATTATGTATAGTAGTCTTGCAAGGAAGAATGCTCAAAACGAATTATCCACATGTACATTCAGTTCGTGCGAGCCTGGCTCCGCATCGATTACCATCGCAGCAAACGCAGTGTAGGCGTTGTAATGTTCGGCAATCTGCAGCCCGTCGAACAATACCTTTGCGGTATGACTGACGCCTTTGAATTCGAAAATCCCATAAGCCTTCCAATTCCTCAACCTGTCTAATGCGATGCGTCTGAAAAAGTCTGATCATGCGTTGGTCCCCTTAAGTAAATATGTGCGTTAGTCAACAGCTAAAAGCCGTTTTGCGGCGATGCCCATATCTTGAACATTTCAATCAGCTCCGGTGCCGCCCTGTCGATACGCACCGGTTTTCGCTCTCCGTTCAACCAGGCGTGCCGGGTAACCGCCGTGGCCAGCAGCTCGGAATGCTCCGCGAGCTTGGCTGCGTCCGCCTTCCCGCGAGGCTGCAGGTCTGCCGTTTCGTCGTTGATTCTTCTAACCTCGTAGGAGAAGGTCATCCTCACGTTGCCGAGTTCGGTTAAACGCGTCAGAATCGCAATATGATCGTCATAAACCGCCGGAGCGTGATATTCGATTTGCAAGCCGAGAACGGGTACGAAAAGTCCCCTTTGTTCCAGTTCCTTATAAGAGACTCCCATTCCCCTGATCGCCTCTGTTCTGCCCAATTCCAGCCATGGCAAATAATTGGCATGATAAACAATGCCCATCTGATCGGTTTCCGAGTATCGGACTTTCAAGTAGTCGAGAAAATAACCCATACTATCCGTCTCCACACCTTCCCTGCTGTTGAATGAAATTACTATACGAGACAAAACAGACAAAAGCGGTACCGTATGTTTTGCCGGATTTACTCCCATTTAAAGGTGAAGCTCGCCACAATAAAGGCCACGACCATCCATGCCCCCAGCAGCGCGGCCTGACCCCACACCTGAGAGAAGCCCGCACCGACGTTCATGATCTGGCGGAAGGCCGTGCTGAGATGGGAGATCGGCAGCGCATTGACAAACGGCTGAAACACCTTCGGCATGCTGCTGATAGGGAAGAAGACGCCGCCCAGAAACATCAGCGGAAAAGAGATGATTCCGGCAATCGGTCCCGCACTCTCCGGATTCTTCGCCAGCCCGGCAATAATAAATCCGATGGACATGAACGCCAGTGTACCGAGCACCACGAAGAACAACAGCAGCAGCCAAGAGCCGTTTACCTGGGTACCGAAGAAGATATTGCCGATCAGCAGGATGATCACCGCTTGCATTCCGTTCAGCAGCAGCCTTGCCGTAATCTGGGCGGCAATGAATGTTGACGAGCGCAGCGTCGTGCTTTGCATGCGTCGCAGAATACCCCGCTCGCGCCAAGAGGAAATTTGTCCGGCCACGCCGTTCAGATTGTTGCTCATGATCATCATGGCGACAATGCCCGGAACCAGAAAGTCGATGTATTTCAATTTCAGCGCCTGAATGCCCTGGTCCTTAATGGTAATCACGGGATGATAATCGACCAGCTTTTTGCTGACGGCATCGGTGATTTGTCCCGCCGCAAGCAGTCCGATCTGTTTTTTCATCTGGTTGGTGTCGTCGTAATACGCCGTAATCTGCACCGCGGCTTGCGACGGATTCTTGGCCGCCTGCTTCAGGCCGTCCCCATAGCCTTTTGGAATCACAATCACCATATCCGTATCGCCGTGTTTAAGCTTATCTAAAGGCCCGTCTGTTGCTGCGGATTTCTCAAATTTCAATCCGTCAGGAGATGTAAAAAGAGCGGCCAGCTGCGCGGATTCCGCGCTTTGGTCCTGATCGACCACATAACCCCTCAAAGCATTTCCGGTGCCTCCGGAGAAAAAGTAACCGAACATGAACATGAACAACACCGGAAACATCAGCGTCCAAAAAATCACCTGGCGATTGCGGGCAAATATGCGAAGCTGAGCCAATGTCAGCTGCCAATATGCATTCATTCTTCTCTCAAACTCCTTCCCGTCATGTGGATGAATACGTCCTCCAGCGTAGCCGTGCGCGTGCTCAGATCGGTCAGCTTGACATCGAACTCTGCGGCTTTGCGGATCAGGTCGGTCAGCGCGGCCTGCAGATCATCGTTGTACAGCACGTAGGTGTCTTTGCGCACGTCGACCTGCTTGACGCTTTGCACCGTCTGCAAGATGTCCTTCCATTCATCCATCGTCCTGGACGCACCCGCATCCGTCTCCGGCAGGCGGAACTCAATCGCGCTGTCCGACTGCAGACTGCGAATCAAAGCCGCCGGCGTGTCAAGGGCGATCACCTTTCCTGCATCCATCAAGCAGATGCGGTCTGCGAGTATTTCCGCTTCATCCATATAGTGCGTGCTGAGGATGATCGTCTTGCCGTCTTCCTTCATGCGCAGAATGATGTCCCACAGCGTGCGCCGCGCCTGGGGATCAAGACCGGTCGTCGGCTCGTCAAGAAAAACCACGAGCGGATCGTTGACCAGAGCCAGAGCGATGGCCAAACGCTGCTTTTGCCCGCCGGACAGTTCCTTGACCCGTCCGTTCATTTTTTCCTTCAATATCATGCTTTCCAACAGAGGTTCGATCGGCACCGAGTGTTTGTAAAAGCTCGCATACATCTGCACGATTTCCTTTACTTTCAGCAGATCGAACAGAGAGGTCGACTGCAGCTGCACCCCGATCACTTCCTTGACCCTGTTTAAGTCCTTGCGGGTGTCGAAGCCGGCAACCCGGGCGGTGCCCTCATCCGGCTTGCGCAATCCTTCGATCATTTCCATCGTCGTCGTCTTCCCCGCCCCATTCGGGCCGAGCAGGCCGAAAACCTCGCCCTTTCTTACCTGAAAATCCACTCCGTTCACAGCCGTAAAATCGCCGTAGCGTTTGACGAGATGATCCGCTTCAATAATAACCGAATCCATAAGAGCCTCCCTTGGTCCTGTCATTTTCCATATCCTTTACATTAGCTTAATTTCACAATCATTTCCATCGGTCCCGGGTTTGATTTTATTCTCTCGTCCATGCCGCAAAAAAATTTTGACTGTATTCCTCATAGAGGAACGAAAGCGTTGTCACCGGCACTGCCCTCGGATAATCTGGATTTATATCAAATGCAAACGATTACATGTAAGCACTTACAAAATAAAATCGGGAAAGGAAGGCTGCAAATGACACGTTACGAGGATTTAAACAAAAGCTTTATCAACGGCAGTTGGACGGAGGGATTAAGTGAACGGACTTATGATATTTTAAATCCGTTTGATCATTCGGTCGTCACTTCCGTTCGCTTGGCAACGGCCAAGCAGTTGGAAGAAACCTTCGAAATTGCCCGGAAAGCGCAAAAGGAATGGGCCAAAAGTACAGCGGACGAAAGGAAAGCCGTGCTTCACAAGGCAGCGGAATACTTAAAGGAAAATCGTGAAGCGATTGTGGATGTGGTTGTGCGTGAAACCGGGGGCACCGTTTTAAAGGCAAATGTTGAATTGCATCTTACTTTGGAGGTTCTTGAGGAAGCGATTAATTTTGCCGATGAAATTTATCAGGTCAAGGAAATCCCATCGACGATGCCAGGAAAGGTCAATCATGTTTATCGCCTTCCTTTGGGAATTGTCGCTTCGATTTCACCTTTCAATTTCCCTATGAACCTGTCTATGAGAACCATTGCGCCGGCCATTGCCCTGGGCAACAGCGTCGTGCACAAGCCCGATATCCAAGTCGGCTTATCCGGGGGCTCGATCCTTGCAAAAGCTTTTGAGCATGCAGGACTTCCAAATGGCGTATTCAATGTTATCCTCAGCGATATTACGGAAATCGGCGACGGCATGATCACAAATCCGCACATCGGCTTGATCAGCTTCACCGGTTCCACCGCAGTGGGCAGACACATCGGCGAGATTGCAGGCAGAAACCTCAAGCGCGTAATCCTTGAACTGGGCGGGAACAGTCCCTTTGTCGTTTTATCGGATGCTGACGTGGATCGGGCCGTTGATGCCGCGATCTTCGGCAAATACATCCACCAAGGCCAAATTTGCATGATTATTAATCGACTGATCGTTCATAAGGATAAATACGATGAATTTGTGGAGAAGTTTGTAGAACGGACAAAAGCGCTCTCATACGGCGATCCCAGAGATCCCAATACCGTGATCGGGCCGCTTGTCAATGAACGGCAGCTTGACAAGGCGCTTAACGTCATTAATGAAGCCAAGCGCGAAGGTGTTAAAGTGGCGCTGGAAGGTAGTCTTGTCGGCAACGTTCTGACGCCTTATGTATTTACGGACGTCGATAATTCCAGCAAGCTGGCGCAAACGGAGCTGTTCGCACCGGTCGCAACGATCATTAAAGCGGAAACGGACGAAGAAGCGATCAGTTTGGCAAGTGAAACCGAATACGGTTTAAGCTCTTCGATCTTTACGTCTGATTTGGAAAAAGGAGAGCAGCTCGCACTGCAAATCGAAAGCGGAATGACGCACATTAACGACCAGACGGTAAACGATACCCCCACGATCCCGTTTGGGGGCAATAAGGCAAGCGGAAGCGGCAGATTTGGAAATCCGTGGATTATTGATGAATTTACAGTCGCAAAATGGGTTTCGGTGCAAAGAGAGTATCGTCAATTCCCTTTCTAATTCAAACGGTCAAATTACAATCAAAATTTTAGCAGATCATTTAACGGCCGCTTTCGGTATTTACTGGGAGCGGCTTCATGCTTTTATTTAGGGAGGATGGTTAATGTCAAGCAAACTTGAAAAAATGGTGGAATGCGCCGATATTTTCAAAGACACTTACCCGGAAGCGGCTTTTGTTTCCATAGCCGACCTTGAGAAAATTATTTATCAGGACGGAGCTTTTGCTTCAAAGGTCAAAGTCGGCACGCTGCTTGAAGATATACCGCATACCGTTTTGTATAAAGCGATCACAACAGGCTCTCCCTGCCAGGAGGAGCGGGGCCCGGAAATCAATGGATATCCTTATATTTCAACAGCCGTTCCGATCTATGAAGATGGACGGGTTGTCGGGGGCGTTACGGCTGTCGTAAAGACAGAAAAACTCGGTTTATTGCGAAGCGGCGCGGAAGAGTTATCTGCCACCCTGGAGCAGTTGTCGGCATCATCGGAAATGCTTACCCAAGCGTCCGCTGTCGTGGCCAAACAAACGCAAGAGCTGCAGCGCGAATCGGAAACAATTGACCGCGATATTGGGTCCATC
>CAZESH010000174.1:0-8853 GCA_964514665.1 uncultured Caryophanales bacterium
CTTGGCGTGATTCCTAAGATTGCAATGTTTCAAGGCATTTTATTTGCCATTATGGATCGCAACGCCGAGTCATTGGAGGATTCCTTGGGAGGCATGAAATGGTATTTGGAAATGATGCTGGGACGCAGCGACGGCGGAATGGAAGTAAGGGGCGTTCCCCAGCGCTGGGTCACCAAAGCGAATTGGAAAGCGACGAGCGAAAACTTCATGGCCGATCCTTATCATGTGCAAACTACCCACCGATCCACCGTTGAAATGGGCATCAGTCCGAAGGATCCGTTTTACGCCGGATATGGGCATCAAGTCGTGCTCGAGAACGGTCACGGGATCAATGTGATCACCTCGGAGTCAGGTCAGGCGAGAGTTCCCTTCCAAGGAACGCCGGAATCGATGTGGCCGATGTATCATAAGAACCTGTCACCGGAGCAGGTGGATATTTTGTCTAGAGTGACGGTATTTGTGGGAGGGGTTTATCCCAATCTTTCTTTTGTCAGCCCGATTCACGGTACGGAAGGACATCTTCACAACTATTTGAATTTCAGGCTGTGGAGACCGATCGGTCCGGAAAAAGTGGAGGTTTGGTGCTGGTTCATGATTGACAAGGCAGCGCCGGAGGAATATAAAGAAGCGGCGTACAAAGGATATATCGGTTCATTTGGACCTTCGGGCACATTGGAGCAGGACGATACGGAAATATGGGCGCGCGTGATCGAGGCCAGCAAAGGGTTAATGGCTCGCGACAAGGAACTCAGCTATAACAATGTAAGCAATTATTTGATGGGCTTGGATCGCGTGGAGCCGGACCCGTCCTTTCAGGGCCCCGGGCTTGCCTACCCGACCACTTACCTGGATGCTTTGTCGAGAAGCATGCATGAACATTGGCTTGAACTTATTTCCAAAGGCAGTGGCGAGGAGGAAAGCAAATGAATTTTGAAATCCATAATCAGATCACCAATCTGCTGTATCGTGAAGCCTTTTTGCTGGACCACCAGCTGTACAAGGAATGGTTGGAGCTGCTGGACGAAGGTCTGGTCTACCGGATGCCGGTGCGGGTAACGCTGGAAGGCAAGGATGTAAATGACCTGGTCGATGAAATGACCTATTTCGAGGAAACCAAGAAATCGTTGACGACAAGAGTGAACCGGCTGTATACCACTTCCGCCTGGGTGAATAATCCGGCGCCGCGCCAGCGGCATTTTATCAGCAATATCATGATTGAAGAGACTTCGGATCCGGACGTCTATGAAGTGAGAAGCTATTTTCTTTATAAGCGCAGCAGAGCTTTGGATCATGAAATTGAACAAATTTTCGGTGAGCGCAACGACCGCATCCAAAAAATCGGATCGGAATGGAAAATCGCTTCCCGCACGATTCACCCTGATCAAGCTGTGATTACGGCGATGAATTTAAGCATGTTCCTGTAGAAATAAATCGCCGGGATAATGGGCCTTTTTTACCACAATAGAATTTATAAGTTATGGCACTAGTCCCCATGAAATTCTATTAGGCGATAAAACCAACCTCTAAACGCGGTCGCTCCTCTATGGGTAGCCTCGATAGAGGTTTTCTCATCAGTGATATAACAGGCTGTTTTTTTCTTTTTATGAAATATTATCGGGCGCATTCATTTAAAAAGATCAAAAAAAACATTTTGTTCCGCATAGAGCAACCAAGATGTTGTATATGAAACTAAATAGAGCTAACATGGTTATGTGAAAACCTAAAAGGAGGACAAAATCATGTCACAAAACACGACCGTGCGCCCGATTGATTGTCTGCACTTTATCAATGGACAATATGTGGAGTCGCAAAATAAAAAAACTTTTGAAAATATCAACCCGGCAACAGGGGAAGTCATGGGAACGGTTGCCGAAGGCGGAAAAGAAGAGATCGATTTCGCCGTAGCGGCTGCGAAACGGGCTTTAAACGGCCGCTGGAAGGCAATGACCCTGAATGAAAGATCGAAGGTCCTGAGAAAAGTCGGGGATTTGATTCTGGAAAGAATCGACGAATTGGCCGCATTGGAATCCCTCGACACAGGAAAGCCGTTGTGGCTGGCAAAGTCGGTCGACATTCCCCGCGCCGCCTATAACTTTCACTTCTTCGCCGACTACATGATTTCCATGGGGACGGAAGCTTATCAGCAGGACGATCAAGCGATTCATTACGCGATTCGCCGCCCTGTAGGCGTTGTAGGTTTGATCAATCCTTGGAACCTGCCGATGCTGCTTTTGACCTGGAAGCTTGCGCCTGCTTTGGCGGCAGGCAATACGGTAGTCATGAAGCCGGCTGAATGGACGCCGATGACGGCAACCGTCTTGGCGCAAATTTGTAAAGATGCGGGTATTCCCGACGGCGTAGTCAACCTGGTGCACGGATTCGGTCCAAATTCCGCCGGGGCCGCCATTTCGGAGCACCCGGATGTCGACGCTATTTCATTCACCGGGGAAACGAGAACCGGATCGGCGATCATGAAAGCATCCGCCGACACTTTGAAAAAGCTGTCTTATGAATTGGGCGGCAAGAACCCCAACATCATCTTTGCGGATGCCGATTTGGACGAGGTTGTGGAAACGACGATCAAGTCGAGCTTTATCAACCAAGGCGAGGTTTGCCTGTGCGGTTCCCGCATTTATGTGGAACGCCCCGCTTACGAAGAATTCCTGGAGAAGTTCGTTGCAAAAACGAAAGAACTGAAAATCGGCGATCCTTTCGAAGAGTCGACAAAAGTGGGTGCCATGATCGGCAAAGAGCACTATGAACGCGTCACCAGCTTTTTTGAAGTCGCCAAGGAAGAGGGCGGCCAGATCCTGACCGGAGGCAAACGTCCGGAAGGCATGGACAAGGGCTATTATATCGAGCCGACGATCATTACCGGCCTGGATCGCAACTCCCGCTGCATCCGCGAAGAAATTTTCGGACCGGTTGTGACCGTGGTTCCTTTCGATACGGAAGAAGAAGTGATTGCCCGGGCCAACGACTCCCATTATGGGTTGAGCGCGTCGATCTGGACGAACAACCTGAAGAGAGCCCATCGCGTGGCAAGCAAGATCGAAGCCGGAATCATCTGGGTCAATACCTGGTTCCTGCGCGATTTAAGAACGCCTTTCGGCGGCATGAAGCACAGCGGTATCGGCAGAGAAGGCGGCATGCACAGCTTCGATTTCTACTCCGAGCTTACCAATATCACGATCAAATTGTAATGGAAAGGAGGGGGGACGTTTGTCTAAAGGAAATGCACTGGAATTGTCGGGCCTGTTGGATCAGGCCCGGGCAAACGGTCAAGGCATTGCCCCATTAACGGAGCAATACCCGGATTTAAGCGTTGAGGACGCCTACCAGGTACAGCAGGAAACGATCAATAAGCAACTGGCTGCAGGAAGGAAAATCGTCGGCAAGAAAATCGGCTTGACTTCCTTGGCGATGCAGAAATTGCTGGGCGTGGGCGAGCCGGATTACGGTCATTTGATGGATGATATGGTGGTTGAGAACGGCGGCGCCATTTCCATGGACAAGGTGCTGCAGCCTAAAGTGGAGGCGGAAATCGCCTTTGTATTAAAGGAAGATTTGAAGGGGCCGAACGTCACTGCCTTAGATGTATTAAAAGCTACGGAATATGTCCTGCCGGCTTTGGAAATTGTGGACAGCAGAATCGCCAACTGGAAAATCAAGCTGCCGGATACGATCGCGGATAATGCCTCGTCGGGCTTGTACGTTTTGGGCGGCAAGCCCACCCGTGTCGAAGAGCTGGATTTGGCTCAGCTCGGCATGGCTTTCTTCAAAAACGGCGAACTGGCCAATACCGGGGTGGGTGCAGCCGCACTCGGTCATCCGGCGATCTGTGTGGCATGGTTGGCCAACAAGCTGGCCGACTTTGATATCCGGCTAAAAGCAGGGGAAGTCATTTTATCGGGGGCGCTTTCAGCGGCGATCGAAGCGAAGGCGGGAGATCTCTTCACCGCCCGTTTCGCCCATATCGGTCAGGTTGGCGTTTACTTTAAATAAGCAAAAGGAAAGGAGATTGCAATGAATAAAATCAAGGTTGCGGTCTTGGGATCGGGGAATATCGGAACGGATTTGGTGTTTAAGCTTAGAAGATCGGAAGTACTGGAGCTGACAACGGTAATCGGGATCGATCCGGAATCGGACGGATTGAGAAGAGCGAAAGATATGGGCTATGTCACGATTGATAATGGAATCAAGGGATTTTTGGAGCGTCCGGAATTGGCGGACATCATTTTTGATGCGACTTCTGCCAAATCGCATATCCGCCATGCCAAAAAACTGCGCGAAATCGGCAAGCAGGTGATCGATTTGACGCCTGCTGCGGTAGGACCTTTCGTCGTTCCGGCAGTCAACCTGGGCGAGCATTTGGATGCCGAGAACATCAATTTGATTACATGCGGCGGGCAGGCAACGATTCCGATGGTGGCTGCAGTCAATAAAGTGCAGCCTGTAGCCTATGCGGAAATCGTGGCCACGACTTCAAGCAAGAGCGCAGGCCCTGGAACGAGAGCGAACATCGATGAATTTACTCAGACGACATCGCTCGGACTGGAAAAAGTAGGCGGCGCCAAACGCGGCAAAGCGATCATCGTACTCAATCCTGCCGAACCGCCGATCATGATGCGGGATACGATTTACATGCTCGTTGAAGGAGAAACGGTTGACGAAGAGAAAATTACGGCTTCCATCATGGAAACGCTTGCGTATATTCAGTCCTATGTACCGGGCTATAGATTGAAACAGGCGCCGATCTTCGACGGCAATAAAATCACGGTACTGTTGGAAGTTGAAGGCGCGGGCGATTACCTGCCCAAATACGCCGGAAATCTGGATATCATCACGGCTGCTGCGATCAAAGTCGCAGAGGAGTGGGCGAAGAATAAACTGCAAAAGCAGATTGTATAAAGAAAGGGGTTGTGTAAAAGCATGGACATGAAAAGAGATATCATTATCACAGAAGTGGCGCTGCGTGACGGAAGCCATGCGGTTCGGCACCAATTTACGGTAGATCAAGTCGTCGCTATAGCAAAAGGCTTGGATGAAGCGAACGTACCCTTTATCGAGGTTTCCCATGGCGACGGACTGGCAGGGAGCTCCCTGCAGTATGGCCTGTCTTTGACCAACGAAATGGAACTGATCGAAGCTGCCGCTTCCGTATGCAAACGTTCCAAAATCGCCGTGCTGATCCTGCCGGGAATCGGAACCAAGCCCGAGCTTAAGCAGGCTGCCCAATTGGGAGCGAAAATGGCGAGAGTTGCGACGCATGTAACGGAGGCCGACATTTCTCCGCAGCATTTGGCCTTGGCCAAGGAATTGGGGATGGAGACCGTAGGCTTCCTGATGATGTCGCACATGGTGCCGACCGCCAAATTGGTGGAGCAGGCAAAGCTGATGGAAAGCTACGGCGCCGATTCCGTATATGTGGTGGATTCGGCCGGTGCGCTGCTGCCTCATGAAGTGAAGGAAAGAATCCGTGCTTTAAAGGAAAACCTGTCGTGCAATATCGGTTTCCATGGGCATAACAACCTGTCTTTGGCCATGGCCAATACGCTGGTTGCGATCGAAGAAGGGGCGACCCGGATCGACGGCAGCATCCGCTGCCTGGGCGCCGGCGCAGGCAACACGCAAACCGAGGTATTGGTTTCCGTGCTCGATCGCATGGGCATCCAAACGGGAATCGACATTTACAAAATGATGGATATCGCTGAGGATATCGTAGCTCCTATCTTGCCCAAACCGCAGGAAATTACCAAAGACAGCCTGGTGCTCGGATATGCCGGCGTTTATTCCAGCTTCATGCTGCACGCACGCAAACAGGCCGAGAAATTCGGCATCGATTCCCGCGACATTCTGATTGAGCTGGGCAAAAGAAAAATTGTCGGCGGTCAGGAAGACATGATCGTGGATGTGGCCGCGGAAATCTCCAAACAAAAACAAGGCTTGAACGTTTAAAAGGGGGGATTGCAATGGCCGAAGAAAGCTACAAACAAATTGCCGATTACTTGCATTCGGCAGAGTTGGAAAAGCGTGAAGTTATACGAGTAACCGCTGAAATGAAGCCGGATTTGACGGTGGAAGAAGGCTATCTGATCCAGCAGGAAATCGTGAACCAGAAGCTGCGTGACGGACGTAAAATTGTCGGACCGAAAATGGGTTTGACCAGCCAGGCGAAAATGAAGCAAATGAAAGTGGACGATCCGATTTACGGTTATGTCTTTGATTATATGTTGATTGAAAACGGCGGGAACTTATCTTTAAGCGAGCTGATCCATCCCAAAGTGGAGGCGGAGATCGCCTTTGTGATCGGCAAGGATATCGAAGGACCGGGCGTTACCGGCGCCCAGGTGCTGGCAGCTACGGAGCATGTGCTTCCGGCGCTGGAAATTATCGATAGCCGCTATGAGAACTTCAATTTCACCTTGCCCGATGTGGTAGCCGACAATGCTTCCACCTCCAGAGTGGTATTTGGTACGACACTGCATAAACCGGACCGCTTCGAACTGGATTTGGTCGGTGCGACTTTATCGATTAACGGAGAGATCAAGGAGCTTGGAGCCGGCGCAGCAGTATTGGGCCATCCCGCCCATTCCGTTGCGATGCTGGCCAATATGCTCAGCAAGAAAGGCGAAAAGGTTCGTGCCGGCGATATCATCCTGACAGGCGGCATCACAGGCGCGATCAGGCTTGAGAACGGGGATTTCGTAAGCGGAAAATTTGACGGATTGGGTGAAGTTTCCTTTAAAGTGGTCGATTAATCGATGAAAGGAGGATAAACATGCCGATTATCAATGTGCAAATTCTCGAGGGAAGACCGAAAGAAAAAGTATTCGAACTGATCAGGAACATCACCGATACGGTAGCGGAAACGCTGGAAGCGCCGCCGGAAAACATCAGAGTGCTGGTCACCGAGATGCCCAAAACCCATTGGGGCAAAGGCGGGGTTCCGATTTCGGAAAAATGATTGAAAAAAACCAAAGGAGAGGATTTTTATGTCGATTGAAATGAGTGTTTTGGTGCCGCACATGCCAAGCATCTGTCATGAGGAGCTATCTCCGGATTATCAAAAAGATATGGTAGCCGCGATGAAGCAGGTTTCCGGGAAAATCAGCAATATAAACCCGGATGTGATCGTTTTGGTTTCCTGCCATTGGCCTTCCACTTTTAATCATTATGTGGATTGCAATCCGGAGCATAGAGGCGTGCTTACCGCAGTGGAATGCCCGGATATCGTCAACGATGTCTCTTATCGTTTTCCCGGTGATGAGAACTTGGCCGATGCCTTGGTGCAGGCAGGCAAGGATGCGGGCCTGCAGGTGGTCGGCTTCAAGGATCCGTACTACGTGTGGGACTACGGAAGCGTCGTTCCGCTGCGTTATCTCGTTCCCAATGAAGACATTCCGGTGGTCAACCTGTCCGTAACGCTGGTTGCCGATTTGGATGAAACCTACAAATGGGGACAGCAGATTGCCAAGGTTTTACGGGAAAGCGGGAAAAAAGCGATATTCGTTGCCAGCGGGGCGCTGTCCCACAACCTGGTGCGGGGACGGGAGAATAAGCCTACAAGCTCGGAGCGGGCTTTGGATAAACAATTCGTCGACTTTTTGATGAATCAGGATTATGCCTCCGCAAGGGAAATGATTCCGCAGTATGCGCGGGCGGCCAAGGTGGAGTCGGGCGGCAGGCATCTGGAGATGCTTCTCAGCATGCTGGAAGAAGGAAGCCGGGCACAATATTGGGCCGAGGCACAATCCTCCGGAAGCTGGAATGCCCTGGTCACTTTTGAGTAGAAGCCGAGAAAGCTGTATGGGCATGCACATTCGTGTGTCCATACAGCTTTTGTTTAAATCGGTATGGAGGAAACTTATGATGAAGCCCGCAAAGGGAAAAATTTTGTTTGGTCTGTCGGTTACGGCTTTTTTGGCGCCTTTTACACAGACCATTTATACACCGAGCCTCCCTGAAATCGGCAGTTATTTTGCCGTGAGTCCGATCATGGTCAACTTGACGATTTCGATTTTCACTTTTATTTTGGCTACCAGCCAATTCGTCATCGGACCCTTAACCGACACACGCGGACGAAAAGCCGTGCTGCTTCCCGGCCTGCTGCTTTTCATTTTCGGTTCGTTGATTTGTCTCCTGTCGTCCAATTATTATGCTTTTCTATTCGGGAGGGCTGTCCAAGCTTTTGGAATCAGCACCGGCTCCGTCGTAGCCGCAGCCGTAATCGGAGATATTTATCCTTTGAAGGATCGCGGCAGTGCAATGAGCATCTATCAAATGATGGTTTTCTTGGGTCCTGTGCTGGGGCCGGTATTGGGCAGCTTTATCGCTTCGTATTTCGAATGGCACTGGTCTTTTTCCGTACTGCTTGTTTCAACGCTGTTGATTTACATATACAACCGACTGATTCTACACGAAACGCTGCCAAAGGAAGCGTCCGCGAAGCGGATCACTTTTGCCAAGTTCAAGGCGATTGTGGCTAATCGGTCTTCCTTTTCCGTGCTGCTGCTCGGTTTTGCCCAATTTTACGGCTATTATATTTATCTCGTATTCTTGCCCGGCCTGATGGACCGCTTGTACCATCTGCCGATCACGTCAAAGGGGCTGCTCTATTTGCCGATTACGGGAGGGCTCGTACTGGGGGCAATCGCAGGGGGCAGGCTGCAGCGGCGGTTCACGCGCAAAGCGATTCTGGTTGCAACCTCATACGGTGTCGGATTGGTGGTTTTCACTTTCTGGCTCAGCTTGCTGTCAGGCTTTCTGTCGATTCCCGTTTTGATTGTGCTGCTGCTGGCCTATGGCGTGATGTCGGGGATCAGCCTGCCCGCCCAGACCACGACCTTGATC
>CAZESH010000175.1:0-8844 GCA_964514665.1 uncultured Caryophanales bacterium
TTCAAACATTGCCCTCAAACTGCTTAGAATGCTCATACAAGCCGGCGTTACCCCGCAAACCTGATTTCAAAACGTTCTGGGAGGAAACCTCCGCGCGCATGAAAACCGTTCCGGTTACTTATGATCTTACCCCATACGATTATCCTGTAAGAGGGGTCAGCGTATACCGAATCACTTATCCGGGCTTTGAACATTCAACCATTCAGGGGTGGTTGGCCGTCCCCGATTCCGACGGGCCGCTGCCCGGCATTGTCAGTTATCATGGGTACAATTACGCGATGGACGGCAACCTGCATGACACGGTTCAGCTTTCCCTGCACGGATACGCCGTGCTGCATATGCTCTGCCGGGGACAGCAGGGAGGCAGCGTGGACAATACGGTTACTTCCCACGGGAATACGGCCGGATGGATGACCAAGGGCATTTTGTCCAAGGAGGAATATTATTATCGCGCCGTGTATATGGACGCGGTACGCTCCGTTGAGGTGCTGGCGTCGATGGACAAAGTCGATGCGGAACGAATCGGCGTTACCGGCGGAAGCCAGGGCGGTGCATTGTCAGTGGCGGCCGCGGCATTGTCTCCACTGGTCAAGGTGGCGGTGGCGGATTTTCCATACCTCGCACATTTCGAAAGAGCGATCGATATGGCGCCGACCGGACCTTACTTGGAGATTAACGATTATTTCCGCAAAAATCCCGATCCCAAGATCGAGGAGCAGGCCAAGGAAACGTTGTCCTATTTTGATGTGATGAATCTCGCTCCGGAAATCAACTGCCATGTGCGGATCAATATCGGCTTGGTGGATGAAATCACACCTCCGTCTACGGTGTTTGCCGTGTATAATCATTTGAACGCTTCCAAAGATCTGGGGATTTACCGTTATTTCGGCCATGAATTCATCCCCGGTGCGGTGGAACCGAAGCTTCGTACACTGATGAACGCGCTGCTGAAATAGCGAAATTGGAAAAGGGTGACTGGCTTGGTGACACGAAAAGATGTTGCGCAGCGCGCGGGAGTTTCCGTTGCGGTCGTATCCTATGTGCTGAATGATGTGCAAAAGGTCGGGGAAGCAACCCGCAAAAGAGTGCTGCAGGCGATCGAAGATCTGGACTATCATCCGAACATTGCGGCGCGTTCCTTAAAGATGCGAAGGACCAATCAAATCACGGTGCTGCTGAACGACCTGGAAAATCCGTTTGAAGCTTTCATTCTGACGGATATCGAAGAGGCCGCGGCAACGGCAGGCTATTCCGTGCAAATTTCCAAGTTTCAGCCGCAGCGCGAAGAGGAGCTCAAGACGCAGCTGACAGGCAGGAGCGACGGCATCATCCTGATTGGCCAAAGCTTAAAGGATACGACCGTATCCCACTTTCTCAAGCAGAAAATTCCCCTGCTGTCGATTCATAAACCGGTATGGGACAGAAAGGAAATTCCCTATATCGATGTGGACTGGGTGCATGCCATGCGGCAGTTGATCCGGCGTTTGCGCGATGCCGGACACGAAAGCATCGGTTTTATGTCGAACGGTCAATTGTCGCATCATCACACCCAGCGCTTTCAGGCTTTTCTGCAAGCGATGCAGTTTGAAAAGCTGTTTTTTCATCACAGCAGCGTGCTGTACGGCGGTGGAAATTACGAAAAAGCTTATCAGGTCATGCATGAAGCGCTGCGTGGCCAACTGCCCTTTTCCGCCCTGATCTGCGCCAATGACATGATGGCGTTGGGCGTGCTGGCTGCTTGCCGGGAAGCGGTTGTTTCCGTCCCCGGGAAGCTGGCTGTTACCGGCTGTGAGAATACGGTGCTAGCCGCGCTCACTTCTCCTTCATTGACGTCGGTGGATTTTCCCCGCCGCCAGCTGGGTGCGTTGGCCGTGCTGATGCTCAAGCAGGCGGCGAATGGAGAGCAGGCGGGCAGCATCACGCTTGAAGCCGAGTTAATAGCGAGGGATTCTGGATAATTTTCAAATTGGAGGCTTAATCGAATGAAGAGCACACGAAACATTTATTGCGTCGGCCGCAATTATGGACTTCATGCTGCCGAGCTTGGAAATGATGTGCCGCAGGAACCGATGATTTTCTGCAAACCGACGCATGCTTTGGCTGGCATGAATGGGGAAATGCTGCAGCTTCCTTCCGGCAGGCGGCAGATTCATTATGAGGCGGAGCTGGTAGTGCGGATCGGCAGGCCGTTTCATGACGGCATGCATGCTGACGAGGCAATTGAGCAAATGGCGCTCGGCATCGATTTTACGCTGCGCGATGTGCAAAGCGTGCTCAAAAGCAAGGGCCATCCGTGGCTGGCGGCCAAAGGCTTTAAGAATGCTGCGGCGATAACGGACTTTATTCCGTATCCCGGCTGGGACAAGCTGAAGGAAGCCGTTTTCTCGCTGAGCATCAACGGCAAGCAGGTGCAAAGCGGACAGGCCAAAGAGATGATCTTCGATTTGCAGCGGATTGTGACTTTCTGTGCGGAAAATTACGGTCTGGATGAAGGAGACTTGATTTATACGGGAACACCTGCTGGGGTAGGGGCGCTTCAGGACAACGACCGTCTGGAGCTGTTCTATGAAGGAAAGCCGCAGGGTTCATGCATCGTCAAATTTTAGACTGCGCATGCTGCATTTATTGCAGGTTTCGGTCGGCATACAAATCGCGGATTTTAAGGATTTCCGCAAGCTGATCCAGGAAAATGCTCCGAGAAAACCTGTTAATCAAGCTTCCTCCAAGAGTCGCGTCTGCTTGCGATATTCGGATTGTGATATACTGCTAAGGAGAAACTCTCGTCGCTGCAAGGAGATGGACGGCAATGAAGCTGGTATCGTGGAATGTTAACGGTTTAAGGGCGTGCGTAAATAAGGGATTTAACGACTACTTTAAAAAAATCGACGCGGATATTTTCTGTGTTCAGGAGACGAAATTGCAAGATGGACAAATACGTTTGGAATGCGCCGAGGAGTATGATCAATATTGGAATTACGCGGTAAAAAAGGGATATTCAGGGACCGCCGTATTTACCAGGATCAAACCGCTTTCCGTTCGCTATGGCTTGGAAGATGAACAAGAGCCCGAGGGGCGGATCCTTACACTGGAATTCCCGACGTTTTATCTTGTAAATGTATATACGCCAAATGCGAGGCGCGATTTGTCAAGGTTGGCATATAGACTGGAGTGGGAAGAACGGTTTCGCAGCTTCCTTCTGCAGTTGGACGCCCATAAGTCTGTTATCGTTTGTGGTGATTTGAATGTGGCGCATCAAGAGATTGACCTTAAAAATGCCAAATCCAATCGCAGCAATTCCGGCTTTACCCCGGAAGAACGCTCCAAGATGAGCCAACTGCTGGATGCCGGATTTATCGATACCTTTAGGCATTTTTACCCCGATCGGACGGATGCCTACACCTGGTGGTCGCAAATGCCCAAGGTGAGAGAGCGCAATGTCGGATGGCGAATCGATTACTTTCTCGCCTCGGCAAGACTTGCACCCGCATTAGCCGACGCGCAGATTGATGCTCATGTTACCGGCAGCGATCATTGCCCTGTTGTCCTGAAAGCAGCGGATATGCTTCTGGATGGCGAGATGGGGGATGAATGATGGAGCAATGGCTGATCGGCGCCGCAGCCAGCCTGGCGGCTGCCTTCTTGGCATACCGGCTGCACGCCCTGTCCGCAAGCGGAGCACCCGCCGCATTCGCTGTCGGGGTGCTGTTTTATGGTTTTGGATCGCTTCCGTGGTTTGGTGTGCTGCTTGCCTTTTTTATTTCGTCAAGCCTGCTTTCGAAATGGAAGAAACGGCGGAAAGCGGCGGCGGAAAGCGGATATGAGAAAGGCTCGCGGCGGGATGCCGGACAAGTGTTTGCCAACGGCGGCATTGCGGCTGTCGTCTGCATCGTTTATCATTTTTGGGAAATCAGCGCTCTATGGGCGTTTTTTATCGGTGTCATGGCATCTGTTAACGCCGACACATGGGCGACTGAAATCGGAAGCATGAGCCGCACGCTGCCCCTTTCGATCCGAACGGGCAAGCGCGTGAAAGCAGGAACCTCCGGCGGCATCACCGGGCTCGGAGTGGCGGCGACTGCGCTTGGCGGCGCATTCATCGGATTGTGCGCCTGGGGGTTAACGCTTGCAGGCCGTTCCCCGTTTTCAGGGGGGACGGCCTCATGGGATTGGTTTATGTATTTGTCGATCGGTTTGCTTGCAGGGATAGCGGGATCGATCGCCGATTCGTTGATCGGCGCTTTTCTGCAGCGGATGCATCGCTGTTCCGTGTGCGGCCAAGAGGTGGAAAAAATGCGGCATTGCGGCGTGAAGGCCGTTCCGCTGAGAGGCTGGAGCTGGATGAACAATGATGCGGTCAATGCACTCAGCTCGATCATCGGCGGAGCTGTGGCCATCCTGGCTTCGCTCATTTGGCTGAGATGAATTAAAGCGTTCCGTTTCCGTCAGTCGTTTTTGAAATTTCTGCATCGGTCGGATCGCCTGCGGTATTTGCTTTTTCGCCGACATTAGCCTGATCTTGCGGAGTTTGCGGATTTTCTTCCGTCTCCGTTTGCGCGGCCTGCTTAAATTGTTCGAGCTCCTTTTGCAGCTGCTTGACCTTGCGCTGCAAACGATACTGCAGAACAATTCCGAACAAGCCGATGATCAGCCCCCCCAACAAGGTTGAGCCGAGAATAATCAGGATGAGCGGCAGGCTTCTGACGCCGACGATAAAATTGACCGGAACGGTTTCAACGTTAAATACGGCAAACAAAGCGATGATTAAAGCAAAGATAAGTGCGAAAATCAATGTCCACTGAATTCTCACGGATTCCATCTCCTTCGAGTTTAACTGACATTATCATAGCATAACTGACAAAACTATCAAAAGGAGAAGGGCAGTAAGGACAAAAAAAGCAGGCAGTCCCCGCCAAAGTCGGCTGCAATTTCGCTTTTCGGCATTGCAGCCTCCAAGTGCGCGCCCGAAGCCGGCTGCATATGCGATTGCCGTGCATAGTCATGAAAAATTCAGAGGGAGACTTTATTTCGGACTGGACATTTCCGCATCCTTGCAGAAAAGCCGTCGACCCGAAACAGAAGTCCCCCTCGAAATACTTGTATTCGGTTGGTCAACCGGCCAATTGTTCCAGTTGATCGAGCAGGCCTTTGAAAACGTCCATCGCTTGGCGGATCGGCTCGGGGGATGACATATCTACGCCGGCCTTTTTCAGGATGTTGATCGAATAGTCGCTGCTGCCGCTTTTCAGAAAGCCGATGTAACGATCGACGGCCGGCTGCCCTTCCTCCAAAATCTGTTTGGCGAAGCTTGTCGCCGCGGAAAATCCGGTAGCGTATTTGTAAACATAAAAGCTGTTGTAGAAATGGGGAATGCGCGCCCACTCCATGGCGATGTCTTTATCTACCGTCATGTCGTCGCCGTGATACTCCAGATTCAGGTCGTAGTAGATGTCCGACAACAGCTTGGGCGTAAGCGATTCGCCCTGCTCCGCTTTTTCGTGGATGATTTTCTCGAATTCGGCGAACATCGTTTGGCGGAATACGGTGGTACGGAATTGATCGAGATAGTAGGTAAGCAGATACATTTTTTCCTTCGGATCGCTGCTGTGCTCGAGCATATAGTGCATGAGCAGCGATTCGTTGAGCGTTGAGGCGACCTCCGCCAGAAAAATGGTGTACTGCGCATCGCGGTAAGGCAAGCTGTGATCGGAATAGTACGAATGGATGGCGTGTCCCATTTCGTGCGCCAGCGTAAACATGCTGTTCAAGTTGTCCTTGTGGTTCAACAGCACATAAGGATGCGTGCCGTAAGCTCCCCAGCTGTAAGCTCCGCTGCGCTTGCCCTGATTTTCGTATACGTCGATCCAGCCTTTGGTGAAGCCGCTGTCGAGAATCGCTTGGTAATCGCTGCCAAGCGGCTTTAGACCTTCCTCCACCGTCTTTTTGGCTTGCTCGTAGGAGATCTTCATCTTGAATTCGTCAACGAGCGGTGCAAACAAATCGTACATATGCAGTTCATCGACATGCAGCAGCTTTTTGCGAAGCTTCATATATCGGTGAAGCAGCGGAAGGCTTTCGTGAATCGTATCAATCAGATTCGTGTACACTTCCTTTGGAATGTTGTCGCCGGACAGCGACATTTCCAGCGCGGAAGGGTATTTTCTTACGTTTGCGTAGAAAATATCCTTGTTTACGTTGGCGCTTAAGGTTGCAGCAATCGTGTTTTTCTGCTTGGCGTAAGTTTCATAAATCGCGTGGAAGGCGTTCTCGCGAACGTCGCGATCTTTACTTTCCAGAAATTGGATATATCTTCCGTGGGTAAGCTCGACATCCTCGCCTTCTTCATTTTTGATCACGGGGAATTTCATATCCGCATTATTGAGCATGCCGAATATCGTTCCCGGTGACTGGGAGAGGTTGCCGACCTGTGCCAATACCGACTCCTCGGGCTTGGACAGCACGTGGGGCTTTTGCCGCAGCATCTCCCTCAACGTTTGGTGATAATCCTTCAAGTCGGGGTCGGCGATAAACGATTTCAAGGTTTCCTCCGGCAGGCTCAGCACCTCTGGGGTGATGAACGAAGTCGCTTCACTGACCTTTACGCTTAATTTCTGCGCTTTGTCGGACAGCGCTTGATAGACGGGGTCGGCAGTGTCCTCATGATGCTTCATATTGGCGTATACATAAAGCCGTTCCGTATGTAAGGATATTTCATCATCAAGCGTAAAGCAGTCTTTTACCGATTTTTTGTCCTGCAGTTTTCCCTGATAGGCTTTAATATCGTCGAGTCTGTTGATCACCTGATCGTACTCCTGATCCCATGCCTGTTGATCATGGACAAGATCCTCCAGTTTCCAACGATCCTCTTGGGGCACTTCCGAGCGTTTTAGCAGCTGACTCATGGAATTCCTCCTTAATTCGGGTTGATGTGATGTGACGTTCTGATCAGCCAGCGCCGCGACCGGAACAAGGGCGACTGCCAGCAGCAGCAAAACCGGGACAATGGGAAAAAGCCGCACAAATTTCACGCTCCTTTACCGCCGCAGCATGACTTGCGTCGGTGTATATTCCCATTTATTATGTTCCGGCTGCTCTTATTCTATTATAATTCAATGTGCGGCAATTTCATAAAAACATCCTATGACACGCCGTGCAAAAAGATGTAAAGAATCAAAAAGAAAGCGGACAAGACCATGATCAAGGTGAAGATGGCCAGAAAACGGCGGATTCTCGGCTCGATCGCATCCTTTTTCAAAAGCACGACGGCAGCGAGTGTAAACGCAGCGATGATGAAAATCAGATAAATTTCCGTATTGCTCATTGCAGCACTCCCATTCGTTCATAAAAATCAGATCTGCAGCGTTTACAGCTTTTTGAACGATGCAATGATTTGTTCCCTTTCCTCTTCTGCACCTTCGAATTTTTCTTTGGAAAAGCGATGATCGACCCAATTCATCATTTCCGCACGGCTGATAAAACGATGGCTTTCCTCGCCCCAAGCGTCGGATATTTCCCGGACAATAATTTGCTTTCCTTGAATTTCTACATGCAGCATATTCCATTTATCTTTTTTGTAAATTTCGATCGGTTTGACCAATTTGTTTCAGCTCCTTGTCTTCGTTCACTGTTTGTATCCTAGCCCTACGATACCTGAAGTCGATGGCGAAATCAACCGTTGCGGACAGCGGAAATGCTGTGCTAAACTTTCAATTATTCGGATGGCATTTTCTTATATCGCAAGGAATGATGCAATCTGAAATGAGATGAGCCGAGGAGAGTGAAGCAAGTGAGAAAAGATGAGGAAGTGTATGAGCAATTCGGTGTGGCCATGACCTGCCGATCATTTTCCGAGTACGAGAAAATGTTTGATTTGTCGGAGCGGCTGCTGAGTCGCGGGAAGATTCTCGATGTCGCCGGAGGCGCATCCTCTTTCACCGCCGAGGCGAACAAACGCGGCTATGATGCCGCAGCAGCCGATCCCAAGTACGCAATGGAAGCGATGCGGTTAAAAGAAGAAGGGGAAAGAGAGATTGAAGTCTCCACGGAAAAGCTTTCCCGCCTGTCGCATAAATTCATCTGGGACTATTATGGCTCGTTGGAAAACCACAAGAGCAGCCGGGAACGCGCTTTACGCGTGTTTCTTGACGATTATGGGCAAGCGCACGGCAGCCTTCGATACGTACCGGCAGAACTGCCTTCGCTGCCGTTTGCGGATGGAAGCTTTGCCCTTGTGCTGTGCAGTCATTTTCTCTTTTTGTATCACGAGCAATTCGATTATGATTTTCATAAAGCGGCGATTTTGGAGCTGATGCGGGTGTGCGGCAAGCAAGGCGAGGTGCGGATATACCCGCTGCTGTCGCTCAAATGGGAGCTTTACCCTCACCTGCAGCGGCTGCAAAAGGATTTGGCGGAATCGGACGTTATAATGGAAAGATCTGCTTCTTATCTGCCCTTCATGCCCGGCTCCAGCGAGCTTCTCAAGCTGACTCGCCGGTAACCCGCTTTTTTAGAGACTCCCGTCACTGAGGATGAAATCTATTATTGCCTGCCCCGCCTTGATGCTAAGGGAAAAAAAGCTATGAAAACAAGGGTGACACTGGCAACTTACTCATGATAAAGTAACTATATGCATGGCGAGGGATGGATGGGAATGAATGCTGGTTATTGCGAGTTTGTGCTGGATGAAAGGCTGGGTATACGGCTGCCGAGGCTGACGCTCGATTGGGAGCAGCTGCCGTCTGATGAGCAGGAGCGGATTCTTCATCAATGGGAAAATATACGCGGCATGATTCCGGATAAAATCAAACGGGTGGAATTTGAAATTATATGCAGGCAAAATGAATTAAA
>CAZESH010000176.1:0-8809 GCA_964514665.1 uncultured Caryophanales bacterium
GGCAACGATAGGAGTGGGCCGACCAAGCAGCTATCTTTGCGAGGTCTACAGCTCGAAATGTGCCCGCAACTTAAAAAATAGCGATGAATGGCCATTTTCAGGTGGAAATAGGCGGTCGCCGCAATGCCGAAAATCGGCATAGGAGGAGAGGCGAACACGGATAGCGCAGCCTCTTATGTCGAAAATCGAAATTGCAGCAGTCCGGGCGAGAGCGAATCAGCGCTCCAATGCCGAAAAAATGGAATTGCAGCTTGTGTGGAGGACGAACTACTGGCCGCAGACAGGGTGCAAGGCGAAATTTAGTTCCCGGTTTTTGAATGTACGTGGGATAGAAAAAAGCCGGAAGCGCCTGATATCGGCGCTCCCGGCTGTAAATTTATTTTATTGCGCGTTATTTTGTTGGCCAGCCGGCGGCTGCATATGTCCCGGCATGCCTTTTTGCTCGACAAAACGTTTCAACTGGTCGGTCATGCCATCTTTAATCTTGGTGATGAGTTGATCCTCGCTGATTCCTTTGGCCTGGGCGATTTCGGCCAACGATTTGCCAGACTGCAGTTGAGTTTGCAGCTCGTCGGCCGTCATGCCCAGCACTTTCGCCAACGCTTGATGATCTCCCCACGGTCCTCCGCGGCGGCCTCCCCGCATATCATGCTGCGGGTGATTGTTTTCAATCTGCTGCTTCAAGCGATCAGCCAGACCGGAGAGCATCTTGTCAGCCTGAGCCTGGGTGATTTTGCCGGAGCTTACCGCTGAAGCGATTCGCGTCTTTTCCGCGGCTTCAAGCTTCTGCAGGAAAACTTCCTCGGTCAACCCTTTCGCTTTGGCGATTTCGGCCAGGGTTTTGCCTTGCTGCAGCTCGTCTTTTAATGCACTGGCGTCGATGCCGAGCACAGTCGCGCTTTCTTCGACAAGATTGCCGCCGCGCATTGCGAAGTCTCCTCCTCGTTTCATCCCCCAATGGGGTCCGCCCTGCATCTGTTGGCCTTGTGCTTCAGTATTCGCCGAAGTGGCTGCAGAGGCTTTCAGGGCGCCAGCGGCCAAGCCGCCTCCCGCCAATAATCCGACTACAAGCGTACCGGTAAGTAATTGTTTACCAAGCTTATGCATATTCATCTTCACCTTTCTTTTCATGATTCATAATTTAGATATGTTTCTGCGAATTTCAATCTGATCCGACAGTTAAAATGCACATCACCTCCTTCAAAGCATTTCACCCATACAAATTCACTCAGCGCTGCGCTTCAGCAGTCTTTGATTGTCCATTTGGGGCTATTCCCGGACTTTGCTTCAGCCGTCTTGTTTGTCCATGAGCGGCTTTTTCCGGGCTATGCTTCAGCCGTCTTGCTTGTCCGTGAGCGGTTTTTTCCGGTTTCGCCTGACTGAAGGCGACGATCAGAGTCAACAATAAAATCAGCAGCAGCGATGAACCGTACATCCATTTGATTGCAGGCAGGCTGCTGTCCGTGCCGAGATAGTATCCATGGATGAAAGCCATGATAAAAGCCGGATAAGAAAGCAGATGGATCAAATACCACAGCTTCGACTTCAGTTTGTTGCGGATGTCCGTAGTGAAGATCAGGATCAGCATGATGTAGCCTGCCAGCGTACCGAATCCATTTAAAAGCGGAGAATGCTTTGCGGTAAAAGGAATCAGCACCTCGCTCCAGGAAAACGGCATATAGGTGTCGATCACTGTGATGGCGCCATGCAGCATACCGATGGCCATTGCCGAAATTGTAAAAATCATGTGCAGCTTATAGATCGTTTTCTTCCGTTTTCCGCTCCAGAAGCGAAAGCCGATGGCAATGCCCAGCCCGATGCCAAGCGTCAGCAGCAGGAAGGAAAGCAGGCCGAAACCGCGAATTAACATCCATTGGGGAAGTTGAAGCATAAATGTGGTCACTGACGATCAGCTCCTTCAAGAATTTTCGGCAGCACTCGCTCGTCAAGAGCGGCCGGTTCTGGTATGGGAATGCGTGTTGAACGATGGCAATTGGCTATTCGTGTCGTTATAGTTCGGTACGGTGGAAGACGCGAACGGATCGTTGCCGCTCGCATTCAGCCAGTTTTCGATGCTGTCTTGGCTTTGCGTCTGCTGTTCCGTTTGATTGTTCGCGGCGGCGGTTTGACCGGCAACGGCATGCTCGAATGCGGGCGTCGATTTCACCTGATTGAACATGAAAAAGATGCCGAGTGCACCAATTGCTCCGATTTTCCATTTTAACCATTTGGATTTATTAAACATGATATTTTCCTCCCGGAAATTTGTATTGGCTCAAGTTATGGAATCATTATCGCCAAGTTTCCTGAAACAGCCTTGAACATAAGCTGAGCGTTTGCTGAAAATCGGTATTCAGCCGGCTCTCAGGAAATATTCAGGGTTGATTCAGGCAAGAAACAGATAATGAAAGGATCAAACGGCGTTTTAATGCGAAATGATGTATGATGAAGATTGGAGGGATCGCTATGTCCAAGCTGAAAGGGATGAAAATATTGCTGGTGGATGACGAGCCGGCCATTCTCCAATTTCTCGAGCTGGGTTTGCAAAACGAAGGCTTTGAGGTACGCACCGCCCAGGATGGGATGAGCGCGATCACGATCGCCCGGGAATTTCAGCCGCATGTTGCCGTACTGGATGTGATGATGCCGGGGATGGATGGCTTCGAGGTGTGCCGCCTGCTGAAAAAAACGGAGAATATCGCGGTCATCATGCTCTCGGCGAAGGAAGAAGTCGACAGCAGAGTAAAAGGGCTGACGATTGGAGCAGACGATTATGTGAGCAAGCCCTTCAGCTTCGAGGAGCTGCTGGCGCGTATTCATGCACGGATCCGCAATCAGTTTCCCCATTTATCCGGGGAAATTGCCGCCGGCCCTTTCCGCATCGACGACCGCCGCAAAGAAATAAGCTTTGAGTACCGGGTGCTGGAGCTTTCTCCGACTGAATATGAACTGCTCAAATTTATCGTGATCAATCACGGGCTCGTCCTAAGCAAAGCGATGATATTGGATAAAGTTTGGGGCTACGATTTCGGAGGGGAAGAGAACATTGTGGAGGTGTACATCCGCTCTTTGCGGGAAAAGCTCAATGACCGCGATCACAAGATCATTCGCACGCTGCGCGGCTCCGGATACAGGGTGGATTTGAAATGAGGCGCTGGCGCGAGTGGATTGTCCGCTTTTTCCTGCCGAGGTCGCTGCGTTATCAGCTGCTTTCGCGCTCGCTGATCATTCTTTCCGTGCTGCTGGTGCTGATCGGATTTTTGCAATATTTGTTGATGAAGCATTTTATATACCAAAATAAAGCGGACAGCATCCACAGTCAGGTTGTGAACATTGCCAGACAGCCGTGGATTTCTCTGCAATTTAAGAATGGGGATCGGCATCCCGAACGGCCGATGCTGTTTATTCCCGGCTCCGGACTGGCCTTTGTCGATTTAAACGGAAATTATCAGATTCTCAGTGATTTTCCCCAGAGCTTGCCCGTTCCCCGGCTTTCCCCCGCAGAGCTTGAAGGGGCGCTGCAGGATCGTTCGGGGCAGGATTATCTGATCGTGAAAGACGAGCAGGGAGCGGAGCAATTGGTGGTGCTGCTGCCGGTCGGCCCCCGCGGACATATTGAAGGTCTGCTTCAGGTTAGTACCGGAACGAATGAATTAAAGGAAGTGTTGCTGCGGCAGCTGTTGATTTTCCTCGCTTTGGCCCTGCTTGCCCTGCTTGTCGGGTTGAGCGCCTTTTTGCCGGTGCTGAAACGCACATTGGTGCTGCTGTCTAACATGGTCCGGACCGTGGAGAGGATTGACGCAGGCAATTTGGATGGACGTCTGCAGGTGCGGCAGGGACAGCTGGAGCTGGACCGTTTGTCGCAATCCTTTAACGGCATGCTGGAACGGCTGGAGGCTTCGTTTCTGGCGGAAAAGGAAGCCAAGGAGCAAATGCGCCGTTTCATTGCCGACGCTTCGCACGAATTGCGGACTCCGCTGACCTCGATTCACGGCTTCCTCGAAGTGCTTTTGCGCGGAGCGCTCAAGCATCCGGAACAGCTGGAGAAATCGCTCAGAGTGCTGTATGGAGAATCCGAACGGATCAACAAGCTGGTCGAAGACCTGCTGCTGTTGGCCAAGCTTGACCGTGCGCCGGTTATTGAACTGTCGCCGGGAAATCTGGACCAAGTGATCGAGGAGATGATTCCGCAGCTGCGCGCCATGGCCGGACAACGCAGTGTGTTGTTTTCCCTTGCGCCGGGGATGAGCTGCCGCTTTGACCGCGACAAGCTCAAGCAGGTGATGCTCAATTTGTTTTCCAACGCCGTGAAGCATACTGATCCCGCAAGCGGGCGGATCAGCGTGACGCTGGCGGAAGACTCCGGGGAAGCCGTTTTGACTGTGCGGGATAACGGCAGCGGCATCGATCCGCAGCATCTGCCGCACATTTTCGAACGGTTTTACCGGGTGGATTCGTCGCGTACGCGCAAGCAGGGAGGAGCCGGTCTCGGCCTTTCCATCACCAAATCGATCATCGACAGGCATGACGGTACGATCCGGGCGGAAAGCAAGCCGGGCGAGGGCAGCCTGTTTGAGGTCCGCCTTCCCGTTGTCTGAACTGAATATGCACAAGCCATTTTTTACAAGGGAAAGATAATACCGAAAACCTTCGAATACGATAGGTTTTCTTTTTTTTTCATCTTTTTCTCCGCCAATATGCGCTGATATTGTATTTTTATGCGATTGCGTATCGGGGCGGCAACTTTTATGATAGGGATGTTATAAAAACAACGTTGTAAACTTGTTTTAATTTTTACAGTGGGGATGTGTTGCCGATTGAAAGGTCGGAAATTGCTCTACAGTCATATCAGATCGCATCTGTTCTTGTACGTATTCGCCGTTTCCTGCATGGCTGCGGCCAACGTGGTTTACGCGTTCTTCCCCAAGGTGCTGGGATTGTTTGCCGATGAGCTCGAACGCAACGGGTTGACGGAGAAAGGCATCGTCCGTTACAGTCTGACGCTGCTTGAGATCGGAGTCGGCTACGGCCTGCTTTTCGGTGTCGGGCAGTTTACCAACCACCGTTTGGGCAGAATTTTTGAATTCAATACGCGGCAAAAAATGTTTCGTCATTTTTCCCGCTTAAGCGAGCACTATTTCTCCAAAAACGGCATCGGAAAGCTGCTCAGCTTTGTGATCAACGATGTTCAGGTGGTGCGCGAATCGATCGCCAACAGCCTGAACCAAATGACGAACGCTTCGATTTTGCTCGTTTCGGTCTTGGTCATGATGGCACTCAGCAGCATCCCCCTTTATTTGACTGCGATTTGCGTGCTTCCGCTGCTTTCGATTCCTTTTTTTGTGGTGCATTTCGGACCGATTGTACGCCGTCGCTCCCGCAAGGTGCAGGAGGCGCTGGCGACGATGACTGAATCCGCGGAGGAGCAGTTCGGCGGCATTCGCGTGACCAAAACGTTCGCGGCCGAAGAAATGGCGCAAAAGCGCTTTGGCGATACGGTCGAGCAAATCCGCGAGAATCAGCTTAGTTTGGTGCGGCTTACCGCATTGTTTCAAGCGTTTCTGCCTTTTGCCGGGGCGATGTCGCTGGTGCTGGCGATTACTTTCGGCGGCATCGTGACGACCCGCACCTCTATGTCGATCGGCAATTTTGTCGCCTTGACCTTGTACTTGCGGATGATTGTCAATCCGCTGCAGCAAATCGGCAACGTCATCAACACGATGCAGCGGGCGCGCGCTTCGGTGGATCGACTCAACCAGCTGCTGGACGTGAAACCCGATATCCGCGAGGTGGAAAGCCCGGAATCGATAGAAGCCGAGGCGGCGGATATAGAAATCCGCGATTTGTCATTTGCTTATCCGGATACGGATCTGACATCGCTGGAAAATTTGCAAATCCGCATTCCTTCAGGAAAAACGCTGGGGATCGTAGGGCGCACCGGCAGCGGAAAAACGACTCTGGTCAAACTGCTGCTGAGGGTTTATGAACCGCCGCGGGGCTCGATATTTATCGATGGAAAGGATATCCGCGACCTTTCGTTGAAAAGCTTGCGCACGCAGATTGCCTATGTGCCGCAGGATGGATTTTTGTTCAGCACGACGATTCGCGACAACATCGCTTTTTACAAACGCGATGCCGCCCATGATCAGGTGGAAGCGGCAGCGAACCTGGCGGAAATTCACAAGAATATCATGGAATTTCCCGAGCGTTTCGACACCAAGCTGGGCGAGCGCGGCGTTACGCTTTCCGGAGGGCAGCGGCAGCGCACCAGCCTGGCGCGCGGGCTGATCAAGAATGCGCCCGTGCTGATTCTGGACGACAGCGTAAGCGCTGTGGACGCCGTTACGGAAACGAGCATCATCTCCAATCTGCGCAAGGCGAGAAAAGGCAAAACGACATTGATCATCGCCCATCGCATCAGCGCGGTGAAGCATGCGGACGAGATCATCGTGCTTGAGGATGGGCGGATTACGGAGCGCGGGTCGCATGAGCAATTAATGCGGTTGGGCGGTTTTTACGCTTCGCTTTATGCCATTCAGGAGGAGGGAACTTACCATGGCTGATCGCAAGGCGGCAGGCGAGGAAGAGATTGGCAGTGCATATGACGTTTCCCCTGAAAACCGCAAAAAGGCATTTCGCGCCATGTTGGCTTATGCCAAGCCATACCGTATGGTCTTTCTGTCGGTATTTTTCTGCACGTTTTTGGCGATTTCCGCCGACCTGATGCAGCCTTATCTGGTTAAAATCGCTATCGACAACGGTTATCTCAAAGGCAATGAAGGGGTAAGCAAACTGGTATTGCTCGGCTTGATCTATATGTTTATGGCGGTGGTCAGCTTCATCTTTACTTACCTGCAGGCCATCCTGCTGCAGAAGGCGGGTCAGGGCATCGTTTCCCAGCTGCGCAAAGATTTGTTCAGCCACGTCTCCAAATTGTCGATGTCCTTTTTCGATCGCTACCCGATCGGCAGCCTGGTTACCAATGAATCCAGCGACACAGAAACGATCAACCAGTTTTTCACCCAGGTTTTCCTGAGTCTTGTGCGTGATGGATTAATGCTCATTCTGATCATCGTTTTCATGTTTCGCCTAGACGCAACCACGGCCTTGTACTGCATGATCCTGCTCCCGATCATCGCTGCCATTGCCGTCGTCTTTCGCTCCTTTCTGCGCAGCGCGTACCAGCAGGCGAGGTCGCGGTTGTCGCGTTTGATCGCCTTTCTCGCCGAGAACCTGGCCGGCATGAGCCTGATTCAGGCTTTCCACCAGGAAGAGGAGCAGTTCTCGCAATTTTCCGCCAGGAACCGCAAATATTTGCGGGCCAATCTGCAGGAGGTCCGCACCAGCATCATGTTCAACCGTTCCTTCGATATGCTCGGCAACGTCTCGGTCGCTTTCGTCGTCTGGATCGGAGGCCTTGCGGTGTTTCATCACAAGCTGGAATTCGGTGTACTTTATGCTTTCATCAGCTATATACGGCAGTTTTTCCAACCCATCAACCAGATTACCCAGCAGTGGAATACGCTGCAATCGACGATCGTTTCTATGGATCGCCTGTGGCGGATTTTCTCCATTGAACCTGAGGTCCGCGATCCCGATCCGGAAAGCGCCAAACAGCTGGAAGTCCATTCCGTCAAAGGCAAAATCGATTTTAATCATATCCGTTTTTCCTACAACACGGATCGGGATGTGCTGCACGATCTGGATTTGCATATTACGCCGGGAGAATTCATCGGCATCGTCGGCACGACGGGGGCCGGGAAAAGCTCATTGATGAATCTTTTGACGCGCTTCTATGATGTTCGCAAAGGCAGTATTCTGATCGACGGCATCGATATCCGACGCCTGCCCCAGCATACCTTGCATCATGTCGTCGGATTGGTGCAGCAGGAGCCCTTCCTTTACTCGGGCACGATTGTCGACAATGTGCGTCTGTTCGACGAGCGGATTGCCAAAGAGGAAGTGATGCAGGCCTGCGCCCTTGTCGGCATGGACCCGATGGTGCAGCGTCTCAAGCTCGGATACGGAACCCATCTGTCGGAAAGAGGCAGCGGCCTGTCGGCGGGGGAACGCCAGTTGATCTCGTTTGCGCGGATTCTCGTGTTTAAGCCGAAAATTCTGATTTTGGATGAAGCCACGGCCAATCTTGATTCCCATACCGAGCAGTTGATTCAAAATGCGCTGAATGTCGTTTCCGAGGGGAGAACCACGCTCGTGATCGCCCACCGGCTGTCGACGATCATGCATGCGGACCGGATTTTGGTAATGAGCGAAGGCCGCATCGTGGAAACGGGCACGCACCGGGAGCTGCTGGAATTGAAAGGCTATTACGCGGAACTGTACAATCATTCACAGGGCAATACCCGGATCAGGCGGCTGCAGGCTTGAGGTCCAATTAAAACAGGAAAGAAGCAAGAAAGTCGAGAAACGGATTTCCGTTTTCCCGGCTTTTTTCTTTTTTTTTCTACAAATTCCCACTTTTGTGACGGGGACTACAGAAATTACAGACATAAACTATTTATAATGTAAACTACCACATGAAAAACGGGAGGGAAGATTTGAACCGTTCAGCCTTTGCAATGATGACGTCCTATTTATGGTTTGGAGCTTTATTAAACGGATTTATGCTCGAACGGTGGTTCCTGCTTAGCGGCGGTGTGCTTTATATTTGGTTGGCTGTCTGGCTTTTTTTCGGTCGCCGGGAAATACAACGATTTCATTGGATCGTCTTGTGTCTGCCAATTTCCTACGGATTCGCGGCATTGTTCGCCGTAGACGGAGAAGCTGCCATAAACGAGCTGTTCCGGAC